>JAYENI010000023.1:0-3776 GCA_034722015.1 Pseudomonadota bacterium
TTGTCGAAACCATTCGGCGCCCGGTTCGAGGAGCTGGTCGGTGACGAGCTGCTATCGGGAAACTACCCGATGGTCCATGCGGTAGGTCGCGCCAGCGTGAACGCCCCGAGGATGCTCGAAATGAACTAGGGCGACCGGGGCCCCGGTGTCACCCTGGTGGGCAAGGGTGTGTTTCGACAGCGGGGGCCTGGACATCAAGACGGCGAGCGGGATGCGCCTGATGAAGAAGGACATGGGCGGCGCGGCGCATGTGATCGGCCTGGCGCACATGATCATGGCGTCGGGGCTGCCTGTCCGCCTTCGCGTCCTGGTCCCGGCGGCGGAGAACGCGATCGCCGGCAACGCCTACCGCCCGGGCGACGTCCTGACGGCACGCAACGGCAAGACGGTGGAGATCGACAACACGGACGCGGAGGGCCGGCTGGTGCTGGCCGACGCCCTGTGCGAGTCCGGCGCCGGAAACCCCGATCTGGTCATCGATTTCGCCACCCTGACCGGCGCCGCCCGGGTCGCGCTGGGAACGGAGATGCCGGCGATGTTCTCGACGTCCGCGGCCGTCGCCGCGAGGCTGCGGGACCTCTCGGTCGCGGCGGCGGACCCGGTCTCGTCGATGCCGCTGCACGGAGAGTACCGCCACATGCTCAGGAGCCGGATCGCCGATCTCAAGAACTGCTCCTCGGAGCCTTGGGGCGGGGCGATCACCGCGGCGCTCTTCCTCCGGGAATTCGCCCCCGCGGACACCGACTGGCTGCACTTCGACGTCATGGGCTGGAACCTGAGGGACCGCCCGGGACGTCCCCGGGGGGAGAGGCCATGGGGCTGCGCGCCGTGTTCTCGTACTTGCGGGAACGGTTCGGGAGGGTGTGAGCGGTCGTGGCGGACGAGTCGATCCCAGTGTCGGGCGCAGCGCGAACCGGTCATCCGGGTACGGCCCGACTCTCACTTTGACTCAAATCAAGTAGACTCTCGAAATCTCACAAGCCGCTGCACGAATCCGTATTCGTACGGTTGGATATGCGTTTTTTTCGGGGCTGCGTAAATAGCGAGTGACGGGGTAAGTAGCGACTATTTTGGTCGGGCTGTCGCTGTGAACCGGAATACTGTCGTGATCGGAGCAATCTACAATTTTGCCAAGGCGCATAAAATCCTACTAACAGACCGACTTTCCCCCTAAGCGGCCAGCCAGAATGCCAATAGAAGAACCTGCGGACCTGACCGAGCCACACCCCGACCAACCTCGCGCCGAGATCACCGAGACGGGTTACGGCAGGGATTGCGGGGTGTTGCGGATGAAGCTGAGTCCCGACACTGCCGGATACATCCCGCGTCAATGGAACGTGGACTGCTCACCAGATCACAGCATTCACGGGCTTGGGTCGATGCTTTGGCAGCGAGACCTTCTTGCCATGGATGGTGTGAAGAATGCCATGTCGGCGCCGGGATACTCCAAGCCGAACACGGGGGGGAAGCGCTTTGGATAATGTCTTTACTTTCCGCGACAATCTCGTCGAGGAATACAGCGTTTTTTCCCGGAGCTTCACAAGAATCAGCGCTGACGACATTCGCCATGAAGTTGAACATCAGTATGATGCCGGGCGCTACTGGCCGGAACCGCTGATTCAGATAAATCCGAACTATCAGCGCAAGGTGACGGTGCAGCAGTTGGCCAGAGACGGCGACATTCACGGTTTATGTGGCGACATTTTTCAGGTCGGTAAAACCGGAGGCAACCCTCAACCGCTCCACCTTTATACCCACCAGTTGGAAGCGCTGGCCAAGGCTCGGCAGCGGCAAAGTTATGTTGTCACCACAGGCACGGGATCGGGGAAATCCCTGGCTTTCTTTCTCCCTGTCATCGACAGCATCCTGAAGGCGAAGGAAACGGATAGCCGTCCACGCACCCGTGCCATCGTCATCTATCCGATGAATGCGTTGGCGAATAGCCAGCTCGAGGAACTGGACAAGTTTCTGAATGGCTATGACGAACGCGGAAAGCCCTTCACCGTAGCCCGGTACACTGGCCAGGAGAGCGCCACCGAGCGGGAGGCCATCGCCAACGATCCGCCGGATATCCTGCTGACCAACTTCATGATGCTGGAGCTGATCCTCACGCGTTATGAAGCGACTGACCGGCGTGTGGTGGAACATTGCCATGGCCTTCAGTACCTCATTCTGGATGAACTGCATACCTATCGCGGACGCCAGGGGGCGGATGTCGCCCTGCTGGTCAGACGCTTGCGCGAGCGCACGCGGGCATCGGAGCTGATCTGCATCGGCACCTCGGCCACGATGTCGAGTACCGACGACCGCACGGACAGAAACAGAATCGTCGCGGCTGTCACCAGCAAATTATTCGGAACGCCTGTCTCCGAACACGATGTCATCGGCGAAACCCTGGAGCGAGTCACGGACCCATCGAAGGACGTGACGGCCATCCGCTTCGGGCTCAGGGCCGCGCTGACGGCGGAAGCGTTTGTCTGGCCGGATTTCGAGGCCTTTCGCACGGACCCGCTGGCGATATGGGTCGAGCTGAATCTGGGCATCGAGCTGCCCGAAAACGAAGCCCCGCGCCGTGCCACGCCAATGACGCTCAGGGAAGCCAGCCGGCGCCTGATGCAGGATGCCGACTGCACCGAGAGTGAGGCCCGCGAAGGCCTGCAACGTTTCCTGGTGGCTGCCCACGTAGTCCGCACGCCTGAGGGCCGTGCGCCATTCGCCTTCAAGTTACATCAGTTCATCAGCGGGCCGGGCAAGGTGCATGCGACACTCGAACCCCTTGGCACGCGTGATATCACACTCGATGCGCAGCGTTTTGCACCTGGTCGCCAGGCCGAATCGGTACTGCTCTACCCGGCCCACTTCTGCCGCGATTGTGGTCAGGAATATCATCCGGTCTGGCGCTCAGAGCAGAGCGGTGTCCGCTATAGCCCCCGTGAGATCGATGATGTCACCAGCGCGGACGATGAAGACCTGCACTTCGGCTTTCTCTGCCCACGACACGGCAGACAGACATACCAGGGCCGGCTGGAAGACCTGCCCGAAACCTGGCTCGACCTCACCAGGGCGGAACCCAAGATAAAGAGCAACTACAGGAAGGCGGTGCCACATGAGACCATGGTTGACCCGCAGGGTACCGAAGGGCAGGGTGAGCGCTACTGGTATATCCCGGGAAAATTCCGCTTCTGCCTGAACTGCGGTCAGCTGCATGAGGCGCATGGCAAGGACATCAACCGCCTGTCCAGCCTGTCCGGCGAAGGTCGCTCATCGGCCACGACCATTTTGACGCTGAGCGCCCTCAGGCAACTATTTCAGCAGACCGAATTGCCCGCCGGACTCCCTGACCCACGCAAGCTGCTGTGCTTCTCCGACAACCGTCAGGACGCGGCGCTGCAGGCTGGCCATTTCAATGACTTCGTTTTTCTGCTGACCCTGCGTTCGGGACTGATCGGGGCGCTGCGAAACCACAATGGTTTGCTGACCGAAGAGCATCTCGCAGACGCCGTTTTCAAGGCGCTCGGGTTTGATGGAGTCGATGAGGCCACCCTGTCCGAATACCTGTGTACACCCAGGTTGATGGGCCTGGCCAGGCAGGAGGCCCAGCGCACGTTGCGCTTCGTGATCGGCTATCGCCTGCTGCGCGATCTGCGCCGGGGCTGGCGATTCATAATGTCAAAGAGTTTGAAAGAGTTGAAAATTTAGTTATAGAAAATTGGGTTTAGTTGTTGTCTTTGGAATTTTAATGGCTATTGAAATTACTCTTATCGGTTGGTTAGCTA
>JAYENI010000024.1:0-17236 GCA_034722015.1 Pseudomonadota bacterium
TTCGGCAACTACATTGAGGATCGTGGCTTACGTTGGTACGAGCACTCAATGTTCTTCAAGAACCGTTACCGTACCCCCCTCTCCATCGCCTTCGCCTTCGTCGCCACCCACAACCACTTCGTCCTCGACCGGGGCGGCAAGGTGTTCAACCGCTCCGCGCCGGTCATCAAGCTGCCGGCGGGGGCCACGGAGTCGGACCACCTGGCCCTGCTCGGCCTGCTCAACAGCTCCACGGCCTGTTTCTGGATGAAGCAGGTGTTTCACAACAAGGGCAGCACCGTCGATACGCGGGGTGCACGTCAGACGACAGATGCATTCGAGAACTTCTACGAATTCACCGGCACCGGTCTGAAAAAGTTTCCGATCCCCGACAGCAAACCCCTCGACCTCGCCACCGAGCTGGACCGCCTCGCCCAAGAGCGACAGGCCCACCTGCCGGCGCAACTGGCCAGTTCGCTGCCCCTGTCGCGCACCGATCTGGACGCCCATCGCGCCGCTGCCGAAACCCTGCTGCGGCGCATGATTGCCTGGCAGGAGGAACTGGACTGGCGCTGCTACACGCTCTACGGCGTCACCGATCGGGACCTCGGCCATCCCGATCCGCCCGGGATCGCCCTCGGCCAGCGCGCCTTCGAGATCGCCATGGCCCGCGAGATGGCCGCCGGCCGGCTCGAGACCACCTGGTTCGAACGCCACCGCTCAGAACCCGTCACCGAGGTCCCCGGTCACTGGCCCCGGGACTACCGGGACCTGGTCGAGCGCCGCATCGCCCTGATCGGGTCCGACCGCTACATCGGTCTGGTCGAGAAACCCGAATACAAGCGGCGCTGGAACCTGGAGCCCTGGGAGGCGCAGGAGAAACGCGCCTTGCGGGGCTGGCTGCTGGACCGCCTGGAGCAGGGGCGCTACTGGCCCGAACCGCGCCTGGCGTCGACGCGGTCGATCGCGGACCGGGCGCAGACCGACGCGGACTTCATGCGGGTGGCGGAGGTCTACGTGGGCCACCCGGGATTCGACGTCTCCGCCCTCGTCGCCGGACTGGTGGCGAGCGAGAGCGTCCCGTTTCTCCCCGCGCTGCGCTACAAGGCCTCCGGCCTGCGCAAGCGCGCGGTATGGGAGGACACCTGGCGGCTGCAGCGCCGGGAGGACGCCATCGATGCGCAAGTCGAGGCGGAGCTGACGCGCATCGACGGCGAGACGGACGAGGCCTACCAGGCCCGTCTCGAAACGGAGCAACGCAGGCGCAGGAAGACGGAAGTGGGCGACATGGCCCCGCCGCCGAAGTACCGCGCCGCGGATTTCCTCGACAACACCTGCTGGCGTCTTCGCGGGCCGCTCGACGTGCCGAAGGAACGGTTCGTGAGCTACCCTCGCTGTTCGCGCGAGAACGATCCCTCGCTGGTCGTCGGCTGGGCGGGCCGGGACCCTCTACAGCAGGCCCGGGCGCTGGCGGAATACTACAACGACGGGGTCGAACAGGAGGGCTGGCAGGCCGCGCGATCGACCCCCCTGCTGGCCGGACTGGCGGAGCTGATTCCCTGGCTCAAGCAGTGGCACAACGACATCGACCCCGAGTTCAACGAGCGCATGGGCGACTTCTTCGACACCTTCCTGCGGTCCGAACGGCAGAGGCACGGGCTCACGCAACAGGACCTGCGCGCATGGGCGCCGCCCGCCACCGGGAGGAAGCGGCGGAGGAAATGAAGTGTTGAGTGTTGAGTGTTGAGTGTTGAGTTGCGGAGTTCGCTTCGCTCACGGCACGACAAAAGGGAAAGTTGCCGTCTAAACTCGCGGTTCGTATGCCGCATGATCTCAGCTCAACACCCATCACCAACGACCCGAATGAATCCTGGACATCTTGTTCAGGTGTTGACTGGCAAGGCGACAAGATGGCGCCGAGTCACGGCAATGGGGTGTTCGTGGAGGACGTGTTGCCGGCAGGGGTGAGGCGGATAATGAGCAATGTCCGGTGGACATTGCTCCCGCCGAACGGGTTTGCCATGGAGGGCAAACCCCGGCCTTGCCAGCGAAGCGGGATTGCGGAGCGCCGCAAGCCGCCGGCAAGCCTGCAGGGGTGAGCCGCGGAGCGGCGAACGCCCGGCCAGGGAGGGCCGGGCCGGACTTTCATGCGGAGCAGGAGGCGCAGCATGAAAGTATTCACGGCGACTTCCTCCACGAATCCCCATTGCCGTGACGCCCCGATGACAATGCGGAGCAGTGACGTCTGAAATGAAATACGAAGGCAATCCAAAACACAAGGATCCATGGCAACGGGGTCGCCGCGGGTCGCTATGTCCGAAGGAGATCGATTCGAAGCTCGCGCAAGATCTCCTGCGACGAAGCGAAGTTGCCGGGAGAAAACGTTTCGCCGCGCACGAGGGCAAGGCATTTTGCGCCATGGCGCATCGCGAAGGACTCTGGCATGGCTATCCGGTAGGCTGGAGCGAGGTGCCTCCGTCGGTCCGCGATCTCCTGGTCCGGAAAGGACAGGTGACTCGGCGGGAAATTAGGCAGCACTGGGAGTGACGACGGCAGTATGAGCACGCATTGGGAAAAACTATCCGGCGATACCGGCGTATTCGCCTTCAAGCTCCTGTTCTCTCCGGACCCGGATGGCGGCGACGCCATCGATCCCGTGGAATCACTCTCGTGGGGTGGATTTCAGTTATGGGTCGAAGGCAGGAACCTGTGCGCGCATCTGGAGGAAGGGGAACGTGTCGATTCGGTGCACTGGTACCTGTTGCCAATGCTGGAGTGGCTGGCATCCAACTGGAACCCCTTGCTGCACGAAGAGCGGCCACCCGTCCGGAACAAGGCGGATTCCGCCTGGGAATGTTTGCAGCTGACCCGTTTTCCTCCCCCGGCATTCGAGGAACGGTTCGATGAAGCAACGACCTGGGAGGAGAATTGGCATTCGTGGTGGTCGCGGCATTCGATCCGGGCCTCTCGCGAGGGCGGATTGTTTCCCGACATCGTCCTGCGCCGTTGGCGGGACAGGATCGAAGTCTCGTGGGGAGGCATTGGCGGCCAGGGCGCCCCGGAACATTTCCGGTTCCTGGAGTCGGCAAGGGGGACCGCGAGATTGCCTCCCGCGGTGGTCGCCGAAGCGCTCCATGACGTGTTGCGCCAGGGCGCGCAAACTCTGTTCGATCTGGCTTCGGATTCGCCCCGAATAAAGGCGTTGCGCGCCCGTGTGGCGAACCTCCGTTCGGCCAGGCGCAACGAGGACCAGCGATTGATGTGGCTTGCCGGACTGGGAACGGACGAGTCTTCGGTTCGACAGGGGTGGCGACGGCTAAAAGGTTATTTGAGGGCGTTTGACGCGGATCAGAGGGCGTCGCTCCTGGAAGCGCAGGCGGGAGATCTGGTGATCGAAGGGTCCTGCCAGGCGGCGATGATGTTCGGTTCCGTCGCTCCGGATATCAGGAAAGGCGACGCCCTGGTTCTCGCCCGTTACATGGTCGGGCTCTACGATCCCGAAGGGGACCCCGGGCCGTTGCGTGACGTGGTCCGGTATGAACCACTTTCCAGGTCCGCCGGGCCCTCATGGGAACAGGGGTACGCACTGGCGGAAGACCTGCTGGGACGATTCGCCGACCGGATCGTCGGCGAGAGTGGCGTGGACATCGAGAGCTTGACCCGGCTCCTTGGCGTGACCGTCGAGGAGGGAAAAATTTTGGACGCTTCCATCAGGGGTGTATCCCTGGCCGGCCCCCGGCATCGAGCGGGAATCCTGATCAACACGGCGCATGGCGCGAATGGCTACCCATCAGGCAGGCGATTTACATTGGCCCATGAGCTTTGCCACATCCTGTTCGATCGAGCGATAGGGCGGAAGATCGCGGTCGCGAGCGGCCCCTGGGCGCCGCGAGACGTCGAGAGGCGCGCCAATGCGTTTGCCGCGATGCTGCTCATGCCGCGCACCTTGGTCAAGAAAGCCCTGGCGGGCCTGACGACGGACCTGGAAACGAAAGAAGGCGTCGCGCAGGTTGCGAACCGGTTGGGTGCGAGCTTTTCGGCCACGCTCCGACATCTTAACAACCTTGGATTCCTTGACGATTACACCCGACAGCGGATCCGCTACGAGACCGTCGAGGCGTCATTACAGGTCGAGGACTAGAGACTATTATCTTGGGGTATCCTGCTGGAAAGTCTGGATTTCGAGAGGGACTTTCCAGTCAACGACGCCTGGCGCACCGGGATCGAGAACCGGTGTCGTGAGATCGATGCGGGTGAAGTGGAATTGATCCCGGCAGAACCTGCGTTGGCCGCCTTGCGAACACGGTTTTCGTGATCTCGGAGTCTGGCGATTTCTATCAAATGCCATACCAGCCTACTTGTCTTTTCGCCCGTCCTGCGCGTTGCGCCAACCGTCACGCAGCTTGCTATGCTTCAGTTGGCGCGCCTTGAAATACGAACGACAATCCAGCGCATTCCGGTATGCCGTTTTCCGGCAATCGCCTCACTTCAGGCAACCTGGTATACGAGGAAACCGAAATGGTAGAAATAGCCGATCGAATCACCATCGATCCCGAGCAGTGCGGGGGCAGGCCATGCATCCGCGGCATGCGTATTCGCGTGATCGACGTCCTTGACCTCCTTGCGGCGGGCCTCTCGCAGGAGCAGGTATTGGCGGAACTGCCGGACCTGGAGGCGGAAGACATCAAGGCCTCCCTGGAATACGCCAGAAGAAGGCTGGACCATCCGGTGCTTGCGGCGTGACGATCTGGCTCGACGCCCGGTTATCCCCGGCGCTGGCGGAATGGTTGAGGCGGACATTGGGTCTGGACGCCGTAGCCGTCAGAGATTTGGGATTGCGGGATGCGAAAGACGCCAAGATCTTTCAACGCGCCAAGGAAGCAGAGGCCATTGTCATGACGAAGGACAGTGATTTCGTCATTCTCCTTGAACGGCTTGGTCCGCCGCCGAAAATATTGTGGATCACACACGGAAATACGTCCAATGATCGAATGCGGGAGATCCTGCGTGCCCGGATTGGAAAGGCGATAGCGCTCTTCGATGCGGGAGAGTCGCTCGTGGAAATCGGTGGGTCTGGCTGAAATGACGAAAATAGCGCAAATATTCGAGATCCCCGAACGCGTTCACCAGGGCGACTTCGTCCTGCGGCTCACCGAGGGCGTCAACCGGCCGGAGGAGACGCTTCGGAACTACGTCGTCACGCCGCAACTGGTCGGCAGCTTCGACCAGGCGCTGTCGCTGATAAAAAATGCCGTGGCGTCGAATTCCAGCAAGGGCGCCTACCTGCACGGGAGTTTCGGGAGCGGCAAGAGCCATTTCATGGCGGTGCTGACCTTGCTGCTGCAGGGCAACGCCGAGGCGCGGTCGATCCCGGAACTGGCGGACGTCGTGGCGCGCCACAACGCATGGACGGCGGACCGCGGGTTCCTCGTCGTGCCCTACCACATGATCGGCGCCACCAGCATGGAATCCGCGATCCTGGGGCATTACGCCGAATACATCCGCAAGCGCCATCCGGACGCGCCGACGCCGGGTTTCTACCGCGCCGACGCGCTCTTCGACGACGCCAGGCGCATGCGGGAGAACCTGGGCGACGAGGCCTTCTTCGCGCGGCTCGGTTCGTCCGGGGACGGCGGGGATGGCTGGGGCAGCATCGGCGCCGGCTGGGATGCCGCGAGTTTCGATCGGGCGCTCGGCGCCCCACCCGGGTCGGAGGAACGCTCGCGGCTGGTCGGGGACCTGATCGATGCCTTCTTCGAGTCGGCCCGGGGTCTGGCGGCGGACGGCAGGGAGAGTTTCGTCCCGCTGGACGAGGGCCTGGCCGTGATGTCGCGGCACGCGCGGGGCCTCGGCTACGACGCGCTGGTCCTGTTTCTCGACGAACTCATCCTGTGGCTCGCCAGCCACGCGGCGGACCTCGACTTCGTCAACCGGGAAGGTCAGAAGGTGGCGAAGCTGGTCGAGGCCATGACGGCGGATCGACCCATTCCCATCGTCAGTCTGATCGCGCGCCAGCGCGACCTGCGCGAACTGGTCGGCGAACACATCCCGGGCGCGGAGCAGCTCGGATTCGCCGATGTGCTGAACTGGTGGGAGGCGCGTTTCGACGAGATCACGCTGGAGGACCGCAATCTCCCCGCGATCGTGGAGAAGCGCTTGCTGCGGCCCCGATCGGAGACCGCCAGGCGGGCGCTGGAAGACGCGTTTCAGCGCAGCGCCCGGGTCCGCGACGAGGTGATGAACACGCTCCTGACCCGCGAGGGAGACAGGGACATGTTCCGCCAGGTGTATCCCTTCAGCCCGGCGCTGGTGGAGACCCTGGTCGCGGTCTCCTCGCTGCTGCAGCGCGAACGCACGGCGCTGAAGCTGATGCTGCAGTTGCTGGTGAACCAGCGGGACACCCTGGAACTGGGCGATATCGTGCCCGTCGGGGACCTGTTCGACGTGATCTCGGAGGGGGACGAGCCCTTCACCCAGGCCATGCGCATGCGTTTCGACGACGCCAGGAAACTCTACCGGCGGAAGCTCCTGCCCATGCTGGAAGACGAGCATGGCGTGACGGCGGGGGACATCGAGGCGGGGCGGATCACCGATGAACAGCGGGTAGTCCGTTTCCGTAACGACGACCGGTTGTTGAAGACCCTGTTGTTGTCGTCCCTGGCCGAAGGGGTGGAGGTCCTGCGCGGCTTGACGCCCGCACGGCTGGCCGCGCTGAACCACGGGACGGTGAGGTCCCCGATCCCCGGGAGGGAGAGCCAGGTGGTGCTGACCAAGTGCCGCCATTGGGCGGGGCAGGTCGGTGAGATCAAGGTCTCCGACGACGGCGCCAACCCGATCGTGTCGCTCCACGTCGTGGGCGTCGACACCGAAGGCGTGCTCGAGAACGCCAGGGTCCTGGACAACTATGGAAACCGTATCCAGCGGGTCAAACACATCCTGTACGGGTATCTGTCGATCCCCACGGATGAAAGCGACATGCTCCCGCCGCGCTACGAGGTGGTGTGGCGTGGCGCCAGGCGGACCTGTGAGCTCCTGTTCCGGAACGTGAGAGAGCTGCCGCTCGACAACCTCAAGGCCAGGGACGGTATCTGGCGGATCGTCATCGATTTTCCCTTCGACCAGACGGGCTACTCGCCAAGGGACGATCTGGCCCGGGTACAGGAATTTCAGGCGAGCGGGGACGTCGCCGACACCCTGGTATGGCTTCCCTCGTTCCTGACCCCCAGGGCGGTGGAGGACCTCGGCCGGCTCGTCTTGCTCGAACAGGTGTTGTCGGGAAACCGCCTCAACGAGTATGGCGGACACCTGTCGCAGACCGAACGCGAGCAGGCCCGCGTCCTCCTGGCGAACCAGCGGGACCAGATGCGCCAGCGGGTGAAGAACCACCTGCTGGCGGCATACGGGATCAGCAACATCGATGACAAGGCCATCGATACGTCGCACGATCTCGACGAGCATTTCCTCTCCCTGAACCCCCACCTGAAGCTCCAGCCCCCCGTGGGGGCGGGATTCAGGGACTGTCTCGAACACCTGTTCGCCCAGGCGCTGGAGCACCGGTATCCCGATCACCCGAGGTTCGAGGGCGAAGTGAAGCGGGCGGGACTGCGTCGTGTCGTGGACGTCGTTCGCCGGGCGGCCCAGACCAGGGACGGGCGCGTGGAGGTGGACAGGCCCTCTCGTGATGAAGTTCGGCGTATCGCGGCGCCGCTCAAACTGGGCAATATGGGCGAGACGCACTTCGTTCTGGGTGAGGAGTGGAAGAGCGAATTCTCGCGCAAGCAGGCGCGGGACGGGGTGAAGGAGCTGACCGTGCGGCGCCTTCGGCAGTGGATGGAGAGGCCCGAGCGGCGCGGGCTGGAACGAGAGGTCCAGAATCTGGTCATTCTGACGTTCGCGCTCCAGACCGGTCGCAGCTTTTATCTGCATGGCGGCCCCGTGGAGCCACGGCTCGAAAACCTGGACGACGAGACCGAGCTGCGGGAGCAGCAACTCCCCGACGAGGCGATCTGGACGCAAGCCGTGAAGCGCTCGGGCGCGATCCTCGGGGTCGCGGCCTCTCCCTTGCTGAACGCGCAGAATGTCTCGAAGCTGGTCGATGAAGTGGCCAGGGTCGCCGGGGATCGCGGGGGAGAGGTGGACCGGCTTCGGGGCCTGCTCCCGTCACGCCTGCGGGCCTTCGGCATCGAGGGGGACGCCGCGGATCGCCACAAGACGGTCGAGGCCGCTTCGGCGTTGTTCGACGCGATACGGGCGAGTGAGGGGAACGCCGTCATCGATGCCCTCGCGAACGCCCCGATCGCCACATCCGGGACCGCGATGGGCGAGGTCGTCAAGGGTGCGGGGCGGATGGCGGATGCGCTCCGGAACGCGCAGTGGACGATCTTCGAGCAAATCGGTGGACTCGTCGAACCCTACGCGGGGCGCGCCGGGACGATCGTTGCCTTGGTAAGAAATGCCCTCGCCCACGACGAGCATGTGTCGCCGCTCGAACCGACGTTGCGGCAGGCGCAGGCGGAGGCGATCACCTTGCTGGGGGAGGCCGCGACCCGGCCGCCCCCGGCAAAGCCCGAGCCAACGGATTCTGAACGTACCGCATCCCCGGGACGCAAGCTCGCAGGGCAGGGGCGCAGGACGGTCAGGGCCGGCGACGCGCAACAGGTGTTCGCGGAGATCGAGTCCGAGCTGTCGGGTCAGGCCGGCGCGACCCTGGAAATCGACTGGAAGGTCTACCGCGAAGCATGAACCCGACCCCCGAACAGGTCGCGGCCCAGGTGGCCGCCATGGTCAGGAAACGGCCCGATGCCCGTATCGTCGGCATCCATGCGGACGGCGGCTGGGCGGGGGGCGAAAGCATCGCCGTCAACGGGACGCGCTGGGCCGTCACGGTCTGCCGTTCGCCGCTCGAGGTCAGCGATTGCCTTTCATCCACGAGCGATGGTGAGGGACTGGTCATCCTGACCCTGTTGCCCGATCAGGCGCTGGGCCTGGATGTCCTGGCGCGCATGGCGGGGCGACGGCTGGTGCGCATCGATCGCTGGGAAATGGTGCGGGAGGCATTCGGCGCGGGGCGGATCGATCCTCGTCTGCCCATGGATGGCTGGATGGCGGATGCGCTGTTGGGGGCGGCGTCGAAGGGGGGAGTCCATCCGGCGCCGAACGGTTGGCTGGGTCCCGAAATCGCATGGAGAACCTTGCTGAATCATTACCTGGGACTCGACAGCGGGAGCCCCGATGCGCGCGATCTCGTCGACTGGAGCGTGGATGCGGAACGCGTTTCGAGATACCAGGCGCTCGACGGGCCCCTGCGCCTGGGGATACGGGACCGTTTCGCAGAGTCCGCCGGCGCGCTGGGTGAGGTCTTCGCCGCGACGATCGAGACGGGGAGGGGGTCCCTCTTGCTACCGATCGGGCTCGTCTGCGAGGTGCTGTTCGCCGGGGGCGGGCGCCGGAGCGCAACGCTGTCCCAGGCGATCGCGCGCCTGGAGCCCCTGGTGGGTGGTCATACCCTGACCGGCGGCCAGGGGCAGGCATGGTATCAGGCGGCCAGGGGTATCCTGGACGGCCTGCCCGCGGACCGGCGACAGCGCCGGGTCGAACGCGCCGAGCGGCTCCTGGGAGATTTGCGGGCGAATCGATACGCCGGACTCAGCACCGTGTTTCTCACGGGATTCCAGCAACGGCTCGCGGCATTCGGCAAGGCATTGAGTGGCGTTCTGGACGGCAAGACCAGGATCGACGGGATGGAAACCGCGCTCGAAGCGGTGCGTCGCCACGACGAGGCCGGGCGTCACCCGGAACGCGCGGAACGCCTGGAGATGGCATTGAGGCTGGTGCGTCGCCTGGAAATCCCCGGGCATCGGACCTCCCCAACCCTGGGAGAGGCCGTCGAGGCCCACCTGGCGGACGGCGCCTTCGTGGACTGGGCCAGGCGAACCCTGCTGGGCGGGGACCCCGTGGAGGGCCTGGCCAGGGGATTCGGACGTCTCTACCGGCGTGTCAGGGAGGATCGGGAGACCCTGAACCGCATCTTCGCCGAGCGTCTCGCCGACTGGAACGGGGCGCCCGGGCCGGGAAAGGGTTTCCTGCCGATCGAGGCGTTCCTGGATGAGGTCGTCGCCGCCGTCGCCTCGGAGGGACCCGTGCTCGTCGTCGTGATCGACGGCATGGATGGCGGCGTCTTCGAGGAATTGTCCGAGGACCTGCGCCATCGGGGGTGGGTGCGCTGGGCGACCCCGGCGGGTGTCGGGGCGGGGGGCTTGCTGAGCGCCCTGCCGTCCATGACGGCGTACTCGCGCACGGCCTTGTTGACCGGGAGGATGGCATCGGGATCGGCCAGGAACGAGAAGTCGGGGTTCGCGAACCATCCCGCCCTGCGTTCGGTGTCGCGGCCGGCGAAGCCCCCGGTATTGTTCCACAAGGGAGAACTGACGGACGCGGCGGCCGGAGGGCTCTCTCCGGCGGTTCGGGGGCCCGTCGCCGATGCCGAACGACGCATCGTCGGTGTCGTGATCAATGCGGTGGACGATCATCTCGCCAAGTCCGAGCAGATGCGTCTCGAATGGACGGTCGAGTCGTTTCGCGTGCTGGACGCCCTTCTGTATGAAGCACGCGTCGCCGGTCGGGCCGTGGTCCTGACGGCGGACCATGGCCATGTCCTGGAAGAGGACGGCAGGCAGATTGAGGGGGGCGAGGAGGAACGGTGGCGGGCCTGCGGCGGGCCGTTGTCCGGGCAGGAAATGGTGTTCGAAGGGCCAAGGATAAAGGCGGCCACGGGTATGGAGCGCGTCGTGCTCCCGTGGAGTGAAGCGGTGCGCTACAGCGGGAAGAAGAATGGCTATCACGGTGGCGCCACGCCGCAAGAGGTCGTCGTTCCCCTGGGCATATTCCTCGGTGTGGGTCGGGAACCGGAGGGCTGGCGGCCGTTGGCGGAGTCCGTGCCCGAGTGGTGGCTGGCTTCGGCCCCGGCGGAGGTCGAGGCGCCCCGGCGAAGAAGGAAGGGCGGGAAGCGGGCGTCGTCCGTACCCGAAGCCCAGGGGAACCTGTTCGAGACGCCCGAACGCGAGGCCGGGGCGCCGGCGTCGGCCTGGATCCGGCAGCTCGTCGATTCGGAGGTCTACGCCGCGCAACTGCGGCTCGCGGGACGTCTCGCGCCGCCTACGGAAGTCGTGAGGGAGGTGCTCGCCACCCTGGAGGCGCGCCGTGATCGCGTGCCGGGACGTGTACTCGCGCAAGCGATCCAGGCGCCGGCGTTCCGCCTTCGGGGGATCCTGGCGGGTCTGCAACGCCTCCTGAACGTCGATGGATACCAGGTGCTTTCCGTCGAGGAAGGGACCGAAACGGTCTTGCTGGACAGGGAACTGCTCAGGAAACAGTTCCAGCTCGGCGATCGAACGTGATTGCCATCAGCCCCCAGCGCCGGGACGAACTGTTGGACGCCCTGCGGAGGGGGACGGTGCCGTCGGCCAGCCTCGATCTCCTGGCGGTCGGGCTGGACGGATTGCGGCCCGCGCTCGCGGCGGAGCTGGACTCGGTCAGGGGCGGGCGCGGCGTGCTCAAGGCGGTGCGGGGCGAGTACGGGAGCGGCAAGACGTTCTTCGCCCGATGGTTTCAGGAGTCGGCGAGACGCGGCGGATTCGCCTCCTCGGAGGTGCAAATCTCGGAAACGGAGACCCCCCTGCATCGCCTGGAGACCGTATATCGGCGACTGATCGAGAATCTGTCGACGACCGACACGCGGCGCGGCGCGCTTCGCTCCATCGTCGACGGCTGGTTCTACACGCTGGAGGAGGAGGTCCTTCAGCGTGGCGGGAGCGGCGCGCCGGACGAGGCCGATCTGCTGCAGCGCACCAACGCATTGATGGAGCATCGCCTCGAACAGGTGACCCGGCAGGCGCCGGCTTTCGCGGCCTGCCTCCGGGGCTACCGCGTGGCCCTCGCGGAAGGCGACAGGGAGGTGGCCGAGGGTCTGCTCGCCTGGCTTTCCGGTCTCCCGAACGTGGCCGCCCGAATCAAGCGCAAGGCGGGGATCAAGGGGGACGTCGATCATTTCGGCGCCCTGGGTTTCCTGGGCGGACTGTTGACCGTGCTGCGCGATTCGGGCCATTCGGGACTGGTCCTGGTGCTGGATGAGGTCGAGACCCTGCAGCGGGTGCGAGGCGACGTTCGCGACAAGGGCCTGAATGCCTTGCGGCAGTTCATGGACGAGGTGGAGTCGGGTCGGTTTCCCGGCCTGTATCTCCTGCTGACCGGGACGCCGGCGTTTTTCGATGGTCCCAACGGGGTCCAGCGGCTGCCTCCGCTGGCGCAGCGGCTGCACGTGGATTTCACCACCGACGCCAGATTCGATAATCCGCGGGCCGTGCAGATCAGGCTGTCGGGCTTCGACCTGGAGAAACTGGAGGAGGCGGGGGCGAAGGTGCGCGACATCTACGCCGCCCGTTGCGCCAACGCCGATCGTATTCGGAAGGTGGCGGACGACTCCTATCTCCGCGACCTGGCGCGAGCGGTCACGGGCGAACTGGGCGGGAAGGTCGGCGTGGCGCCGCGCGTGTTCCTCAAGAAACTGGTCGCCGACGTCCTGGACCGGATCGACCAGTTCCCGGACTTCGACCCGCGGCGGCACTATGCGTTGACGGTCAGCGACACGGAGCTGACAGAGGTCGAACGGAACGCCAGGGGAGCGTCGAGCGTCGACGACATCGAACTCGACCTGTGAAAGCGTTCGAACACCTACATCCCGCGATCCGGCATCACATCGTCAACAGCCTGGGCTGGCGATCGCTCAGGCCCCTCCAGGAAGAGGCGATCGGGCCGATCCTGAATGGCGGGAGCGTGCTGCTCATCGCGCCGACCGCGGGCGGGAAGACGGAGGCCGCGATCTTCCCGTTGCTGTCGAGGATTCTCGGTGACGGCTGGGAACCCGTCAGCGTCCTGTATGTGTGCCCGATCAAGGCGCTGCTCAACAATCTCGAGATTCGTCTCCGACAGTATGCCGAGTGGCTGGGCAGACGGGTCGGCGTTTGGCATGGCGATATCCGGCAGGGCGACCGGAACCGGATCCTGACGGACCCTCCGGACATTCTGCTCGCCACGCCTGAATCCCTGGAGGTCATGCTGGTATCGCGCCGCACGGATCATGTGAATTTGTTTGCGAATATCAGAGCGGTGGTGGTCGATGAAATCCACGCCTTCGCCGGAGACGATCGTGGTTGGCACCTTTTGGCGGTGCTGGATCGCGTCAATCGTCTTTGCGCCCAGGAAATGCAGCGCGTCGGTTTGTCCGCGACGGTGGGAAATCCAGAAACCCTGCTCGAATGGCTGGCGGCGGGCGGAAACACGCCTGGCGTCGTGATAGCACCCGGGGGAGGGCGCTCAATCCACTCCGATGTGGAAGTGGACTATGTGGGGAACCTGCGCAATGCGGCGATCATCATCTCGAGACTGCATCGCGGAGAAAAACGACTGATCTTCTGCGACAGCCGCGCGCAGGTCGAATCGCTTGCAGGCGAGTTGCGGCTGCATGGCGTGCAGACCTTCGTGTCGCATAGTTCGTTGTCGGTCGACGAACGACGACGCGCCGAAGCGGCGTTCACCGAGGCGCGCAACTGCGTCATTGTTGCGACCAGCACCCTCGAACTCGGGATTGACGTAGGAGATCTGGACCGAGTCATCCAGATCGATGCGCCATCCACCGTGGCGGCTTTCCTGCAACGACTGGGCCGGACCGGGCGGCGAGCAGGCACACGCCGGAACTGTCTGTTTCTGGCGACGTCAGATGAGTCCTTTCTACGGACACTGGGGCTTCTCGAGCTTTGGTCAAGGGATTATGTGGAGCCGGTGATGCCACCTCGGAAGCCGTATCCGATCCTGGCCCAGCAAGCCATGGCGCTCTGTCTCCAGGAAACGGGGATCGGCCGCCACACCTGGCATGAGTGGCTGCGAGGCGTTTTTCATGGTGCACAGTTAACGTTGGCGGAGCGTGAGCAGCTCGTCGAACACATGCTGGATCAGAAGTATCTTTTTCAGGACCAGGGGATCTTGTCAATTGGATACGAGGGAGAGAAGCAGTTCGGGAAGCGGAACTATCTGCCGCTATTTTCGGTGTTTAATACCCCACCATTGTTTTCCGTTTACTTCGGACGCACGGAACTGGGCACCGTTCATCAACTCACCTTTCAGGTGAAACGAGACGCGCCGATTTCGTTATCTCTGGGCGGGCGCTTCTGGCGAGTGAAACACATAGACTGGAAGCGCCGTCAGGTATTCGTGGAGCCAGGTACGGAGCCGGGAAAGTCTCGTTGGTTCAGTGCCGGGCAGCCGTTGTCCTATGAACTGAGTCAGGCCGTGCTCAATGTGCTGGCAGGCGCCGTTGCGGACGTATCCATGTCAATTCGTGCCAAAGACGAACGCGATGCCATACTGTCTGAATACGAGTGGGCCGAAACGGGAAAGACGACAATTGTGTCGGACGAGGATGGGGTCTCGTGGTGGACGTTTGGGGGCGGTGTCCTGAATAGTGCAATTGCCGCTCGGTTGACGGAAACAAGCGGGAATCTTCGGTATGACAACTTCGCCGTTCATTTCAGGGGGCAGCGAAGGATCGAGCCAATCGTGGCGGGTATTCGCGAACTGATTGATGAATCGGATGACCTCGTCCCTCCCATCTCCGACGAGGTGCGGGAGGACTACAAGTTCGGGAAGTGTGTTCCGGATGCGTTGCTGGAGACGATGATTGGTTTGCGGTTCTCCTGTGAAAGTGCATGGCATGAGGTGAGGCGGCGGGACTTGGGTGTGCTATGTGAAAATGGGTCTACACGAAATCGAGTGGGTCGGTCGTGAGCCGCGTATACGCCCTTCGATCTCGCTACCACGGCGCGCTCCTCGGACTTGCCGCCGGGGACGCGCTCGGTACGACGCTGGAGTTCAAGTCACCGGGGACCTTCGAACCGGTGAGCGACATCGTCGGTGGCGGACCGTTCGGTCTGGCGCCGGGGCAGTGGACCGACGATACCTCGATGGCCCTGTGTCTCGCGGAGAGCCTGGTCGAGCGGGGAGGGTTTGACCCTGAGGACCAGATGCGCCGTTACGTGCGCTGGTATCGGGAGGGCTATCTCAGCAGTACAGGCACGTGTTTCGATATCGGCGGCACCGTGGGTGCCGCTCTGCGGCGTTTCGAGGTGTCCGGGGATCCATATGCCGGCGAGACAGATTCCGGTTCCGGCGGGAACGGATCGCTGATGCGTCTGGCGCCGGTACCCCTTGCCTATGCCGAAGCGCCGGAAGAGGCGATACGCCTTGCCGGCGGTATGTCGCGAACGACGCACGCCGCGCCGGAGCCGGTGGATGCCTGCCGGTACTACGCAGGCCTCATCGTCGGTGCCCTGGAAGGGCGGCCCAAGGAGACGTTGTTGGACAACCGGTTCAGCCCGGTGCCGGGCATGTGGCAGCGCGAGCCGTTGTCGACGCGCATCGATGTGATCGCAACCGGCTCCTTCAAGGAGCGGCATCCCCCCGCCATTCGCGGTACCGGCTATGTCGTGGACGCCCTGGAGGCGGCGCTCTGGGCGTTCCGGCATACGGACGACTTCGAGACCGGGGCGCTCGCCGCGGTCAACCTGGGCGATGACGCCGACACCACCGGAGCGATCTACGGCCAGCTGGCCGGGGTCTTCTATGGCATCGAAGGGATACCCGGGCGATGGCGTGACAAGCTGGCCATGTCCGACCGGATTTTCTGTCTGGCGGACGATCTGCTCGAACTCTCAGGACGTATCGAAAAGATCGAGGGCGATCGATGAGATACCGCACTAGCGTGTCTCATCCGCTACGGATCGCGGCACTCGATACCCCTGCGGGAGGCCGGATCGGCATGACGTTCTGCCCGGGCAAGCGCGACCCGAAGGCGATGACGGGGCCGTGGGACCGGGATATCGAGGCGGATTTGCGTGCCATCGTCGATTGGGGGGCGAGTGCGGTGGTCACCCTGATGGAGGTTCATGAACTCACGCAGCTCGGTGTTCCAGAACTCGGCGGGCGGGTCGAGGCATCGGGTATGCGCTGGCTTCACCTGCCGATTCGCGATGTATCGATCCCCGGGCCCTCGTTCGAAACGGCCTGGGAAACGGCCGGCGAGGATCTGCGGTCGAGATTGTGGAACGGCCAGCGGATCGTCGTCCACTGCCGCGGGGGACTCGGGCGTACGGGACTCGTCGCGGCGCGGCTCCTGATCGAGCTGGGCGAGGCCCCGGACCAGGCGCTGGCACGGGTGCGCGCCGCACGGCCGGGCGCGGTGGAAACGTGTGAACAGGAGAAGTATGTGCTCGAGAGGGTTTCTGCGATGAGAGCGCGGTGATCGTCTTCTCTCGGTGTATTGCGTCAGGTGGCAATATCACGCGATCGTGTGCAAACTCGGTGAGGAAGGGGGCATGCCGTGAAGTCGGTCAATATTCAACGGTAATATTCCCGTCGTAGTTCAAAGGGCCGAGATGTGGCTTCCATTCAATCGGCAGTACGTTCGACGTAGCCGCGTTTGGGAAAGCGCCGCTGCTTGGTTTTCATTCCAGGTGAGTGTGGCAATTTAAGAATGAACAACGTCACCGCGAGGTCGCTATGAGCAAAGAAACCAGGGAATCGGGCTGTGTCGCGAACAATACCTCGGGGGACGTCCGGAATGTGAGTGGACCTGACAGCGGCAGCGGATTCACCCGTCGGGAGTTTCTTCAGACCAGCGCGGCAGTGGCGGGGCTTGGGCTGAGCGGCTCGTTGGGTGGCTGCGGCGGGTCGGATGACGATGACGGCAATGGGAACGAAACCCGGACCTACCTGTTCGATTTTTCCCGGATGGATACCCGCCACCACGACATGGTGATGGTCGCCGGCAGGAAGACCGCGAAGCTTCAGGAGATCGGCACAGGGGACCTCGCGGCGTTTCGCGTCGAACATCCGATCCTGAACATTTTGCCGGACGAACGTGTCACACACTGGATCGAAATCGACATGCCCTCCGAGGGGATCCAGCTCTGCTACGTGCAGCGGGTCTCCCGTCTCGTCACCGACGGCAGCTGGGACATGGCGATGCAGTTCTATCACTTTCCCCGGGCAGCGCTTCACGCCTCACGGGCACGCGAGCTGGCGAGGCTCTCGCCAGGTGAGCCGATGCAGGTCAACGTGAAGTGGGGTCGTCATGGCGCGACCGCCGATCAGATCACCTCGTTCGGGGACCCGGTCGGCGAGGACATGTACAAGGACAGTACGACGA
>JAYENI010000025.1:0-3735 GCA_034722015.1 Pseudomonadota bacterium
TCATCATCTCGCCGCGCGTGGCTTGCCCGGTCAACTGGACGTCCACCCCGAAATCGTCGGACTGCACCAGGTCGATACTCGCGCGGTACGGCATGAAGAACCTGGGTGTCGTCACTCCGCCACCACCGCCGCCGTCGTCGGAATTGCACGCCGACAGGACCAGGGTCGACAGCGCGATACCGAGGGTGAGGCGACAGAGGCGTTCTGCTACGGTCATGAGTTTTCGTCCATCGTAATTTGCGTATGATTTCGATCCGCGCCGGTGCACGGGCGCGGTATTTCCGAATCTTAGAGCATATACCGGACGTTGCCGAATCCACGGCCTGTGCTGTGATGCGAAACCCGGGGTCCGGGCCGTAAAAACGGACGCCGGCTCCCCGGAACGTCGGCTCGCTCTGTCATAATGTCGATGGTCCAAGCAGTTCCCGCGAAACCGTCAGCAGGACTTCCAGCATGAGCGAACTCCCCGAGTCCCTTTACCGTGCCGCCCAGGTGAGAGAGCTTGACCGCACAGCGATCGAGGATCATGGCATCGCGGGAGAGACGCTCATGAATCGTGCCGGTGAGATGGCATTCGGTATCCTGCGCGGCGCGTGGCCCAGGTCCGGCACGCTGCTGATCGTGGCAGGTCCGGGCAACAACGGTGGAGATGGATACGTGGTGGCGCGTCTCGCACGCGAGGCCGGTCTGGGTGTGAAGCTCGTATTTCTGGGGGACCCCGAGCGCATGCGCGGCGACGCCCTGTCGGCACGCGAGGCATTCCTGGCTTGCGGGGGGGAGGCGCGACCCTGGCTCGGAAATCTGCCGCCTGCGGACGTCATCGTGGACGCGCTTCTCGGAACCGGACTCGAGCGGGAGGTCGAGGGGGCGTTCAGGGATGTGATCGACGCGATGAATGCGCACGCAGCACCCGTGATCGCCATCGACATTCCCTCGGGTCTGCACAGCGATGCGGGCGTTCCCATGGGGGCCGCGGTCATCGCCGATCGCACCGTGAGCTTCATCGGTCTCAAGCAGGGATTGTTCACGGGATCGGGAAGGGCGGTCTGCGGGCAGGTGAGATTCAGCGACCTGGGGGTCCCCGATGTGCTCTACGATGCCGTGGAGCCATCCTGCGTCCGGATGACTCTCGAGCGATTCCGGGACCGGCTTGCTCCCCGTTCAAGGTGTGCGCACAAGGGTGATTTCGGCCATGTCCTCATCGTCGGGGGAGAGGCCGGAATGTCAGGTGCGGCCCGGTTGGCCGGGGAGGCGGCGGCGCGCACCGGGGCGGGACTGGTCAGCGTTGCCACACGGGCAAGTCACGCAGGCATACTGAACGCCACGCGCCCCGAACTCATGGTTCGTGGGGTAGAGTGCGGGGCGGATCTCGATCTCCTGCTTTCGAGGGCCACCGTGGTGGCGATCGGCCCGGGGCTGGGGCAGGGGGACTGGGGCAGGGAGATGCTGCAACGGGTACTCGAGGCCCCCCAGCCCGTCGTAATGGATGCCGATGCGCTGAATCTTCTTTCTGAAGCCGCACCGCAACGCGACGGCAAGCGGATTATGACGCCACACCCCGGGGAGGCCTCGCGACTGCTGGGTTGCACGATCGCCGAGGTACAGCATGACCGGTTCGCTGCCGCCCAGCGGATTGTGGACCGCTACGGCGGCGTGGTCGTCCTGAAGGGTTCCGGCACGCTGATCTGCGACGCCGGCCGCATGGCACTTTGCGACGCCGGCAATCCGGGCATGGCCTCGGGTGGCATGGGGGACGTCCTGACAGGGATCATATCGGCACTCGCGGCACAGGGTCTGAACCTGGGTGACGCGTCCCGTGCGGGCGTGTGTCTGCATGCCGCGGCGGCCGATGTCGCCGCCGCGGACGGCGAGCGCGGCCTGTTGGCCGGGGACCTGCCACCGATCGTGCGCACCCTGGCCAATCCGTGATCCTCGAGACCGGGGACGAGTCCGGGACCCGGGAACTGGGTGGCCGCCTTGCCAGAGTCTGTCGGGGTGGGGAACTGATTTTTCTGGTCGGTGATCTCGGTGCGGGCAAGTCGACCTTCGCCCGTGGTTTCATTCGTGCCCTGGGGTTTGCGGGCAACGTGAAAAGCCCGACGTTTACACTGGTGGAGCCGTACGACCTGCCGGGTGCAACCGTTTACCACTTCGACCTCTACCGCCTGGCCGACCCCGAGGAACTGGAATTCCTGGGGGTACGGGACTACCTTGCCGGCGACGCGATCTGCCTGGTGGAGTGGCCCGACAAGGGTGCGGGTGTGTTACCTGAAGCGGACCTCGAAGTTCGCCTCCGGGAGACGCCGGCTGGCCGGCGACTGAGGTTCACGGCGGTCAGCGACGCGGGTCGGTCCGCATTGCGAGCGATCGGGTCAGAGGATGGTCAATAGATCAGTTAAGGCGATTGCCGGAAAACAAGTACCGGATCACACCGGATTTTCGTTCGTCTTCAAGGCGCGGTAACGGGCGCATCGTCGAACGATGTAACCGTTGCCACAACGCCGAAGACGGTCGAAAAGACAAGCGAGGTGGTACATTTTTTGACAGAAATCGCCTAAGGTTGAATCTGTATCTGGCTAGAATCATTTAAAAAAAACATCTTGAAGTTTTCTGAAAATCGGCCACACTCATGGGGCGGAGAAATCATTTCGTCGCGGGTAGGTTCCCGGTTCGAAAGGCCCCCGATTTCGCGCCGCGGGCCTTGTCGGGTCCTCGGCCGGGGCAGGTCGGAAAAGGTAGTGATCAGGGAGCAGGGTGGGAGAACGCAAAGAAATGCTCACGATTCTTGGACGCGCCTTCCGCCGGGTCAAGGCGGGGACAGCGAGAGGGGCTGTCAGTCAACCGGGGCACGACGTAACCGGCGCCGGAAGCTGCCGGGGCGAGACACGCCGCCGGTTCCTGGTGCGATGCGTCGCGCTGACCGGAGGCACCATCGCGTGGGCCCTGTCTGCTCCGGTCGTCGCCCGTTCGGCCGCGGTGCTGAGCAGGATCCGGGTTGCCGGCCGCAATGGCGACACGCGCCTGGTGATGGAATTGAGCGCCTCGGTCGAACACAACCTCTTCACCCTCTCCTCGCCGGACCGCGTCGTGATCGATCTCGCGGACACACGTGCATCGGGAAAACTGCGCGAGGTAACCACCGGAGATTCGTTGCTCAAGGGGGTCAGATGGGCGTCAAAAGGGTCGAAGGACCTCAGGATCGTCCTCGATCTGAACCGTGTGGCGATACCCCGAAGTTTCACGTTGTCGCCCGACAATGGACGCGGTCATCGACTGGTGGTGGATCTCAGCGATCGGGATGGGACGACGCGTCAGCAGCCGGTGAAGTCGTCGGCGAAACCGCCGGCGTTTACCCGTGAGGTAATCGTCGCGATCGATGCCGGGCACGGTGGCAAGGACCCCGGGGCGATCGGCAGGCGCAAGACGCGCGAGAAGGACGTTGTGCTGGCTATCGCGAGGCAACTGGCTTCACTGATCGATCGCGAGAAGGGTATGCGGGCCGTGTTGACGCGCGACCGTGACGTGTTTCTTCCCCTGCGGGACCGGATCCACAAGGCGCGTCGTGCCCAGGCGGACCTGTTTATTTCCATTCACGCGGACGCGGCGCGTAACCGCAAGGCGCAGGGCGCCTCGGTCTACGTCCTGTCGCCGAACGGCGCCAGCAGCGAGCATGCACGCTGGCTGGCGAAGCAGGAAAACGATGCGGACCTGATTGGCGGTGTGAGCCTCGACGAC
>JAYENI010000026.1:0-3731 GCA_034722015.1 Pseudomonadota bacterium
CGGCGTTTTCCAGAACCGGTTGCTGCTCGAGGGCGTCAGCGAAAAGCTGAGGGCAGCCGGTGTCAGCGTCCTGTCGCCCGTTCAGGTGCCGTCCAATGACGGTGGCCTGGCCCTCGGTCAGGCGGCTGTCGCCGCGGCCAAACATGCCAGTCACTAGCCCGGAAATCACGCCAACCATTGCGGACGCCAACCGATCACCCCGGCAAAGATCGCGTCAATACATCGACGACGGAAACTGAAGGGTTCATGGAGCAACCGGGTTGTGTCGCACCCTGAACAAGTCGTGGCAGGATTCCTGGATCAATGTGAATAAAAACAGTTCGGAACTCGCTCGTCAGTCGCCCCTAGGAGCCTGTCCGAGAATGGAAGTTCTACTGCGGAAAAGCCTCGCTGGCCGGATTTCACGTTCGTTCTCGTCGAATAGAGGCGACTATTCTCCTCAAACGAACATAAACCCGGAATCTCAGCGACGCTTCCCCTCGCGACGAACCCCATTCTCGGACAGGCTCCTAGCTGCTGTGTAGGAAGGGATCGATTAATTCAATCCCGCAATCTTCGAAATCGCGGGTATTGCGAGTCGCAACCGTGAGCGTGTTGGCTCTTGCGATGGCCGCAATCTGGCCGTCTGGTATGTTCATGGGGCGGCCAGTCTCCTTCCGCAAGCCCATGTTTTCGCCGTAGGCTCGAGCTGCCGTCTCATCATAGGCAAGGACTCGCTGCGCGAAGGCCAACGAAACGAACCTCTCGAACCTTTCTTTGAGCCGCAGTTGGCGTTTGCCGATCGGCATGACCCGCAAACCGTATTCAATTTCGCCGATGGTAACGGCTGAAACGTAGAGGGCGTCGGACTTCTGGTCATTGAGCCAGCTCACCACGGCTTCCGAAGGCTCGACCTTCATGATCTCCGAAATCACGTTGGTGTCGATGAGGATCATTCGGAGAGATCGGCCGGAATATGAGAAGCATGCTTAGGTAACTCCAGATCTACGCCATGACGTGGGCCGAATAGTCGGAGCGCTAGATCACCCAGCCGTTCAGGGGCGGACACGGCTTCCTTCAGAATCCGCCGGGCTTCCTCCTCCATTGAAATTCCGTGGCTGGCGGCGCGTGCGCGCAATTGGGCCACCGTTTCTTCATCAAGCTGTCTCACGCTAATGCTTGCCATGTTTGCCTCCCATTCATGTCTGGCCGGTTCGCCATGCTAGCGCTTGATGGCAATGCTCTCAAGCGCTAGCGATTCTCGGGGCGGGCAAGCAAGAAGTCATCCCCGTCGCGCTTGGCCTAGTTCGGTGAGCGGCATGCGCCTATCGTGCTCGAGAGCAAGTCGGGGCGGCGCGCGGTGGCCCTAGGGTCGTAGGCCTGATTCCCGGCAGTTCCGCCGCGCCGTCCTTGCCCGAGACCCTGCTCCTGGTGATTCATGTGGTTAGGCGATTTCTGTCAAATGACATACCATCCTGCTTGTCTTTTCGTCCGTCCTCTGTGTTGCGACAACCGTGACATCGTTCGACGATGCGCCTGTTGTCGCGCCTTGATGACGAGCGATAATCCGGAGCAATCTGGTATGTCATTTTCCGGCAATCGCCTTAGCCACCCCAAGGGCCTTCATCCGTGAGGCCAGGGTCGTGGGTTTGATGCCCAGCAGCTCCGCGGCGCCATTCGTGCCCGAGACCCTGCCTTCGGTGAGTCGCAATGCCGCGAGGATGTTGGCGCGGTCGCGCGCCAGTCGCTCCGACTCGTTGTAGGGGACAGTCTGCACTGCTTCCGGCGTCGATATCGTTTTATCGACTCCGGTGTCGGGACCTGTTCCGGGCAGGCTGAACTGCAGCCGGTTGCCACTGCTGACGATGATTGCCCGTTCGATGATGTTCTGAAGTTCGCGAATGTTGCCTGGCCAGTGGTAGGACTGGAGTTGTTTCACGTTGGCCTGTGTGAGGGGCGGGTCGGGGCGGTTCAGTCGGCGGCAGATCAGGGTAATGAAGTGTGCAGCCAGTAGTGGAATGTCGTCGATGCGTCCTCTCAGCGGTACCGCCTCGACCGGGAATACGTTCAGTCGGAAGTAAAGGTCCTCGCGGAATCGCCGGGCGTCGACGTCTGCCCTGAGGTCTCGGTTGGTTGCGGCGATCACGCGTACGTCGATGCTGCGGGTCCTCTCCTCGCCGACGCGTTCGATCTGTCCTTCCTGCAGCACGCGCAACAGCTTGCCTTGCTGGTCCAGCGGGATCTCGCCGACCTCGTCCAGAAAGATCGTCCCGCCGTCCGCGAGTTCGAACCGGCCGCTGCGATCCCTGACTGCGCCGGTGAAGGCGCCTTTGACATGCCCGAAGAACTCGCTTTCGAACAGATCGCGGGGAATCGCCGCGCAGTTGACCCGGATGAGCGGGCGCTCGTTCCGTTGACTCTGCTCGTGGATCGCGCAGGCGATCAACTCCTTGCCGGTGCCGGATTCCCCCGTGATCAGGACACTGGCATCGGTGGGGGCGACCAGTTCAATCTGGCGCAGGACCTGCTTGATCGCGTGGCTCCCGCCGACGATTCCGGCGAAGTTCTGGCTTACCTTGATCTCCTCCTGCAGATAGACGTTTTCCGCCTCGAGCCGTTCCTTCATCAGGGCCACGTCAACGTAGGCCCGGCGCAGGTCGCCCTCCGCGCGTTTTCGTTCCGAGATATCCTTGAATACCACGACGGCGCCGGCCAGCCGACCGTTCTCGACGATTGGCGTGCTGGTGTATTCAACCGGGAAGCTGCTGCCGTCCTTGCGCCAGAACACCTCGTCGTCGCAGTGGTGAACCCTGCCGTCGTGCAGGGTGGCGTAGATCGGGCATTCCTCTCGCGGATAGGGACTGCCGTCCGCCTTTGTGTGGTGATGCAGGTCGTGCGTCGGCTTTCCGATGATGTCCCCGGGCGCCCACCCCGTCATGGCCACCGCGGCCGGGTTGGTAAAGCTTGCCAGCCCGTCCAGGGCGATTCCGTAGATCCCTTCCCCCGCCGCGGCCAGGATCAGTTCGTTCTGTCGCATCAGGTGTTCGATGGTCGCGCGCGACTGCTTGCGCTCGGTGATGTCCCGGAACACCACGACCGCACCGGCCAGTGCTCCGTTTTCGTGAATGGGGGTGCTGGTGTACTCGACCGGGAAGCTTCTGCCGTCCCTGCGCCAGAACACATCGTCATCCACGCGATGGGTGACACCGTCCTTGAAGGCCGCGTAGATCGGGCATTCCTCCTTTGTGTAAGGCGTGCCGTCAGGCCTGGTGTGGTGATGCAGCGCATGCATGGGTTTGCCGATCAACGCCTCCGCGTCCCAACCCAGCATTCCGGCGGCGGCGGGATTGACGAAGGTGGTATTGCCCTCGCGGTCGAGGCCGTAGATCCCTTCGCCGGCCGCCTCGAGGATCAGATCTTTCTGGTGCCTGATATGGGCCAGCTCGTCATCGGGCGGGGACTGCCCAAAGGGCGATACGTTTGCGGTTTCCGCAGGCCTGTCCGGCTTCTTTTCCGCCACGTGAGTTCCACCATTGAGAATCAACGAAATCTCGCGAAAGTATACTTGAAAAGTCGTCAGTCACGATTATTCGTAATTTCTGGTTCATGGGGACTTTCCGGACGCCAACTCCCTCCTTTGCGCATTCAAGGGCTGGACAGGCACGACGCCTGGGGCGTACCGGTGCGCGAATTCGGGCGAGGGCGGTACGCCGCACAGACGACTGGTCCTGGTTGAGCGCCAGGCTTGGCGA
>JAYENI010000027.1:0-3726 GCA_034722015.1 Pseudomonadota bacterium
CCATCTCGCACATGACCTGGGTGTGTCCCTGGTGATGGTGCCGGTGGTAGACCGTGAATTGAGCAGCGAATTCGAGACCGGCTATTGCGACATGGGCCTCGGGGCGCCGATCACTCCCCAATCCGCATTGCAGGTTGGATACACGGTCCCCTACCTGCGACTCAGGGGCAGTATCCTGACGAACGACCACCGACGGAAGGAATTTGCCAGCATCGAGTCGATCAGACAGCTGGAAAACCCCAGGCTGGGTATCGAGGCCCTGCCTTACTACGAGGACAAGGCGTTGTTGCGGACGCCGAACGTTGAATTGATCGAAGTACTCTCGCCGGGGGATTACATCGAAAACTGGTCGGACGAGCTGGATGGCATGATCACGACGGTGGAAAGCGCGTCGGCCTGGAGTCTGTTGCACCCCCGATTCACTGCGGTAATTCACGTTTCCAGTACAATCCGGGTCCCCGTGGCGTTTCCGCTGCCCAGGGGCGAGGAAGACCTGATCGATTTTCTCGATATCTGGATCGATCTCAAGGAAAGCGACGGGACGATCGATCGCCTTTACCGCTACTGGGTGCAGGGTGAACAAAAGAATCAATCGCGACCGCGCTGGTCGGTTATCCGTGATGTGTTGCACTGGACGGACGAATAGTAAACGAGAATGCAGAACAGGGACCATGTCATGAATGGATCAATCCGGAGATGTTTCCCATGGAGCACCCTGGCCGCGGGTATGGTGTGCCTGCTTTCGGGAAGCGGGGTGCTGGCTGGCGAGGTGGAACCAGCCGGTGACCCGCTGTACGACGAGTACCGGCGATGGATCGGGGAGATGAAAACCAGTGATCGGGGTCCCTTCGCCCGCATTCGCTGGTTCTGCAACGACGGTACCGTGCTGCCGCCAAAAGCCTATGCCTGCGCCGAACACGGCGGGGGACACCAGCATGGCGAGTGGACGGAAAAGACCAGGGAGCTGCGTGCGCAAGGCTACCTTGTCGCCACGCTACTCGCGGGATCCGATCCCGAGAAGCTGGTGGCGGACGCCGAATTCGTCGAAACCTGGAACCAGTTGCTGATCGAAAGGTTCCTGATGGCCGTAGACAACGGCTGGATCATGCGCCATGCCCTGTTTTACCGCGGAGCCATACAGGAAGAGGATGAACGTGCCGCGGCCCGCGCACTGCTGACCGAGATGGCCGGGCAGCCGGAGTGGATCGGACTGCGATACCCGTCGCTGCGCACGGGTGTGCGGGTATTGCCGCACGGGGAAGATACCGCATCGGTACAGAAGGTTCGGCAACTGTCCGCATCGCTTTCCGATCAGGATGCGAATTTCAAGGGCATACGAAGCAAGATCCACGGGGCACCGGACAAGGATGACGCCGGGCGTGTGAGGGACTATGCAGCCGGCGTGACGGACGCGGCGCTGGTCGGGCAGTACGAGGAACTGGCCAATGAGATCGATCAGGTCTACGAAGCACGTCCCTTGCCGCAACGCCTGAGGCAGCATGCGCGACGGTTCACTACCGCACCCTGGTTGCAGACGCTGTTGCTTGATGCGGCGGAGGCAGTCGAGCAGGATGACTCGGCAGGCAACGTTTACACGGAGACCTCCACGCTGCTGGCTGACCTGCGCGATGCCCTGCCACGCATCCGGCAGGCGTCGGCGCGTCTCACGGTGCTGGATCTGGGTCTGGCGGTGGAGGCCGGGAATTTTCGTGCGGGCACCGTGCTTCGCGATCAGATGACCCGTGACTCGCGTCATGAGCATGTCGAGTTGCTGACCTCCGCGGTGAACGGGGCCTATGGCGTCGGCATGATCAACCTGCGTGAGCGTGAAGCGTTACAGGAAACCCTTTCGGAGCTGGAAGACTCCCGTATTCCGCTGAGTCGTTACATGGATGACCTGCGATACCTCGCCCGGATTCCGGGGTGGGGGACCCAGGGTTTGCGCTTCCAGTTCCACGAGTCGATGCAGAAACTTGCTCAGATCGAGCCCGATTCCCTGTTGTTTATCCAGGACCAGTTGCGCGGCAGTCCCTTGCTGTTCTATTCGCAAGTACTCGACTCCCTGCAGCGCGATGCCAACCAGCTGGCCGGCGTCACTCACCGTTTGTTCGGCCAGAAAATCGGCGTCGGTTTCCGTGCGCTCAACCCGGGTCTGGCGCGCGGCGTGCTTCACGTTCGTCCGGACTCTGCAGAGGCGGAGGATTTTCTGCGGAATGGTATCTATGTGCTTCCCGAAACGGTTTCCGACCTGCCGCCGATCTCCGGCATCATCACCGCGGGCGAGGGTAATCCGCTGTCGCACATCCAGTTGCTGGCGCGAAATCTCGGCATACCCAATATCAGTGTCGATGAGACACTGATATTGGGTATCGACGCGCACGACGGCGAGAGCGTCGTACTGGCGGTCAGCCCGGCCGGACTGGTGGAACTGTCGGATGATGGGCCCCGATGGGATGCGGTGTTTGGCGAAGAGGGGGAAGCACGGAAAACCCTGATCCGTCCCGATCTGGAGAAGCTCGATCTCGGCGTTCGCGAGTTCGTTGCCCTGGACGATCTTGGCGCCAGCGACTCCGGACGCATCGTCGGGCCCAAGGCGGCCAAGCTCGGCGAGTTGCGGCGCCATTTCCCCGGGGCGGTGGCGCCGGGCGTGGCGATACCCTTCGGTCTCTTCAGGGAAACGGTGCTCGACAAGCCCTATCGTGACTCGGACAGGACGGTCTTCGAGTGGATGGTGTCCGAATACGGGCGCCTTCAGGCGATGCCCGCGGGCTCGAAGCAGCGCGAGGAGCAGACCGGGCAGTTTCGCGCCGAGCTCCACGACCTGATCCTGAATACCCGGCTCGACGAGGATTTTCGCAATGGCCTTCGACAGGCGCTTGAGCAAGGCATCGGGCCGGTCGGCAGTTACGGCGTGTTCGTTCGCTCGGATACCAATGTCGAGGACCTTCCCGGATTTACCGGCGCCGGCCTGAACCTGACACTACCCAACGTCGTCGGCATGGACGACCTGCTCGAGGCCATTCCGACGGTGTGGGCGTCGCCGTTTACGGCGCGCGCGTTTGCCTGGCGCCAGTCCCTGATGGCGGACCCGGAAAACGTCTACCCGGCCGTGCTGCTGCTCAAATCCGTACCCAACGACAAGTCCGGCGTCATGGTCACCCGGGACATCGATACCGGCGACATGGATGTACTGTCGGTTGCGGTAAACGAAGGTGTCGGCGGCGCGGTGGACGGGCAGTCCGCGGAGTCGTTGCGTATCGATACCCGTGACGGCTCGGTCCGTCTGCTGGCCAGCGCCACGGCGGTGTGGCGGCGCGTGCCCGCGGCAAACGGCGGGGTTGCCAGGCTGCCGGTCAGCGGCGACCTCAGCGTGCTCAAACCGGATGAGATCAGCCAACTGGTCTCGCTGGCCAGGGAGCTACCGAACCGTTTCCCTCCGATTACCGATGACGACGGCAATCCCGCCCCGGCGGATATCGAATTCGGGTTTCTCGACGGCCGATTGCAGTTGTTCCAGTTGCGGCCGTTTCTGGAGAGTCGCGACAGTCGGGGCGCGGACTGGCTGAGCGACATGGACGAGTCCCTTCGCGGCAAGCTGAACAAGACGGTCGATATGGCCGAGGTGCCGGGATCATGAAACGGATCGTCTATCCGAAGCTGTTCACAATGATCGCATCGCTCGCTGCGCCTTGTGTACATGCCTATCCGATCGACGGGTATGCCGAG
>JAYENI010000028.1:0-3724 GCA_034722015.1 Pseudomonadota bacterium
AATACCGGGGCGCATTCTGGCATGTTTGTGCGGCTCATCTGCCTGATGACTGCTCTAGCATTCGGGACAGCTTTTTGCCTATGGCTGCCCAGTCGAAACGATCTTTTACCATTTCCCGGCCCTGAGTCCCCAGCCTTTCGCGTCGCGCCGGATCATTCATCAGGGCCATCGTAGCGCTGGCAAACTCGGCCGGGCCGTTGGCGACAAGACAGTGCACATTGTCTTCGGCCCCAATCGCCTCAATTCCGAGTGAGGTCGTCACGATGGCCTTTCTCAGCATCATGGCCTCCAGAACCTTGTTCTTCAAGCCGCTACCGATCACCATCGGGTTGATCACGACAGGGATTTTTCCAACAAAGCTGGTCAGATCGTCCACGAATCCCGGAAATTTGATGCCACTATGGAGCTTGGCAAGCTCGAGCATCTCGGCGCCGGGATTGCGACCGATAAAGTAACACTGTATGCCCTTCGATTTCAGGTGCGGCAGATATATGTCCTCGATGAAATACATGATTGCCGCGATATTGGGCTTGAACGCAAGATCTCCCCAGAAGACTACCGAGTGGGAAAGATTGTCTGAAAACCGGGTGCCTGAGGGGGCCGGATCCGCAACGCCGTTTGGTAGCAGATGGATATTGCCACTGTGCTTGTTCAGGTGCTGCAGCGCCTCAAGATCAACGGGCGAAATTGTCGTCACAAGATCGTAGGTAGAGGACAATCGAGCCTCCTGTCGACGGATGCGACGCAACTGCAAAGCGGACTTCAGGTAACGCACATTTCTCTTTCCGTTGAGTATCGGCGCGAGTTCGCGTTCCAGGGTAAGCGTGTTGCAATCAAAATCATCGACGACTCGCGTGACACCCTTCAATGAGGTTATGTATTCCGCCATGTGCAGTGCTACGGCAATCACGACATCGATCCTGTGTTTTTCGATGAATGCTTCGAGGACCCGGATCGTGCGTTTGTAGTGTTCCGGTCTGCCGAGCCGGTTGAGGTCCGCCTCCGACAATCTGAAGTGACGAAGGGCGGAACTGAAACCGGAAGGCGGCTCGAGCGGAAGAATTTCCCGGTATATTTCCCTTGATTTGAGCTCCGCCAGCGCCAAACTATCCTGTCCTCCAAACGTTGCCAGGAAGCACTCATGATCCCTGGCAAGCTCTCTGCCCAAATGGAACACTCTTAGCGCTCCACCGTGTGACAGCGGGAAGGGTAGTACCTTGGTGAGAAAGAGAACCCTGGACATGGGAAAAGTGATCCTTGGTCTTCTACAACTTGCTGATCATGGAAAGTGGCGATATTTTGTCGCCAGAATGCGTGGGTCTGGCCGGTCGACAGAAACCACTTGCTCCCCAGGTGAGCGGAATAACGGACCGTATCCATCCGCCGACCGCGCGCCGCCTGAAGGACTAGTATCCGGGAACGAGAACGCCAACATTATAGAATGTAGTACAGGGGAAATGAGTGACAGCGATCGTGGTTTTCATCGGCTTGCCGTTGTCCATGTCTTTCGGGCAGGATCGCCGGTCTGCGGCGTGTCTGGAGAATCGTGCGTTACATGGCTCACTGCCGGGCGACCGGTCGAGCCCCCGCACCCCGCAGATGCGCCTTCGCATGCCGCAGTAGAAAGATTCATCCGGTGCAAGACGCTGAAAATGCCCCTGGCCAGGGCTGTCAGCCTGGCAGGTATCCAGCTTGATCGCAGTGTGCCGAATCCCTGTTGACAGGATAGTTCCTTCCAGGGCAAGCGGTATAATCAATTTCGTATTTAAAGATCGGCTGGACCAGTAATGAGGCTTTCCCCAAAACCCGTCACCGTCAATACCCTCCGCCACATGAAATCGGAGGCGCAAAAAATTACCTGCCTGACGGCCTATGACGCGGGATTCGCGCACGTGCTGGACGAGGCGGGTATTGATGTCGTGCTGGTAGGCGACTCACTCGGCATGGTGATCCAGGGGCACGACACCACGATCCCGGTGACGATGGACGACATGCTGTATCACACCCGGTGTGTGGCGCGTGGGCTGGACCGCGCCTTGTTGATGGCTGACATGCCCTTCATGAGTTACACCGACCCGGATGTGGCCCTGTTGAATGCAGGGAAACTGCTGCAGGAAGGCGGCGCGCACATGGTGAAACTGGAGGGAAATTCGCGGCAGGCCGACGTCGTATCCCGTTTGAGTCAGGAAGGTATCCCCGTCTGCGCGCATCTCGGGCTGAGGCCCCAGTTCGTGCACAAACTTGGTGGATACCGGATGCAGGGGACCGACGGGCCGAGCGCGGAATCCATGCGCAGGGATGCGTCGGTACTGGTCGATGCCGGGGCTGACCTGTTGCTCCTCGAGTGTGTTCCGGCCTCACTGTCGGAGGAAATTACGCGGGATGTACCGCTGCCGGTCATCGGAATCGGTGCAGGCCCCGGATGCGATGGCCAGATCCTTGTTTTGCAGGATATCCTGGGGATCACACCGGGGCGCACCCCCGGTTTCGCGAAAAACTTCCTTACCGGTCAACAGGGGATCCCGGATGCGGTACAGGCATATGTGCTGGCGGTAAGAGACGGTACTTTCCCATCCGGCTCATGATCGAGTTGCGCCCCGCTTTCGGGTGTTCCGCCCGCCGAATCCTGGCGCCGTGCACAAGGTAGGCGACATCGCTGCATTGCGGGAGATCGTGCGCTCCTGGCGCGCCGCGGGTGAGCGTGTCGGACTGGTTCCGACTATGGGCAACCTTCACGCCGGACACCTCGGGCTGGTGAGGCGCGCGAAGGCGCTTGCCCCGAGAGTGGTGGTCAGCATTTTCGTCAATCCGACGCAGTTCGACCGCAGGGACGACCTTGCCGCCTACCCGCGCACACTGGAGCATGATACGGACCTGTTGATGGAGGCGGACGTCGATCTGCTTTTTGCCCCGAACGAATCCGAAATATACCCGTCAGGTACTGAAAATGCCGCCTTCGTCGACGTTCCGTCCCTGTCCGGGATTCTCTGCGGGGCCAGCAGACCCGGGCACTTTCGTGGCGTGGCGACCGTGGTCAGCAAGCTGTTCAACATGGTGCAACCGGACCTGGCCGTATTCGGGGAGAAGGATTGCCAGCAGCTTGCGGTCATACGCCGCCTGGTTCACGGGCTGGATTTCCCCGTTCAGGTATTCGGGGTGCCGACATTCCGGGAAGGTGACGGACTGGCGATGAGTTCGCGAAACCGCTATCTCACCCCGCAGGAACGAAGCCGTGCGCCGGCCCTGTACGGCATGTTAAAACGAATTTCGGAGGCGCTCCGGGAGGGTGAACGGGATTACGCTGCCCTGGAGGGGGACGGGATCCACGAATTGCGGGAGTCCGGATTCGATCCGGACTATGTGAGCATTCGGCGACAAGGTGATCTGAGGCAACCTTCGACGGACGACAAAGAGCTCGTCGTACTCGCGGCGGCCCGTCTCGGCGCCGCCCGACTGATCGACAACGTGATCGTTGGCGTTGAACGGTCGTTCCCGGTGTAACATAATCAAATACTTCGCTACGCAGCATAGAGCAGGAAGCATCGCGTGATTTTGACGCTACTAAAGGCGAAACTCCACCAGGCAAGGGTCACATTGTCCGAACTCGAGTACGAGGGATCGTGCGCGATCGATGGCGCGCTGCTCGACGCGTCCGGAATTCGTGAGTACGAGCAGATACAGATCTACAACCTCGCCAATGGCGAGCGTTTCACGACCTATGCCA
>JAYENI010000029.1:0-3706 GCA_034722015.1 Pseudomonadota bacterium
GCCCGCGACACGATACGCCGGTCCCTGGTGGAGAGTTCCTCAATACCGAGCATGGCGATGATGTCCTCGAGTTCGCGGTACCGTGCGAGGTGCTCGCGCACACCCTCGGCGACGGCGTAGTGGCGCTCTCCGAGGACATGCCGGTCCATCAGCTTGCTGGCCGAGCGCAGCGGATCGACCGCGGGATAGATGCCCTTGCTCGCCTGGTCCCTCGACAGGATCACGGTGGTATCCAGGTGGCTCAGTATGGCGTTCACGGCCGGATCCGACATGTCGTCGGCGGGCACATACACCGCCTGCACGGAGGTGATCGCGCCACGTTGTGTCGAGAGGATCCGGTCCTGCAACTCGGCCACCTCGCTGACCAGGGTGGGCTGGTAGCCTACCGTGGCCGGCATGCGACCGAGCAGGCTGGAGATCTCGCTGCCCGCCTGGACGAAGCGGAACACGTTGTCCATGACGAACAACACCTCCTTTTCCAGCGCGTCGCGCAGAAACTCGGCGTAGGTCAGCGCCGAGAGTCCGACGCGAAAACGCACGCCGGGGGATTCGTCCATCTGACCGAACACCATCAGTGTCCGCGGCATCACGCCGGCCTCGCGCATCCCGTGCCACATCTCGTGCGCCTCGCGGATGCGTTCGCCGACACCGGCGAACACCGAGACCCCGGCATGCAGCTCGGCAATGGCGTGCATGAACTCCATCACCAGCACGGTCTTGCCAACGCCGGCACCGCCGAACAGTCCCGTTTTTCCACCCCGCACGAAGGGACACAGGAGATCGACAACCTTGATACCCGTCTCCAGCACACCGCTGACGCCCACCGCCTCGCTGAGCGGCAGCGGCCGGCCGTGGATGTTACGAAACCCGCTGGCCTCGACCGGCGGCCCGCCGTCAAGCGGCGCCCCGAAGCAGTTCAGGACCCGCCCGAGACAGTCCGCTGACACGGGGACCCTCAACGGGGCGCCGGTGTCATAAATCGCGACCCCGCGCTCGAGTCCGGCGGCCGAGTGAAGCGTGATGGCCCGCACCCGACGCGCATCCAGATGCTGATGCACCTCGAAAACGAACGTCTCGCCGTCCCTGGAGCAGCTCAGGGCCTGGTGAAGGGGCGGTAGCGAGGTACACTCGACGACCACGACAGGGCCGTGGACCTCGGTGATCTCGCCAATCGGCTCTGAATCCGCCCGGGGCAAATTCTCCTCGCTTTGCGGCATTGTCATGTCCGACCGGATCTCCTGGAAGCAACAGACAGTCCTGCCGGGCGATACCCGATGACCCGATTGATCAGGACCCCCAGGCCACGCGGCACGTCGCAGTTCGGGATTAAGGCGATTTCCGTCAAAGAGAATAGCCGATCCGGCACCTCCGTCATGAAACAAACCGGTGCAGGGTCCCGGCCCGACCCGTTCGACGCCAGCGCGAGTACGGTGGCGTCCGATCCCCGCCGGACACCCCGGCTTTCGCCGCCTTTCGGCCGGGGATGTCCTAGAATCTTTTGCAGGTTCCCCTGTCATGCGTTCCCGTCCGGAACGAAAGTTTGTGGGAGACACATCGACTCGAGCCGTGGCGTGGTGCCTGTGGACCGGGAGCGCACCACTCCCACGTCTCGTCGCCTTGAAGTCCCTTGAGGAATGATCGAATGGAAAGAACGTCCGCCGTCCTTGAAGCTGTGGGATTCGCGGCTGAATGTCTCGGGCGCGGTTCCTGGGACAATCACGTAAAGACGATCCTGGCCAAGCTGGCATCGGCAGCCGATGTCAGCCGCGTCTACGTCTTCGAAAATCACCTCACCCCAGCCGGTGAGCTGCTGACCTCCCAGCGTTGCGAATGGGTCGCGGAGGGCATCACCCCGCAACTGGACAATCAGGACCTTCAGAACATCGACATCGAGGCCATGGGATTTGCCCGCTGGAAGCAGCTGATGCAGCGACACGAACCGGTATATGGCGTTCTGAAGGAATTTCCGGATGTCGAGCGCGAATTCCTCGAGGCCCAGGACATACGATCCGTCGCGGTGGTGCCCATCATCGTCGGGAAAGACTGGTGGGGAATGCTGGGATTCGACGATTGCCTGCACGAGCGACACTGGAGCCGGACCGAACTCGAGGCGCTGAGCGCGGCCGCGAATATCTTCGGCGCGGCCGTGCAGCACAGGCGTATGGCTGCCCTGGAAAGGCGACTCATCCGTCTGGCCAACTTCGACGACCTGAGCGGCCTGCCAAACCGGCGCGCCATGCGTGAGGTCATGGAGCGAGAGCACGCACGGGCCACTCGTATGGGACACCCCTACTGCATCGCGATTGTCGACGTTGACCGTTTCAAGCTGATCAATGACATCTACGGCCACCGTACCGGTGACGATGTCCTGACCCGTATTGCCGAAAACTTGAGAGATCAGCTCCGGGACGGGGACTGGATCGGCCGTTGGGGTGGGGAGGAGTTCCTGTGTTTCCTCTACGAAACGGACAACGACCAGGCCCGACTGGTCATGGATAGATTGTGCAGGAACATCGCGTCTACACCGGTCGCTCTGGGAGAAATCGGGATCGATGTTACAGCGAGCGTCGGGGTTGCCCAGTACGCAGGCCCCGATGACAGTCTGGAGTCCGTTGTGATGCGAGCGGACGTCGCCATGTATCGGGCGAAGCGTGACGGGCGCAACAGGGTCCACGTAGCCGAGAACGACCGGCGACACGCCTACTCCCAGGCAGGACAGATCCAGACGGCGTTGAATGACGCACGGGTCGTCGCGGCCTACCAACCCATCGTGGACCTGAAAACCCGGGAAATCATCGCCGAGGAGTCGCTCGCACGTATCGAATGCATGGATGGAACCCTGCTCAGCGCGCAAAACTTTATCGACGAGGCAAGCCAGCTCCAGCTACTCCACAAGGTCGATAGTATTCTCATGAAACAATCGATGGAGCGCTGCGCCAGTCGAATACTGAATGGAACGGTATATCGCCAGTTCGGCAATTTGTCGGCCGATCTCCTGCGACATCCGGAACTCGTCCAGGACCTGCTCGATTTTGCAATGTCCCAGTGTCTCAGGTGTTCCGGTCTCCTCGGTGAGGAAAAACCCTTTGTCATCGAGATCACGGAACGCGAGTTCATGGGCGATGTGCGCAAGGTTCAGAACATACTGGCGCCCTTTCTCGATTTCGGTATGAAACTCGCCATCGATGACTTCGGCAGCGGCTATTCGTCTTTCCGGTACCTGGCTCTATTGCCCGTCACCTACCTGAAGATCGACGGCGAGCTGGTCACACTGGCGAAGACCGAAACCCGGGCCAGATCGATCGTACGAAGCATCCAGCACACGGCGGAGACACTTGGCCTGACCACCGTGGCGGAGTGTATCGAAGACGAGAAAACGGCCGACATGGTCGAGGCGCTGGGGGTCGACTGGGCCCAGGGTCTGTATTTCGGGGCGCCGGAGGTTCCCGCGGTTCTCGAGCCCGCCCGGACCATGACACATTAACGAAGATCACCTCCTTTCTGTTTGAAGACATCGGGACAAAGTCAGTCGATCTACGCTCATTTCCGCGCCAACCGAGACTGACGGGCAACCCCTGAATACCGCCGGCATCGACCACGCGGGGCGTGTTGAGCTGGAAGGCAAGAGCCGTCGGCAGGTGCTGCGCGCGGCCTGTCCCGCACCGGAAACGGAGCAGGCCTTCATCGAGCGACTCCATAGCGAACA
>JAYENI010000030.1:0-3633 GCA_034722015.1 Pseudomonadota bacterium
CCGGCCTTCCCCCTCGAGGGGGAAGGAGTACCGTCGATATTCCCCGGAACGAGTGCCGCGCCGCTCTGCCCTCGATCCACGAGCCGACCCAGCTATTTTCGGCTTGACTAGACTGACCGGTCAATTATACTGGCGCCCATGGAGATCGATTCCCGCAGCCGCATCCTGAGCACCGCACGCGAACTGTTCCACAGTCGCAGCTACGCGGATGTGGGTGTGAAGGAGATCTGCGACAGCGCCCGGGTTCAGAAGGGGAGCTTTTATCACTTCTTTCCCTCAAAGCGGGATCTCGCCCTGGCGGTGATCGACGACATGGCCGACGAATGGGCGCACGGTTTCGTCGCCGAAGCCTTCGACCGCGAATTACCCCCCGTGGAGCGACTCGACTATCTGATTGATGCCGCCTACTACTGGCAAAAGGCCGCGAAAGATATCGAAGGCCGCATGCCGGGGTGCCTGTTCGGAAACCTGGCCCTGGAGGTCAGCACACGGGACGATGTGTTGCGGGCCAAACTGACCGCGGTCTTCAACAAGACGCGGGACCAGATCCGCGAGACCCTTGACGACGCGGTGGCGACGCTGGCCATCGAACCGCTCGATTCGGAAAAGACGGCCACGGCGATGCTGGCCTTTCTCGAGGGCGTCATCCTCCTGGCCAAGACGCGCAACGACCCGGAAGTCGTGCGGATCGTCGGACCCGCGATCAAGACCCTGCGGATCGAGACGACCCACTGACAACGAGCCATTTTTTATTCAACCCCTTGACCGACCGGTCATATAACTGCGGTCTCGGCCGCGCAGACAGAGGAAAGCCTCATGACAATCAATGCAAGCACGCTGGACGCCAGAGGACTGAACTGTCCCCTTCCCATCCTGCAGACGCGAAAGGCGATCGCCTCGCTGAGTTCCGGTGAAGTACTGGAGGTGACCGCAACCGATCCGGGGTCGGTAAAGGACATGGACGCCTTCTGCCGCCAGACCGGGCACGCGCTGATCTCGAGCAGAGAGAGCGGTGGCGACTACGTCTTTCAGATTCGGAAATCCTGACCCCACGGAGGGAATCATCATGAGCAATATCGCAACTGCAATGGATCTGCCGGACACGGACCTGAACGTCTGGTTCGATCGTCGGTTCGAGGAAAAGATGACCGAGCGTGAGGCCGCCCACACCCCGTCGATGACGATTATCGCGACCAAGGGCACGCTCGATATGGCCTATCCCCCCTTCATCCTCGCCTCGACCGCCGCGGCGCTGGGTTGGGAGGTCTCGATCTTCTTCACGTTCTACGGACTGAGCCTGCTGAAATCCGAGCTTGACCTGAAGGTGACGCCGCTGGGTAACCCGGCGATGCCGATGAAGCTCCCCGACGGGCCCGCCTGGCTAAAGGGCAAGGAACTACCGGTGCCTACCGCGCTGATGGCGTTGATGCCGGGGTTCCAGAACATTGCCAGCGGTATGATGAAAAAGACCATGGATGGCAAGGGGATCGCGCGGATCGAGGAACTTCGTTCACTGTGTCTCGAAGCCGAGGTAAAGCTGGTGGCCTGTCAGATGACGGTCGATCTGTTCGACTACGGCAAGGAGGATTTCATCCCCGAGATCGAGGAATGGGTCGGTGCGGCCAGTTTTCTCCCCAGAGCGCTCAGCGCCGATGTCAATTTGTTCGTTTGACCAGGTGTGGGGGCGTCACAGCCCCCACTACTTCCAAATAGTCCAGGTAGCGGTATGGGTACAGCCTGAATGAACAGGTGCGTGCGGGACACGGGTATCGTTGTTCCGGGAAGGGGAGGGTCGTCCGTGACCCATGGGAAAGAGGTCCTTAGTCGATTTCTGTCAAGTGACATGCCATCCTGCTTGTCTGTTCATCCGTCCTCTGTGTTGCGACAACCGTGACATAGATCGGCTATGCGCCGGTTGTCGCGCCTTGATGACGAACGACAATCCTGCGCAATCTGGTATGTCGTTTTCCGGCAATCGCCTTAGCGAGCGAGTGACAATCCTCCCTTCGGAAATGTGAGCAACGGGGCCAGAGGTCCGGGCCTGGGGGCGCTAGGTTTCAACGTGGCCCAGAGGATCTTCCATCCGAACCGGTCGTCACCGTTCTTGTCGCCGTAGTAGACCTCGAGCCTGTTCCCGGAGGTCAGCGCGCCGATCTCCCGCAGGTGGTGATCCTTCGATGCATAGTTGAAATGGAAACCCCGAATGACGTGCCTGCCGGAGGGGAGGCTCACGGCGACGCCGCCGCTGTTGGTCCCCTGACTCGAGCTTGAGTTGAGAAAGGCCGTCGGGTTGACCCAGGCGTAGTCGACGAAATACGCGAACACGTCGTCGTTGTTTTTGTCGTTCAGCTTGACGGTGAGTACCCCGTCCTTCTCGTAGACGGCGATTTCATCCACGTGATGATCCCGGCCTCCCGTGAAGTTGAGCTGAAAACCTGTCAGCACGAACAGGTACCCGGATCCCGGAGGGGAGAGGGTGCGTTCGCATTTTCCGGTGCACCCTACGTCGGCAATGCTGCCGCGAATCACGATCGATGACGGGAGAGAATCGTGGGATGCCTTGTAAAAGTACTCGTCGTCGCGATTCTTGTCCTGGTACATCAGCGCGATGTTTCCGTCCGGGGCCGGTCTGACCGAGATCGCGTTGATGTGGTGATCGACCGCGCCGCCGGACTTGTGGAAGCGGAAGTAAAACGAACTCATCACGGGAACGCCCGCGGCGAGATCACCGTAGTCCCTGACGACCCGACCCTTCGCGAAGCCCTCGACCGTCGCTGCGCTGGAGACCGAAGCAGCCCCCAGGGCAAGGAGCAGACCCGCGGTTATGGTAGTGACCTTCATGATGCATACCTCCTTTCACAAAGGTCGTTGATGTGGATATGTGCCATTGGTAGTTACCTCTCTACACGGTTGTTCCTCGTTCATTCCGTAGCCGGTGAATGACGGCTGCGGGGATACCGGAGTACCCAAAGTATGAGCGCGCAATAATCGTGCAAGCAGATACGGGAGTGCCGGGGAAAACACCTTATGCTTCGGAAATTAAAGAATAAATTGTTTTCTTCAGAACTGGAGCGATGCCGTGATCCGGTCGTTGGCAGCGACCGTATGAAGGGTTTGAGAAAACAATAATTGACAAAAGGTTTGCCGGCGACGGACTATATTTTGCGTGGTTGGGCCTCGACACTCAAGAAAATGGACCCACTTGTACTCAGGAGAGGGGACCACATCAAGGTGCCGAGGCTCAGGGTCTTCTCCCGCCCATTGACGCGGTATTTGCCGCGCCAGTACTTGCCGCCGGCGGGGGTGACGAAGAGGTACAGCCCGTCCCGATCGTAGAACTTCCGCGGCTTGTCTCCGGCCTTGGCGTTCTTCACTTCCTGTATGCTGAGCATCTGGGGGTATTTTCTGTTGGGGCTTTTTTTATACCCCCAAAAATACCCCCAGTAAAGCTGTGAAGGCCGGAGATTACCAGATATCCCGAGAGATGCTTTTGCTAAACGTATTTGGGCATCCTTCATTTCTCAGTTTACACTTTTCACAAGTGTAGATAACCAGCTATTAGAATATAAATACGCCTCAAAGATAGTTGCTCTGGTCGCAACCATGCACTCGATTAGACAAGACCTAGACAAA
>JAYENI010000031.1:0-16748 GCA_034722015.1 Pseudomonadota bacterium
GTCTTTTCGTCCGTCTTCGGCGTTGCGGCAACGGTTGCATAGAACGACTATGCGCCCGTTACCGCGCCTTGAAGACGAACGATAATCCTGCGCAATCTGGTATGTCATTTTCCGGCAATCGCCTTAGTTGACCGCGCCGGCCCGAAAGTGGGCCAGCGCCTTGCCGGAATCCAGGGTCTGACGTCCAGGATCGCCTGCAGGGAACCGAGATTCTCGTCGTCGGTCTCCCGTTTCATCCGAAGCGCGATCAGGTAGACCGCCGCCTGAACCGGGTCGACACGTCGCCCCAGGATGAGGCGCATGGTGTCGCGCGCTTCCTCGAAGGCGATGTCCTTGCTGTACTCCGGACCGGTGGCGACCTTTTGAATACACGCATTGATCAGCGTATACGTGTTGTCCGTGGGGCTTTCGGAATCTGCAATCATGGTTGATTCTTGCATAAAATCAACAAGATACTCTGAATAGAATCGGCGGAGGATAACCGGTTTGTGCTCCTCCCTGAATATCCCCAAGGGGGGGAGGTGCCTGCCCCGGCCTTTCAGGAAACCACCCTGTGCGCACGGGTCGTCGAAAACGACGGGATCCCAAGTCTCTGAAAGTTGGCCGAAAACGGCCGATAAATGCCCCACCAACGGGGTATTCTTGCCTCGCAATGCAAGTGGTTACTATTTCCTCCTGCCACGGGTGGCCCGGCTGTGCCATCCTTGCAGGTTCGCAAGGGGCGTCCGCAGGAGCGGAAAAGCTGGTTGGCGCCATCCACATTTTTATAGCGGTAAACGAGGGAGAAAGACGAATGGTTGATACCCCCACGCAGGACCAGGAAGCCCGGATACAGGTGGACTTCAACAGCGGCATGTCGGCGTTCGAGGCGAAGCATTTTCCCCGTGCCATGCAACTGCTTTCGCCTCTCGCGGCGAGAGGCAATGCCGAGGCGCAGCACCGGCTGGCGATCATGTATCAGAACGGTCTCGGCGTCGTCGCCAATCCGGAGGCCGCCGTGAACTGGATGCGCAAGGCGGCGGATGCTGGACACGCCCTGGCGCAACACGGCATGGGATTCATGTTCATGGAGGGGGACTGTGTGGAGCAGAACGGCACGGAGGCCGTGCGCTGGTTTACCAAGGCCGCCGAGCAGGGCCTGGCCGGGTCACAGGCCACGCTTGCCATGATGTACGAGGAGGGGCGGGGTATCGAGCGGGACCCGGAGAAGGCCCGTGAGTGGTACAGAAAGGCCGGCTTCGAAAAATCATAGATCGATTGACAGATATCGCATAAAGGAACAGCGAGGGGGCCGAGGCGTCTCCGGGTGAACAGAATATGAGACCGGCACACATCATCTCCATCCTTGACCGCGAGTTTCTGGGTACCCGGGAAGGTCATCACACGCCCGTGATGCTGTGGGGACCTCCCGGTGTCGGCAAGTCACAGATGGTGGCGCAGGTCGCCGGGCGGCACGAGGTCCCCGTGATCGACATTCGCCTGTCGCAGATGGAGCCGAGTGACCTTCGCGGCATCCCGTTTCGCGTCGGCGAGTCCGTGGAGTGGGCCGTGCCGTCGATGCTGCCGGACGAAAAACGGCACGGGGCGCAGGGTGTTCTGTTCCTCGACGAGATTACTTCGGCCGCGCCCAGTGTGTCGGCCGCCGCGTATCAGCTCATCCTGGACCGCCGGCTGGGGCACTATTCTGTCCCCGAAGGCTGGGCGATTTTCGCAGCCGGTAACCGCCAGGGCGACCGCGGCGTCACCTATACGATGCCTTCGCCGCTGGCCAACCGGTTCTCCCACTACGAGGTCGAGACCCATCTGGACGACTGGGTGTCCTGGGCATACGGCAATGGCATCGACGAGCGTGTGATCGGATTTCTCCGGTTCCGGCCCGACCTGCTGTTCGACTTCGATCCCGCGCATAATCCGGTGGCGTTCCCTTCACCCCGGTCGTGGGAATTCGCCCACCGGGCGTTGCAAAAGTTTCTGGATCGGGGCGATCTGCTGTCCGGCGCCCTGCAGGCGTGTGTCGGACCCGCGGCCGGCGTGGAACTCGGGGCGTTCGTGGCGAGCCTGGACCAGATGCCCGACCTCGAGGCGATCCTGCGCGGCGAGGAGGTTTCGGTGCCTGAGGAGATCGATCTCCAGTATGCCGTCGCCACGGCACTCGTCGGGCGCGCCATTCGCGTACGCGACACCGGGCAGGCGGAGGAGACCTACAGCCGGATACTGGAATACGCGCGCCTGTTTCCGCAGCGCGAGATGGGAGTGATGATGGTCTCGGACATGCACCGCGCCATCGGCGAGGCCCTGTTCCAGGCCCCCGGATTTTCGGCCTGGGCGAACGATATCGCCGATCTCATGCTCTATGAGACATAGACGTTGCGACACCGAAAGCGCGTGCCGTCACTCGAACCGGCGGTAAGGCGGTAATTCGTTTCGTGGATCTCCAGTCGATCGAAAACAAGTTGTCGGCGGCGCGTACGCGGTTGATACTCGACAAACCGTTTCTGGGCGCGCTGGTCCTGCGCCTGCCCCTGGTCGCGGCGGATCCGAAGTGGTGCCGCACCACGGCGACGGACGCGCGCAAGTTCTTTTTCAATCCCGAGTACATCGAGGCCCTGCGGCCCGACGAGACGCAGTTCATTCTGGCGCACGAGGCGTTGCACTGCGCCCTGTCTCATTTCGCCCGGCGTTCACATCGCATCAAGCACCGCTGGGACCTCGCGTGCGATTTCGCCATCAATCCCCTGCTGGTGGACGACGGGCTCGTGCCACCGCCCGGCATGCTGACCGAAGACAGCTACCGGGGGATGACCGCCGAGGAGATCTACCCCTTCCTTGATGACAAGGACGACGAGTCCGAGACCCTGGACCAGCATCTCTATGACCAGGACGATGCCGACAAGGGCAAGCGGGACGCCGGTGGCGGGGGGAACAAGGCCCCGAAAGACAAGCCGCAGGGTGGCGGCCAATCGGCCAGGGACAGGCCCGAAGCCGTTCCGGATACCGAACAGGGCGGTGCGCCCCAGCCTCCCCCCCTGAGCGGGTCGGAACGCGACGCGCTTGCCGTCCAGTGGCAGCAGAGGCTGGCCGGCGCCGCGCAGCAGGCCGCTCAGGCCGGCAAGCTCGGCGGCGAGTTGGCGCGCATGGTGGATTTCCTGCTGCAGCCCCAGTTGCCCTGGCGAATGCTCCTGGCCCGATACATGACATCCGTCGCCCGGGACGACTACAGCTACTCGCGTCCCACCTCGCGGCGGGGCGACCCCGCGATCCTGCCCTCCCTGCGCAGCGCCCAGCTGAATCTCGTGGTAGCGCTCGATGTCTCGGGTTCGGTGTCCGGGCCTGAAATGGCGGAGTTCCTGTCGGAAGTCGATGCGATCAAGGGCCAGATGCGGGCGCGGATCACACTGCTGGCCTGCGACACAAAGCTCGCGCCCGAAGCGCCCTGGTGCTTCGAGCCCTGGGAGGAGTTCGCGCTGCCGCGCTCGTTCAGGGGGGGCGGTGGAACGAATTTCAACCCGGTGTTCGACTGGGTCTCCACACAGGACATGCAGCCCGATCTGCTGGTGTACTTTACCGACGCGCAGGGAAAGTTCCCCGCGATGGCGCCGGTGTATCCGGTCATCTGGCTGGTCAAGGGAAAGACCCCCGTACCCTGGGGACAACGGGTGCAACTGAACTGATGCAGCTGTCCAGCGAAGACACCCTGCGGCTCAACGTCCTGCTCGCCCTGGATCTCCATGCGGTCCGTATCGACGAGTCGCGCATGGTTGTGCACGCCCTTTCCGGGAAGGGCGAGGCAAAGGTCCGGCTCAATCCGACCTGTCGGGACGAGCAGTATCTGAAACTGGTCCGGCAAACGCTCTCGACCCGTTTCCTCGGTTCGCCGGGAGGTTACCCCGTCTATCTCCGGCGATGGACCCGTATGGGACAGGCGCGCAGCGAGAGTCTGGACAAGCTGTTGCTGCTGGGCGAACCCGAGGCCATCGCGGCCGTGGTGCACGCCACCGGGCTGACCGACGACATCGCGCGACGGGCCTGGTGGGCGAACCCCACCGCAGCCAACGCCAGGCAAATGCTGGAGCGCGAGACCGTCGCAGGTGGCTCGATGGGGCCGGAACTGGCGGAATTCCTCCTGGAGTTCCTTCCCTTCGAGGAAGAGCCGCAGGACATGATCGATTCGGTGCGCCTCATCCTGCAGCCGGGCCTGACGAGCGAGGCGCAGCGCGATGCACTCTGGGCGCGCTGCAACCGGAAGAACTCGTACTATGTCGGTTTCATGGCCGCCTTGCCGGACGCGCTGCCGGAGCCCGCTTCCCCCCATGCGGCTGCGAGTGACATCCAGGCCGCCCTGGCGCCCCTCATCGCCGCGGGGAACCCCTATGCCGGGCAACTCGTCCGGGTGCTGGGCGCGGCGGGGCAGCGCTACCTGACAACCGCCGAAACGGTACTGCGAAAGCCGGTGAATCAGGACGTGGTCGTGGCGTTGCTCGACACGGTCGGCGACTACTTTTCCGGCGTGCGGCCGGACGAACGGCGTCGACGCGAATATTCCGCCATCGATGCGATGGCCAGTGAATTCTGCAAGGATGAGAGCGCGTGCCCTGATAATCTGCGAGAGGTCATTGATCAGGTGCCGGGGCAGCGCGAGCGCATCCGCGCGATGGTGGCGCTCTCGATGCTCGGCGAGCAGCTTGTGGCGCCGATTTTCGGTGTCACCGATTCGATTGGCAGCGTCATGCGCAAGAAGATTGAGCCCGTCACGGGGCCGATTCTCGAACAGTTCGCCTTGCTGCGGTCGGACAAGCTCGACGGTTGAGGTGATTGGCGGAAAATGATCGGGTAGATCATTTGACGGAAAGCACCTAAGGCTGGAAGGAGGCCTGATGGACCGGTTACCCATTTTTCTCGAAATAAGGGATCAGCCCTGCCTCGTCGTCGGCGCCGGGGGCGTCGCGGCGCGCAAGGCCGCGCTGCTCGCCGCCGCAGGTGCCAGGGTGATGGTCGTGGCGCCGGAATCAGGGCGCGAGATGCAGGAGCTTGTCGATGCCGGCAAGGCGAGTCTCGAGACACGGCGGTTCACCGCGGAAGACCTCGACGACAAGGCCCTGGTGATCGCCGCAACCGACGATTCGGGGACTAACAACGGGATCGCCGCACTGGCGCGGGCCCGCTACCTGCCGGTCAACGTCGTGACCGGCGCGGGGGACGGCAGCTTCGTCATGCCCTCGATCATCGACCGCTCACCGGTACAGATCGCCGTCTCGACCGGCGGGGCGTCTCCGGTCCTGGCGCGCCTGCTGCGCACCCGTCTCGAGACCTGCACCCCGGCCGCATACGGGCGTCTCGCCAGACTTGTCGAGTCGCACCGGGCGCGCGCCAAGGAGGTGTTTACACGGGTCGAGCAGCGCCGCGCGTTCTGGGAGGCCATGCTGGAGGGGCCGGTCGCGGAAATGGTCTTCGCCGGTCGCGACGATGCGGCGCGGGAGGAACTGCGCCGCGCATTCGACGAGGCGGAGGGCGAGCCTCCGCACAGCGGCGAAGTCTATCTGGTGGGTGCCGGGCCCGGGGACCCCGATCTGCTGACCTTCAGGGCCGTTCGCCTGATGCAGAAGGCGGACGTGGTGGTCTATGACCGACTCGTCTCACAGCCGGTGCTTGATCTGGTGAGACGGGACGCCGAGCAGTACTATGCCGGCAAGGAGCGGTCACGCCACGCGATCCGGCAGGAAAACATCAACCAGTTGCTGGTGCGGCTGGCGAGAGAAGGCAAGCGGGTCCTCAGGTTGAAGGGTGGAGACCCCTTCATCTTCGGTCGCGGCGGGGAGGAGATCGCCACGCTGATCGAGGAGGACGTGCCGTTCCAGGTGGTGCCGGGCATCACGGCGGCGGCCGGCTGTGCGGCGTACGCCGGCATTCCGCTGACCCACCGCGACTACGCCCAGGCCTGCATCTTCGTTACCGGTCACCTCAAGGACGGTTCGGTCGACCTCAACTGGGAGATGCTTGCGCACGAGCGTCAGACCGTCGTGTTCTACATGGGCCTGCATGGCGTGCGGGTTATCTGCGAACAGTTGAAGGCCCATGGACTGGCCGGGTCGACACCCGCGGCCCTGGTGACCAAGGGCACCACGCCGGACCAGCGCGTCCTGCTTGGCGACCTCGACAGCCTGCCGCGATTGGTCGAGAGCAATGACGTGAAGCCGCCGACGCTGATCATCGTCGGTGAGGTCGTCAAACTGCACGAGAAACTGCAGTGGTTCCATCCGGAAGCCGATGTCACGGCGGACGCCGTCAGGAACTATTCCGGAATCTCCGCGCCTGAGGGAGGAGATGACGGGACCGACCGACCGTGAAATCCATGTTTTTCACTTTTCCGAATCCATCCGCAGCCATGCGCAAAATATTTCCGGAAAGACTACCACTCGCACTCAAAGGATCACGTTTTCGCGGTATCGAATCGACCCGCGGTACCGGCGTGTCAGCCGTGCTGTCGATTGTGCTTTTCCTGATTTTGACCCTGCAGGGTTGCGTGGGGCAGACGACCTATCACCCGATGTCGGATGGGACCGGCTACGACGTTCAGCGTCTCGACGGTCACCGTTACGAGCTCAATTACACCGCGACCGCGATCACCCGCCGGAGCCAGCTCGAGCAATATCTCATGTATCGCGCGGCGAAATTGACGCTCGACGAAGGCATGTCGCGCTTCGAGGTCGTGGAACGTGATTTCGGTTCCGGCGCCATCGCCGGTATGGATGTCGAAGGTGACGCCGGACGTCCCCACCACGAATTCGAACACCGTCACCTGTGGTTCGGCAACGAATCCTTCGCCGAGAATCCTTCAACGCCCCAGTATTCACCTTTCAGCCTCCACACCGTGTTCATGGTGATCGAAATGCTCGGCGAGGGTAAGGCAAGGCCCGAGCTGGATGTCTTTGACGCCGCGGAACTCGTGCGTGCCCTCGGCCCCGGAATTGCCCCCTGACGGGGCTGCGATCCGGAATCGAAAACCGTTTCCGAGCACCGCTTCGGTCTGCATTCAGGCTGCTTTACTGGGGCAGTCAACAGGCTGAGAATCCGGGAGGTGGAAGTCCGTCTGCCGTCAGGTTCCGTTGTGAAAATCTCTCTCGGTAAGGTGCATCACAATACATCTCCTTCTCTGATCGCCAGCAATGTTTCATCCAGGTTTTCTCTTACCGAGTGAACCCATTCTGCAACTTCTATCGGTACCTCGGTTTGGGCTGTAATGTTCTGGATGACTAACAATGTCGATTTCATTTTTCCGAGGTCTCTCACAGACTCCCAACTCATGGCTTCATCGATATGCAACAGCAATCTATCGGAATTCGGGAAACCAAAATTATCAGCCACCTCGTTCCTAAGATTGGTCCACGCCCCCTGAAGATCGGAAAGCGCAGTTTTGTGATATCCAGTTGGTTCTGTCCCAAAGGCCATGATGGTCTATGTGCTCTCCAAATATTTTTTTCACTTGGATGTCGTTGCAAGCGAAACAAGTTTCGGGTTTTGCCGCGTGCATTTCAAGTCTGACTGATGATTCTGCAAGGAGTTAACCCATGCCCTACGGAGCCAGGAAAAGTGATGTTTCCCAGCTAAAGGACAACTGCGTCATGTTCTCGCTGTTGTCAGAAGAACAGTTGTTGGACATGGAGACGCATGACGCGATTCGAACCTATTCCATCGAAGACCGCGAAAGCATGACCTTCAGGGGGGGGACGGGCAAGGATGACTACTATGCATTGAACGGAAATGCCGTTTACAGAATTGATCAGGGTGAAGAGGCGACACTTGGGCGGCATGGCGCGTCAGGTTGCAATCCCTTGTACGTTAGTGTCGGTTCGGCAATCACGATTACTGCAAAGGGTCCTGCCACTATCTGTCGCACCGATCACGAGCAGATAGATTACATGATCAGTTGGGAAGCGCTGATCGATAACCTGGAATCGAAAGAGTCAGATATCTACAAGTGGCTGACCCACCTGCGCAACCCCGCGGTGTTCATGAAGCTGCCGTTCGAAAATGTCGTAGAGGCCGTCCGCAAGATGCAGCCCGTTGAAGTTAGGGCCGGCGATGAAATTATCACCCAGGGCGAGACGGGCGAGACCTTTTTTGTCATCGAGTCCGGTAAGGCCGATGTCTGGCAAAAAGGTCTGTACGACGATGAACAGAAGCTGGTGGCCCGCTTGGGGCCTGGCGATCATTTTGGTGACGAGGCGCTGATCATCGATGGTACGCGCAACGCCAGTGTCCGAATGACCGCGGACGGAACTTTGCTGACCCTGGAAAAGGCGGATTTCGACAAGCTGATCCAGAGTCCGCTGATCGAGTGGGTCAATGCGGAAGCCGGGAAGCGATTGATCGATGAGGGGTGCGCGGTACTCGATGTCCGCTATGAAGAGGAGTTCCACGATACCCATCTGCCAAATGTAACCCTTATCCCGTTGTTCCAGTTGCGTGACAGGCTGGATGAACTGGACAGGGAGAAAGCGTATCTGGTCTACTGCTTCGGCGGCAAGCGAAGCGCCGTGGCAGCCATGATCTTGCGCCAGCATGGCATAGACGCGGCGTGTCTGCAGGGTGGTATCCGCGACTGGCCCTATGAAGCCGAGATACAAAAAGTTTCAGGCTCGGCGCCATGCCATGAGCGCTGAAAAGCTAACTGAACTTGCAACAAGGCGATTTCTGTCAAATGACATACCAGCCTGCTTGTCTATTCGCCCGTCTTCTGCGTAGTGGCAACAGTTACATAGAACGACTATGCGCCTGTTGCCACGCCTTGAAGACGAACGAAAATCCTGCGCATTCTGGTATGTCATTTTCCGGTAATCACCTAATCAGATGGATAGGGCACCAGGATCCGCGATCGCCCCCTGACGGGGACAGTGTCACCTGTCTTGCAAGGCCACCTGACGTGCCTCTCAGGCCGCCGTCGAATGCTGCAGGTTGTTGTCCCTGATATTCGTGATCACGGCGGACAGGGCGCGGTCGAATCGGGAGGTTTCTTCTATCAGGGCTGAGCGGCCTTCCCGCAGGTCTTCGAGAAAGCCTTCGAGTTCTACCTCGAGTGCGCCGCGGCCGGAGCGGTCGGCGAACAGCAGCTTGCCCGTATCCTCGAGAATCGTCGACAGCTTGAGGCGGCGTTTGGCATGGTCCTCGCCCCGGTAGATTTCGAACCAGGAACCGGGTTTCACCTCCGCGGGGATGCGTTCGAGGAGGTCTTTCAGAAGATTTTCGGGCTCGCCCGCGTTGGGGTCTACCTTGGGAAGCAGGTCCTCGATCCTGGGTTCGGGAAGATCTTCGGGGACCTCCGCGCCTTCGACCACGGCGGCCTCACGGCTTTCGCTTTCCTTTTTCCAGAGGTTACCGACCCAATCGTGGAACCAGCCGCGGAAGTGCGACAGGATGTCTTCCTGATTTTCGTGGAGGATTGCGGATTCCGACAGGGTGCCGCTGATTTCGTCGAAGAAGGTCTCGTCCCTGCCGATCAGCGCCTCCACTTCCACGTGTGTGCGTTCGGGCTGTACGGCCTCGATGATGTGCCGAAGGGCGCCGACGGCCTCTTCCCAGTGCTTCGAATCCTTGCCTTCCCTCAGATACAGCATTCCCATGTAGGGCGCCCAGCATTTGAGAATGAACTGGATTCCCTCGTCGGGCACTTCCTTTTTGTGGATGAAGTGATTGACTGTGGAGATGACGTGACGCTTCGCGGCGGAGCGACGGGCCTCGCGTACGGCCTCCTGCCGGGTCTGGACCTCGTTTTCCTCTGCTTCCGAGGTGTCGCGCGCGGTCAGCTCGGCGAGCTTGCGCAGGGCATCCTCGAAGGGCCGTGTGTCGGTGTCGAAATCGGCGAGGATGGCCTCGACGATACTCTGCAGACGAAAGAACAGGGGATCGTCCCGGTCTTCCAGCCCGATGCCGATCTGCACCAGTTCGTTGAGCACCTGTCGCGCAGGATGATCCGGGCGCTGAAAAAAGTTGAAATCGATCAGGGCCAGTTTGATGATCGGGATCTGCAGCCGGGAGATCAGCGCCTTGATCGCATCGCTGACGGAGTTGTCCTCGAACAGTCCCTGAAAGATCTGGCTGACGAAATCGATGACCCGCTCTTCGCTCTCCGTGATCTTCCAGGTATCGCCATCCTCCGCGCTTTCGGAATACGCCGACGCCAATTGCCCCTTGATCTCTTCCGCCGCCAGCGGAACGCCTTGCGGCATCTCGTGATGCTGAACGGCGGTGAGCGCACGCACGACAGGGCGGGTGGAAGCGACCGCCGAGAACAGGGCCGTCTGACCACCGGCGGGAGCTTGCGGCGCCTGCCCGGCAGGTTCTCCCGAAACAGCCGGTTCTCCCGCGATATAGGATCTCAGTGCACCGAGGGCGCCCGCGTCGACAGTCCCGGCACCGGTTCCCGCAAGTACGCCCCCGGAACCCGGGTAGATACCGGAATCCTGGCCGGCCCAGGTATTGCCGGGACCTGCCTGTTCAAGGGTGGAGGTCGCAGTGTCCCCCGGCCGCCTTTCGGCCGGGATCTGCGGGTACGTCCCCGTCGGCATGCGCACGGAATTCGCGGCGTCGCGGGCCTTCAAGGCATGGCGCATGAGGTGGTCCGCAGCGAGGATATCCCCGTCGATCAGGAGCTGGTTGACGGCCTGGTAGAACGCCTCGATCTCGCAGGCGACGTACCCGTCGAGCAGTCCGAACAGAATCAGCTTGCTTTCGGTCTCCAGATCCATCGCGGACAACGCCTGCTCGATGGCCTTGTAGATCTTCTCGGGGTGTATCCCCATGGGTTCGATCCGCGCCCCGCTCAACAAAGCCAGTTCCTGCAGGCGCAGCTCCAGGTGGAGGAGTAGTTCGCGGTACGTCTCGTTGGCTTTCTGGATACCCCGGGTGCTGGCCACGGCGAGATCCATGGCGTCCGCCCCGACAAGCGACAGTCCACCGGTGTCGTCGAGATCGGCAAGCCGGGACTCGCCCGCCGATTCCTTCACCAGTCCACCCAGCAGGGTGTCGACGGCCTGTAAATGCACGAATTCGTAGTGCGCGCTGAATGCGTCGAGCGCGTCGTAGCGTGCATACATGTTATCGGCGTTGGGGTCCGAGCGGAACTCGGGGTCGCGCGCCTTCTTCAGGGCCAGTTCAAAGGCAGACCCCATCATGTCGCGCGCCCGTTGGGTCAGCTTCGGTATCAGGGTTGAGAAGTCAGAATTCGCGTTCATCGGTTTCTGCTGAAATTTTCCGAAACATTCCAATGCCTGCCATCGTTGGACCGCGGGCGAGTCACGTACCGCGTGATACTGATTAAAGCATATACTTGTTTGAGGACCGATGTATTGAGAAAATCCCTTAGTTTGCGACCAGTTAACTGCGTATCGGTACCGCTTGTCGGGGTCTCCGGAGGCGTGGGGATTCCGCCGCTCCCGGGGTATCGCCGGGTCGTCATATCGCTGTAGAATCGGCGTGAATTCGATTCTCGATCTGTTTGCCATGGGTGTCCCCGGCTCGTTCAGGGCCGGGGGTGAAACGGGAAGCCGGTGAACCGCAACAAGGTGAATCCGGCACTGCCCCCGCAACGGTGATTGGGTCAGGCGCGGGCCACGCAGCCACTGTGTGAAGACACGGGAAGGCGGCTCGAGCGGTTCTTCATTGCTGGAGAACGACCCATCAGTCCGGAGACCGGCCCGTGGCTTCGACGTTCCGGTCGCGGTGGGCGAGCGGGGCAGAGCCAGCTTCGGCCTCTCCGCGCTCGCTTTGTCCCGCCACGTTCCATGCTGTCCGGCTGTTTATAAGGTCCCCGATGTCGCGGGACCACGGGGAAACGGGCAACGGAAGCATGAAGTGGGCGGTGACTTTCCTTGCGGTGGCAATGGCGACTTCTGTCGTCGCCGAAGAGATCGAGACCCTGGATCCTCTCGAGGTGACGGCCACGCCGGAGCGGACGCGTCGCACTGGTGACGTGGAACTGTCCGAGACACCCGCCGTGGTCACCGTTATTGAACGAGACCGCTTCGAGGGGCGGCTGACCAGCCTGGGCGAGGTCATCGAGGCCGAGACGGGCGTCCAGGTGCGGCGCTCTGGTGGCCTTGGCAGCATCTCCGAGGCCTCGCTGCGCGGCGCCTCGAGTCAGCAGGTGATGGTGTATCTCGATGGCCTGCCACTCAACCAGGCCTTTGGCGGTGGGGTCGACCTGAGCCGGGTCAGTCTTGCCGGGGTGGGCGCCATCGAGGTCTATCGCGGCATCACCCCGATTCAGTTTCCCCGGGCGTCCCTGGGTGGGGCGATCAATATCCGTACCCCCCGTGCAGGCGACGGGGACCGGACCTCGATCAACGCCGGGTACGGTTCGTTCAGCACCGTCGAGGCGGGCCTGCTTCATCAGGGCGAGCACCGCGGCTGGGAGACGGTGCTGTCGGCGGATTACCTGAATTCGAAGAACGATTTCACCTTCGTCAATGACAATGGCACGGATCTCAATCCCGGTGACGATCGCGAGGAGCGGCGCAACAACGCCCAGGTGGAGCGTGGCGGCGGGCTGCTCAAGGTCGGCCGGCGTTTCGGCGACGACACCCGTCTCGACCTCATGGTCACGGGGTTCGGCAAGGACCAGGGCCTGCCCAGCGTCGACAACAGCCCCGATACCTTGGCCACCCTGGACACCCTGGAGTTCAACGGCAATCTGCGACTGAGCGCGGAGACGCTGGCCGACAGTCCCTGGGACGGCAGCCTGAGGTTGTACGGTGGTTCGGTTCGGGAGGACTTCGACGACAGCCTTGCGCAGATCGGCCAGATCGCGACCAACACCCTCGATCACACCCGCCGTTACGGGGCGCAGGCGTATGTCGAGCGTCCCGCGCTGGACAGCACCATCGCCGCGATCCTCGATGTGAGCCGGGAGACCTACGATTCGGAGGATCAGCTCGATCGCCGGGAAACGCGCGAGGCCTCGCGCAACTCGCTCGAAACCGGGGCGCAGGCGTCGCTGTTCTGGTTCGATCAGCGGCTGCTCGTCACCCCGGCGTTGCGCTTCCTCGTCAATCATGACGAGTTCGAAGATCCGTCGGGCCCGCGCACCGAATCCTGGTGGAGCCCGCAGGCAGGAATTCGATACGAGGTCACGCCTGTGCTGGACTTGCGGGCAAATGCCGGGCGCTACGTCAGGCCACCCAGTTTCTTCGAACTCTTCGGCGATCGCGGCTTCCTCATCGGAAACAGCCAGCTCGAGGCGGAGTCCGGCGTCAACCTCGACCTGGGTTTTTCGTTTAACGCACTCTCTCCGGCAACCTGGCTTGACAGCGCCGAGTTCCGCGCCACGGGCTTCTACAGTGACGTCGACGACCTGATCGCCTTCGTCTTCGACGCGCGTGGCGTCGGCAGACCCGTCAACATCTCGAATGCCAGGATCGCCGGACTGGAACTCGGTTCGACCCTGACGTTTCCCACCGACACCCTGATGACCCTCAATGCGACGTTCCAGAACCCCGAGAACCGTAGCGATGTGGCCGTATTCGACGGCAAAAGGCTCCCGGGCAGGTACACCACCATGGTCTATCTGCGACTCGACCAGTTCTTCGGCCGGTTCAAGTTCTACTACGAGTTTCTGTTCGAGAGCGGGTTGTTCTACGACCGGGCCAACCTGTTGCCCGCCACCAACGTGAACAGGCACAACGTCGGCGTCGCCGGGGAGTTCGGTCGCTGGCGGCTGGGCTTTCAGGCGGAGAACCTCACGAACCGGAACTTCGAGCAGTTCAACGGGTTTCCGACACCGGGTCGCGCCTTCTTCGGGACGGTTTCGTACCGGTTCGAGGGATGAAATTACACGAATTGGCAGTGACGTGTGGTGGCGGTACAGGCCACGGGATTGATTTTTTGTGCGCGGAGAATCGGGCCGCTGCAGCGGCACAATTTTGAATATCTGAAAAGGAGAGGCGGAATGCGACAACTTGAGATGAAATGGAGTTGCGGGAGTGTGCGGCAGGTCATCGTGGCGATAAGGATCGGCCTTGTCCTGACCGCGCCGCTTGCGATCGTTGCGTGCAATGACGGGGGAGGAGCGACGCCTGTCGCGCCGCTCCCTCCCGAGCCGGGACAGTTCGCCGTCACCGTGACCGCCGCGCCTGATTTCGGGAGCGGGGCCACATCGATCGCCGACGTTGAGCCGCCACGCGACGCGATCAACAATCTGGCGCCGACGATCTCCGATCTGGGGGTCGCCTGCCACGCGCGCTTTTTCTACCGGATAGAGCGTTTCGGGGGGAACAATGTCGCCAAGTTCGACGTGACGGACCCGGGGAATGTGGTGGTGACGCCGCGGGGCGAGTCGTTTCAGTTCAGCACCGACGGGGACGAGGCCGGCGACAGCAACCCGTCCGCACTGGTATTCGCCAGCGACACCAAGGCCTATCTCCTGCGCTACGGATCGAGCAAGGCGTGGATCGTCGATCCGTCCGCGGGCGACGCCGCGTCATTCAAGACGGGGGAGCTCGACCTCGGCGCCTATGCCGCCGACGGGGGTGTGCCGCACATGCAGGACGCCGTGGTCGCCAACGGGCGTTTGTACATCGTGATGCAACGACTCGACGCAACCTTCGCGCCGTCGAACACCGCGTATCTGGCGGTATTCGATACCGCGACCGACACCGAGATCGATACCGGCATGGGCGCGGCGGACGGTGTGAAGGGCATCCCGCTGGTCTTGAGGAACCCGAATTCACTCCAGTACCTTCCCCAACTCGACACCCTCTACGTGGAGGCGGCAGGCCGCCTGGGGTTTCCGTCGTTCGGGATCGAGCCCGAGTATACGGGCGGCATCGAGATCGTGGATCCCGCGACCTTTCTGACCAGGGTCCTGGTCGATGATGGCGACGCGGGCGACCATCCACTCGGACAGGTCTTCCGCATGGCGCTGGTATCGCCGTCCGATGGTTACATCATCGGGACCGACAACGCCTTTGCCGACAGCACGCTTTACCGCTTCGACCCGGTCACCGGGGCGGTGCTTTCCGACGTCAACGGTCCAGTCGCCGTGGGGGGGCTCGCCGGGCTCAATCTCACCGGTCTCGCCGCGGGACCGGCGGGCAAGCTCTGGGTCGGTAACGGCGATCTGGCCGCCCCGGGTCTGGTGGTGATCGACCCGGCCGACGACTCGATCGAGCAGGCGCTGGTGCCGACGGGCCTGAATCCGCTCGAGACCTGCTTTGCTGAGGTCAACTGAGTATCGCGACAGGCACTGGATTCCGGCAGGGGCAAGGACGCTGCCATTACGGGTGGAGCAACCGGCGCCGGTTTCTCGTTCGACACGCGGTCCGGCGACCAAGGGGTGAAGATCGTCGTCGCGGAACCGCGGAAAAACCGGCTTCAAGAGCCTGCTAACGAGTTGACCGGGACGGGAATTGACGGAAAGTTTTTTTCTGATAAAGCAGGCGACTCGTTTCGCCGCACAACGCGGCCGGAAGCTCCTGATCTCGGCAATAGGGGACTGAATGGCGTTCGGGGCAAGCTCCGTATTCTCCGCTGAATCTGCAGTCACGTGCCAACGTGGGGCATGATGCGCAGATCCAGTTCCAGTGCCTGCAGGATCTTCAGTATCGTCGTGAAGGAAGGGTTTCCATCATTCGATAACGCTTTGTAGAGTCCTTCGCGACTGATTCCGATGTCGCGGGCCATCTGGCTGATGTTGCGGGCACGAACAATATCGTTCAATGCTGCCCGGATCAGACTGCCATCGCCGGGATCCTCTTCGATGCAGGCATCCAGATAGGCGCTGATATCGCTATCTGTTTTCAGGGAATCGGCGGCATCCCATCGGGTAAATGTTTCAGCCATGGTTTATTTCCTCCATTCCTGCGCCAGGGTTTTGGCGCGTTCAATGTCGCGGCTCTGCGAACTCTTGTCGCCGCCGCATAACAGTACAATCAACGCCTGCCCTTCATGGACGAAATAGATTCGGTATCCGGGACCATAAGGGATGCGCAGTTCCGATATTCCATCGCCCAACGCCTTGGCATCTCCGATGTTCCCCAATGACACTCGACGCAGACGAGCGTTGATTCGTGCAATGGCCTGTCGATCACGCAACTTGCTGAACCAGGCCTTGAACGTACTGCTCTGAATGATTTCGAACATGTGCTTATTGTGAACTATAGTACACAACATGACAACTTTGGTTATCACATGCGGCAGCACAGCTCGGGAGAAACTTCGGCATCGTTGTGTTTGTAGGATCACCCGGAAAATTAGTGTCATCTTCCCCCTAAAAATGACACAGCCTCACCTGATAGTGTTCGCGGGGTGGAGGCCGGGCTTGCCGGGCTCAATCTCACCGGTCTCGCCGCGGGACCGTCGGGCAGGCTCTGGGTCGGGAACGGCGATCTCGCCGCCCCGGGTCTGGTGGTGATCGATCCGGCCGACGACTCGATCGAGCAGGGGCTGGTGCCGACGGGCCTGAATCCGCTCGAGACCTGCTTCGCTGAGGTTGAATGAGCAGCGCGACAGGCGTTTACGTCCGCTATTACGCAGACCTGATTTGAAGGACGGTCGCAGGTCCTCTTGACCACAACGCTTCAGACCCGGGCGACAGGCATTGGCGGGCTATCGACTGGGCGATTGATGGTCAAAACTTACATTCCGCACCCATCCGGCACGAATATTTCGAATTATTCCGCACCCGCTAGCCGGCACGAGGAACGTGGGTAAAACAGCTATCGGGCACCTGTAAGGCTTTTAGGAACGCCTTCTGGGTG
>JAYENI010000032.1:0-16731 GCA_034722015.1 Pseudomonadota bacterium
GTTGTGTTTTGCCGCATCGACCGACGCCATCCCGCCCTTTGCATATCCCGAAGCACAGGCGTGCCCCTTTTTCGCGTTGTAGTACCACCTCGGCGCACCGTCGATGTAGGCCGTGTCAGCGAGGTGCAGCGCCTTGTGGAACATGTAGGCGACAAAGGTCTTCAAAAGCACGAACGCAAGCGACTCGAGCATCTCTCAGGCACCGGTTAGGCGATTGCCGGACAGATGACTAGCGCGTTTCCGCTTCCAGCTCTTGCTGGCTCTTGTGAGCCTTGAACTCCTCCCACAGCACGCTTTCGTCCTGCGGGCTGATCTGCTGGGCGACCGAGCTGCTGCTGACGATATCTTCGAAGATCTTCTTGCTGGCGGCGCTGCCGAAGGCGACCATGGCGCACAGGTGATCGACCTTGTTGACATCCACTATGTCCACCTTGATCACTTGGGTGGCCGACAGATTGCGCTGCGTGACCTGTTTCGAGACCGTCTCGAAGACCCCTCCCGAGGAGACGCCGGCCGCGGTCTTGGTCTTGCGTCCGTAGGTCTTGTCCATGGCCTTGACCTTTATGTCGATCTGTTTGGCGAGGTCCGCGCGCGCCTTGGCGACCGCCTCGGCGCGATCGAGCGACATGTCGCCACTCCAGGGTACGCACTCGGAGGACGCGATCCCGTCGGCGATCGTCGGGTTCGACACCCAGTCCGGCAGCGAGCTGATCTGGGTGGTTTTCTTCTCTTCCTTGGGGGTCGAAGCGCAACCGGCGATGATCACGGATGCCGCGATGGCGATAGCGATGTGAACTGAATGCTTCATGTCTCTTCTCCTCAGTGGTCGATCAATACCAACGATTGGATACGACGGCCTCGTGCGTTCCGCGGATCACGTCTGCGCTCCAAATGATGGGGTCTTTAGGCGATTGCCGAAAAATGACATACCAGATTGCGCCGGATTATCGTTCGTCATCAAGGCGCGACAACAGGTGCATAGTCGAACGATGGAACGGTTGTCGCAACACAGAGGACGGATGAAAAGACAAGCAAGATGGTATGTCATTTGACAGAAATCGCCTCAGTGTCTCACCGCTCTCTCACCACCCACACGTAGACCCGTGTCCGGTAGTCGTCCTGGGGCTCGAAGTAGATCCCCATCACCCGACCGGCCAGGTTTGCCTCACCCTTGGTCGTCAATTCCCAGAGCACCGTCTTCGATGTCTTGCTCTGTCGGGTCAGAAAGCTGTCGGTCAGCGCCGTTTCTCTGGCACCGGTCAGTTCGCCGAACGCCCGTTCGACGGCGAGTTCGATCTGTGAGGCCATCTGCCCGTCGGAGGTCAGGCTCGCCATTCCCACCGCGCCGCTATAACCCGCCTGATTGGGCTCGGTGATCCAGTCCTTTCCCGCGCCGTGCGGCAGTGGCGGGAGGTCCGGACTCGCGACCCGCAGGAACAATCTCTCCCCCGCGAAGCAGCTTTCCGTCACCAGCAGGCGCAGACTCTCATCGGGCGACGCGCCGGCCGCTTCCACGTCCACGTCCCTGACCCTGACCCGATAGCTGCCCATGCTGTCCTCGGCGGAATAGTACCACCCGCTGGTCCGCACCTGGACGCCGTAGAAGTAGCGCAGTTGCGCCAGGGCGTTGTCCAGAGCGACCCGGTACTGGGCCGGCAGCGAGGTGGCACGAAAACTGATTCCCAGCAACGCCGCTTCGTCCTCGCGCATCGGATCGCACAGCCATGCGGGATCACAGTCCTGCGGGACACACTGTCCGTCGCAGCCCTCCCGCAATTCGGCCTGCGAGACCCCGGGGGCATCCAGCACGGCATATTCGTAACGGTATCCCTTCCAGTCGATGTGATCGGCGAAATGCACCTCGCGTCCGCCCAGCCGGATACTGTCACCGCCGCGGGAAATCATGTCGTCCAGGTCGGCGCCTTCGATGTTCTCCAGACCGAGCCAGGCGGCCAGCCCCATTGCGGCACGCCTGCGCGACAGTAGCTCAACCTGCTTCGGTCCGTCGGCCGCCACCGACCGGGCGATGCCGACGCTGCCGATCATGCCGTCCCGCACGGGCTGGTACAGCCAGCACACCGGCGGGGGCTTCCAGGTCTCCCTTTGCGGCGGCGGCGTTTCGCAGCCTGCGAACCCGACCAGCAGCACCAGAAGAAGCGGAACCCCGTGCCGGCCGTTCATCAGCATCAGACCGGGCTAGAGGTCCTGATACGCCTTCATACGTTTGGCCACCCGCTGGATGTAGTCCTTCGTCTCATCGTGGGGCAGATGCTCGCGCAGACGTTTGTATACCTCCTGGGAGCTGAGTTTGTTGATCGAGGGTATCGCCTTTTTCAGGTTGCGGTTGCCGGTAAAGGCCCTGGCGACGTTGCCGGCGCCGGTGTTGTAGGCGGCGATAGAACAGAACAGCCGGCTTTCCGGGTCCTTGACGCCCTTGAAGTACTGAAAATAGAGAATGTTGAGGTAGACGGTGCCGACCATGACATTGTTTTCGGCGTTGTACAGATACGATGGCGCCAATAGTTTCGGCTTGCCCCAGAGCTTCTGCGAGACATCTTTTCCGGCGGAGCCCGGTACGATCTGCATCATCCCGTAGGCCGGGACATAGGAGGTCGCCATCGGGTTGAAGGCGCTCTCGGTATGTATGACGGCCATGATCAGGGGCTCGTTGATCTTCCACTCCTTCGCGTTTTTCGCCACCATCTCCCGGTATTCCTCGGCCTTCTTCAGCGGTCGGGTCTCGGGCATCGGGATGGTGACGACCATGGCGGTGGTGGGGGGGCGCGCGCTCGAGCCGGTCTTGGCGACCTCACGCTTGATCGTCGCCTTCTTCAGCAGCTCATCCGCCTTTTTCTCGACCTCTACCCGTGTGGGTTCGGGTTTGTCGAACAGTTCCTTGAGGACGCGGTTCTTGCCGGGCTCGCCCTTCTTGACCACCGGGCTGCGGTCGCGCAGTTTATTGTCGACCTTTGACATCACGGGCTCGCGCTTGACGGCGGTGGCGACCCGTTCGTCGAGGACGTCCTTCAGCGCTTCCTCCATGACCCTGGCCGCGTTCTTGCCCTTCTGCTCGACGACGTGGATGCGTATCTCGTTCTTGTCGTAGTCGACGACCCGTTTGGTCTTGCGGTCCTTGGAATACTCCACCCAGGCCTTTGGAGTGGATACCTCGGGTTCGTTCCAGACCTCCTTGATCGATCGCTGGTAACGCGCGTACTCCTCGCGAAGCGTCCGTTTGTACACCTCGAATTCCTGCATCAACTCCTTTTGATATTGCGTGAACTCCTGCTGCTGCTGGTTGCGCCAGGACTCGAATTCCCTCCGTTCGTCGGCGCTTCCATAAGCGCCTGCGCCCTGCTGCGTCGCCTTGCGGTACTCGTCGTAGGACTGCCCCGTGGCGATGAACGGGAGCGCGAACAGCGAGACAATAAGAAGACGGGTATATCTCATCAAAACCTCCTGCCTGCCTCGTGGTCCTCCGGACGGGAATCCGGCTGGAACAAGGGTGTCCGTGATAGTGCTAGTGTAATTCAAATTGCGGGCATCGGTAGCGAGGCAATCCGGGTTTTTTTGGACGCGGGGGCAGGTGCACGGGCGCGCGATGCGTCTGGCATTCGTTCGGCGAATTCCCTATTCTGCCGCGGTGCCAGTGTTCTATCCATCTAACTGAACTCGTAATTGTCAGATGGATAGAGCACCAGGAAAAGGGACGATCGTGGAGCCGTTTGCATCGCTTTACCCGATTGCTATCGGGGGAGCCCGGAAACTCTACAGCCAGGGGGAACGAAATGGAGGAGCACGAATCAACGGGCGAAGACGCGTCCCGGGACGAGCATGGAAAGGCTCGCGAGGTACTGATCATCCTGGCCTCCCTGGGAGTCGGGGCGCTCCTGCTGGTCGGGGCGTATCTGTACTGGGCCTATGACTTCGGTCACCCCACCACCGAGGATGCCTATCTCCGGGCGCATACCGTGTGGATCACGCCGCAGGTCACCGGGCAGGTGATCAAGGTGCACGTGAAGGACAACCAGCACGTGAAGGCCGGAACGCCGATTTTCGATATCGATCCGCGACCGTTTGCCGCCCAGCTGAGTGCTGCCCGCAGCGAGCAGGAACTGGTGGAGCAGGGGATCAAGGTGGACCAGGCCGCGGTGGTCGCGGCCGGGGCATCGGTCAGCGAACAGGAAGCCGCGCTCAACCAGGCACGTGACGCGTATCACCGGATCAAGGTGCTGGTCGAAAAGGGGGACGCCCCGCAGGTCCAGGGCGTGCAGACCCGGGATGCCATGCTGGAAGCGCAAGCGACGTTGGCGAACGCGCGCGCGGAGCTCAAGCTGGTCCAGGAAAAACTGGGCCCCCCAGAGATCCAGCAGGCGCGCATCGACAAGGCGCGCGCGGCGGTCGACATCACGGCACTGAAGACGGACTGGACCGTCGTCACCGCGCCGGCGGACGGGTACGTGACACAGTTCGACATGCGGGTCGGCGAGGTCGTGTCCGCGGACCAGCAACTGTTTCCGTTCATCGAATCGAACCGCTGGTGGGTGCAGGCGAATTACAAGGAGACGAAGATCGCCAATATCAAGCCGGGGATGGTGGCCGACGTACGCATCGACATCTACGGCAGCCGAAAATTCAGGGGCACCGTGGAAAGCACGAGCAGCGCCAGCGCGGCCCAGTTCACCCTCCTGCCGCCGGAAAACACGACCGGAAACTGGGTGAAGGTGACACAACGCATCCCGGTGCGTATCCGCATGGAAGCGGAGGACCCCGACTTTCCCTATCACATGGGTGCCAGCGCCACGGTGACCGTCAACACCGATGCCAGTCCCTGAGTCCCGGCCATGAACCCGCCTGCCGGGGCGCCGCAAGCCTTGCCACCCGGGGCGCAACGCAACATGCTGCTGGTCACCACGCTGCTGATCGCGGTGATGGCGGCCCTCGATCTGACCATCGTCGCCGTGGCGCTGCCCTATATGGCGGGCAATCTGGATGCCGGACCGGACCAGATCACCTGGGTGGTGACCATGTTCACGGTCGGCCAGGCGATCAGCATCGGCATCACGGGCCACCTGTCGCGTCTGCTGGGAAGAAGGCGCATGGTGGTCGTGGTCATCGTGGGCTTCGTCTGCACGTCGATCATCTGCGGGCTGGCGCAGAATCTGACACAGATCGTTCTCGCGCGGTTCGTCCAGGGGCTGTTCAGCGGTCCCCTGATCCCCATTTCCCAGTCCATTCTGGTGGATGCCTTCCCGGCAAAGGATCGCGCACGGGCGCTGTCTCTGTGGGCGGTTGGTGTCGTCGGCGGGCCCGCAATCGGACCGATGATCGGGGGATACCTGTCCCAGCACCTGTCGTGGCGCTGGAATTTCTGGATCAATCTGCCGATCGGCATCGCGGCGCTGATCCTGACGCTGGTGTTCGTGCGCTCGGTCCCCCCACAACGGGTGCGCACCGACTACCTTGGACTCGTGCTGCTCTCGATCATGATCGTCTGTCTGCAGATCGTGCTGGACCAGGGCAATATCCTGGACTGGTTTTCCTCGCGCACGATCGTGTTTCTGTCCATCGCCAGCCTGACGGCGGGGATCGCATTTTTCTGGCGCGGCGCCCTGCTGGGGCGCGCCAACATCATCAACCTGTGGCTTTTCAGGGACCTGAATTTCGCGGTGTGCGCCACGATCGTCGCCATCATTGGCTGCATCTTTCTGGGTCTGCTGATCGTGACGCCCGAGCTGCTGGTCGACACTTTTCGCTGGGAGGCGCAGACCGCGGGGCTCGCGATCGGTATGGCGGGTGTGGCGGGGATGACCGGTGCGATGGTCAGCAGTCGACTGGTCAAACTGGTGGGGGTCAGGGCGCTCGTGGTTTCGGGGAGCGTGACCCTGGCGATCGGATGGTATCTCTACAGTCGTCTGACCCTGGGTGCGGGCCCCATGCAGGTCGTCGTCCCGGGGAGTCTCGTCATGTTCGGTCTCATGATGGTCCTGCCGGTGGTCGCCGCCCAGGCCTTCCAGAACCTGCCACCGGATCAACGGGACGAGGGAGCGGGTCTGTTCAATTTCACCAAGACGCTGGGTTTCTCCTTCGGTGTTTCGGCGGTCGACACGTTTCTGTACCGGGGGGCGCAGGAAAACTGGGCCCGGCACGCGGGTGACATCAGCCAGACCAGCCCCGTCATCATGGGACTGGGTGCGGACGGTGCAACCCCCGGAGTCATGGCATTGATCAGTGACGAGATGACCCGCCAGATGAGCATGGTCACGACCGTGCAACTGGCCGAAGCGATGGCCGTATTCGCCCTGGCGAGCGTGCCGCTGGCGTGGATGTTGCGAAAGCCGCGTACTTGATCATCGGTATCCTGCCGTAACCGGTTTGCCTTGATTGCGGCCACGACAAGTGCGAATCCCCCTGGCTTGTCCGGAAGCGGGCAGGAATTCAGGAGAGTCGCCGCTTGAGTAGATAAAGCGACAACACGCCAAGCCCGACTACGATAAAAACCCTGACAAGTTTCCTGGTGTCGATCAGACCGGATGCCCTTGGCTGTATGTTGGGGCGTGAATGCCTTGATGTCGCGCTCTGCGGTGGTTCTTGCGATTCACCCTGCTCGTTGTCCCGGGAGTCGGGCGATTCGGTTTCGAATCCCGGCGGTGGCTTTTTGTCGACCTGTCGTGAACGCGACAGGCTCAATCTGGCTCGTTGCTTCATAGATTCAGGTCTGTGCTCAGTGTTTGCCACAACTGCGTCATCTCTGCCGCGGCCTTCCCGTTCGGATCGAATTCACTCACGGCTCTGCCGTCGAGCAGGGCATGGCTGAAGGCCGCGCGCTGGCTGATCGCGGCTTCAGCCACCGGGATGCCGTAAACCTGCAGGGCCTGCCGTGCTTCGGAAACGATATGCGGTTCGCCGTACCGGTTTGGCGGGGGGCAGCAATTCAGGACTATCCTGGCGTCCATGCCCAGGTCGGACACCAGGCTGGTGGATGCGCCGATCGCCTCGAGGTCGAGCAGGGATGGGCGTGTCGGGATGTACACGCTGTCGGAAAGGCAGGCGCTGGCTTTTGAATCTTCCGAACTGTGAGGCGCCGTATCAATTACCGCCAGATCATAACGGTGACTCTGTGCATTGGACAAGACACCTGCCAGGACATCGCCCCGACTTTGAATCACCGCAGGTGTCTCTTCATTCCGACGTCGCCACCACGCCGTCACACTGGCCTGTGGGTCGATATCGATGATGAGCACTTTCAGACCGGCAAGCGTCGCCTGGACGGCAAGGTGGATGCTCAGCGTCGTTTTTCCCGTACCGCCCTTCTGGGCGAGCATGCTGATCGATTTCATGGAAGCCCTGGCAGTTGATGTCAATCACATCTTGCCCCTGGGAGCTGGCTCTGCATCCATTCATGAGTTGCGTCAGCACGTTCAGGAAGTCGCGGTCCAGCGGATACGGAACGGAAACTGAGGCGTCTTCAGTCCTTTCCAAAGGGCTCCGGAGACTTGAGGTCCGGCCCCGATGATTGCATACGGTCGACAATCGGTCCATCGATGTGTGTAACAGAGCGCCTGGGGTGGTTTGTGGCCATGTCTGTTGTAGAGAAATTCCGTGATCCCGGGGGCGTCGTGGGTATATATGGCGATGCCTGCGACCATCCGCGGCAGCACCGGAACCCGGACAGGGGGGAACTGGGCGGGCTTGACGAACGCGCCTGCACGCTCCAAGCTTTGGCGGCGATCTGGGCCAGATCTCTGCCCTGAAGCCGGTCGGAATCCTTCTTAGGCGTATTTGACCGGTGTATTACCTTAAAAATATCACCGAAACGATAGGGGACAAATCCATGGACAAGAACATGATGAAGGTTTTGGTCGCAGGCGCCTGCGCCGCTGCAGGAGGCGCAGGTGGATCGTGGGTATCCGCAAGGATTGGTGCGTCATACGGCTATCGCCTCGGTCCCTGGGGTGTTGTCGCCGGCGCCGTGGTTGGCGCATTGGCGGGCGCTGCATTGGCAAGTATGATCCCGAACGATCCCCAGGCTGCACTGCAGGCCGAAGAGGAAGAGGTCTAGCAGGGCGTCAAGAATTTCTCATGCGGTATGATGCGGCGCCAGTACTCGGTCCACCACGTCAGCCGTGTCTAGGAGCTGAAATCCGTTCGCCAAACTGTCCGGATAGAATTCCTCTGATCTTTCTCCCGCACAGGATTTGCCCGTGCTTGCGGCTCGCGCTACGCAATGATCCGGGCGCAATCCGAATCACAACAGACCCCGAAATTTCCGTCGTCGTCACGGATTTTTACCTTTCGTCACAGGCAATCCGTCTTTCTTCCACGCCTTCATGTGTCCTTCGAGATAGAACACGCGGGGATCATCCTTCAGGCCAAGGGCGTATTTGGCTACACCGGCCCGCGGCCCGTGAGCGCAATAGATGACGACGGGTCGCGACCCGGACAGTGGCAAGTCATCGGCCCGCCAGTACGCTGCCCAGAAAGGGACGTGGATCGCGCCCGGAACATGACCTGCGCGATACTCCCTGGCGGAGCGCACATCGAGTATCAAGGGCGCGCCATGGGCTTCGATCTGATTCAGCAATTCCGTTCCGGATATCCTCACCGCTTCCTCCGCAAAGGTAGGCCCTGCGCCCATCAGGCCGACCATAGCCAACAGGCAAACGCCGCACATCCTGGTCATTCATTCCTCCTGGCTGTCCCGATGCTGCTGCGGCAAGTCTTATCGCAGCGTCGAAAGAGTGAGACGGATTTTGAGTCTGAAACCCTACAGCCAGGTCACGGCATTCTTCCGCCAGCTCTCGATGTACTCCGCGTGTTGCCCGGAAAAGCGCTTCGAGCGCTGCAGCCGCAGGATCTGCGGGTGGTAGACCCGGGCCAGATACTGTCGGACAGGATCCGGCATGGCATGTCCGGCGCCCGCGCGGACTTTTCTGGCCGCGGAGTCCGGGACCAGATGCGAAGCGCAATCGACGCCCAGGAACTTGTAGGTATCAATCAGCAGTTCAGCGGGTCGGTTGACGAGATCTTCCATGAAGAACGTGAAAAAATGGTGCTCGGGACAGTAGGTATCCCAGATCTGAAATGTGCGGAGAAAATCTCCCTGGTATCCGGCCAGAGGACTTTCAAAAAATCGGATAAAATCCTCCAGGTTCAGTTCCTCATACTGCCTTCTTTTCGAGTGCCTGAACGCCTCTATCCGCAGATCAACCGCCATCAATGCATGGGACCACGCACGGTCGATTGGATCTCGAAGGCCATAGATCACCTTGACATCCGGCATTAGCGCGAACACATGTTCAACTGCAGGCATGTCGAGCCCTGCGTATGAAGCGCTCATGTCTCCTGAAACCTTACCCCGGCCCCCCTCGAAGAGGGACGCATACCACCGGTCATTTCTTCGGCCAAACAGATACCGGAGTTCCCAGGGTACACTTCGAAAACGCATACGCCATAGGTCGGAAAACAGCATGCTTTTGAGGCCAGGACGCCGAAGGGACCGTATCAGGTGCCTGTGCCAGGACGGGTCGGGGTTGTCCCAACCGGTGAAATAGTGGATCTCTTTTTTACGAGGCAGCCAGATGTCGGGATGCTGGCGCAGGTTCGCCCATAGCCAGGTAGTCCCTGTTTTCATCGCACCGATACAGAGGAATTCCGGATACACGATCAACAATACCCCCAATCAGGTCGAATCGACAGGGTCCATCCTGTATAGAATATCTGGTGGCCCACTTTCTATGAGCTTACGGGTCAACATTATGTCGCTTTTATCCGGCAAGTATGTGCCGAAGTAGACTCGCCCGGTCCGTGTCGAGTAGCACTGTCTAAAAGTATCGCCCAGAAAGTCGAAGTATGCCCGTGGTTTCCGGCAACGCCTTGAGCCTCAGCGTCACCGTGCGCATGGCCTGATCGCCCGTTCCGCGCCGGTAGAAGCACATTACCCTGGCAAAATTCACGATTCGGGCCTGGAGGCGCGCCTTCGGGTCCGACAAAATTTTCCGGATTCCCGGGGACTGTTTCCACACCATCGATTCGAGCCCCCCGCGGACGGCGCCGTCGATTGACGATTTTCAATGACAGCCGCGCCAAATGACTTACAATTCTACTTGGTTATTTGGCATGGATCCCGAGGGTCCCCGCCGTGGAAGACGAACGCAAGGCTTCAGCGAGACTCGAAAACTTTCCGATCTCGTTCTTTGCAAATGACGCGCGTCATTGCTTGACGGAGTGGAAAACACAGTGGACGAAGAAATGGAAAGTTCCGGTCTGGTAGTCGCGTTTGCGACGCTGGACGGCGACGCGATCCCGAAAGGGCACTTTGGCGAGGCACCGCGGTTCGATTTCTATCGGCTGACCGCGGTTTCCGCAACCCGGGTCGGCACCGTGACCAATCCTCGTACCGGAGAGTTACAGGGACATCCGCCTCATGCCGACAGCGGTGGTCACAAGGGCGGCGGAACAGGACGCCTGCTGGGTACCCATGGTGCGCAGGTCATGGTCTCCAGGGCGTTTGGTTCAAACATAAAGCGCATGCGCCGGCGTTTTCTGCCGGTAAAGCTGAACCTCGAAAACGTGGATGATGCGATCAGCCTGCTGCAGGCGAACTGGCCCCTGGTTCAGGCCTACTGGTTGCAGGGAGCCGGGCGCAAACACCTGGTGTTCCGTTAGGGGCGGATTCACGTGATACGACGGCCGTTCCGCGAAATGGCCGTCGTATCACGACGCAGGCAGAGAAGAAACTCCGGCCTGGACAGAATTCTATTGCAAATCCAATAACTGGCCCGAGGGGACGAAATCGGAAATCGATTCCATGAGAAAGGCCTACCACGATATCCTGGCGAATGGCCACAGTTTCGATTTGCTGCAGACGAATGACGATTCCATCGACCTGTTGACACGGCTGAAAGACCTGTTCAAACAGACGTGGGAAGAAAAATTCGGAGAGAAGTTTTCCGAACTCTAGCAGCTTGCCGGTTATACCTGATCCAGAGCGATCGGGGGCTCAGGGACCCTGCTGGAGTTTGTGGATAAACCCGGCCTGCACCGCCTCGCCGAGGCGTTCGCCAAGTTGCTCGACGGCCTTCGAGCGCGCCTGATCGGCGCTCACGCCGGAGACGCCCTTGGCGCGGGCATCGACCGACCGAACCGTCTCACCCCGGGCGTCCTTGACCAGAATGTTCCCTTCGGCAAACGAGAAATAGCGGTTCCCGTCGACTGTGTCACGGGTCTGCAAGTCGTATTCCAGCGCCACGTCCGCCTTCCCGCTGGAGGCGACGCTCAGGCCCCGGCCGGTGAGGTACTTGAGCAGGTAGGGCTCAACGTTCCTGGCGGCCTTGCCCTGCGGGCGCAGTACGATGACCAGGCTGTTGAGCAGGTCGTTGATGCGCCGGTTCAACGCCGCCTCCTCGGCGGAGGTGGGCGGCGCGGCGCCGCCCGCGATCAGTCGCAGCCGTGCCTCCAACTGGTCCCGCTTCGCCATCACGGCCAGCGCAGGCAGGGTACGGTCGAGCTGTTCGTGCTTGGGTAGCGTGCCCGGGACCGCGGCGTAGCGGGCGATCTCCCTGTCCAGGTCCGCGATCTCGTCACGCAGGTTCGCCGCGGCACGGTCGCGGTCCAGTCTCACCAGTGCCCAGGCGGTGAAGTTCGCGTGGTCGACATAGACCTCCTCGACATCGACGCCGGTCAACTTGGTTTCCGGTATCTGCGTATAGACGGCTTCCCGGAGTTTGCGGGTCATTTGAGTGTTGCCGCCCTGGATGACGCGCGTGGCGCTGACCTCCGTTTCCCCCGAGATACGCACGTGCAGTTGTTTCAGCAGGTCGGCGCGCGCCCTTTCCTTTGCCTTCTGTACACCCTGGGCCTGGTTGCCACCGTGCGTCGGTGCGGAACCGACGCCGTAGAGCATGCCCGCGCCGGTCGGCGGATAGCGTACCCAGCGAGGCGTCTCTCCCTGGTCCAGCTCGCGGTACGCCGCCGCAGCAGGTTTGTCGGCCCTGCCCGAGGGCAGGTCGTCGTCGGGGGGCGCATATGTCGTTTGACAACCGGACGTCGTCAGTAACGCGACAGCCGCAAGACTACAGGCTGAAGCGGCTGCGAGTCTGCACCTTCTTGATCTTTTTCTGTCCATTCCACGCCTCCCGGTTCGAGGTCATGTCGATCAGTTTGAGGTCGACCTGGTAGAACGTCACCCGCTTGCCGCCGACCTGATCGACGATCGAGTCGATACTGCCGGAAAGCGCGAAGTCCGCACCTTCCTCCTGTCCCATCTCGGCCTGGGAGCCTTCGCGAGCGTACAGTTCCTGGTCCTTGCGCTCGCCGCGCACATCGTCGCGTTCATCGCCGCCGACAACGAAATCGACCTTGCCGGAACGGATCATGGCGCGCTTCAGGTCATTGACGAAGGTGTCCACCGCAATGTGTTCGTGGGAGCGGTTGTAGATTCGCTGGATGATGACGGTCGGGCGCTGTTCGCCGGAGCGTTGCTGGTGTTGCTGGATCCAGGGAAAGGTCAGCATATCGTCGATCATCTCATCCGCCACCAGGCGCGAATCCGTGTCGTTCCAGCTGTCGGTCAGATCGATGGTTTCCTCCGTGGAAACCCGTTGGGTCTCGACCGTTGCACAACCCCACACACCCGCCAACAGGGCCAGAACGGTCGACCACCTCAGGCCTGCGCGCATCCCGGTATTCATCCGCATCGAAATCCTCCAGTTCTCAGGGGTAATCCATGGGCGTGCCCTTCCAGACGGTTCGCCCGATATCAAATTTTCCCGCCCTGGCCGCCGCATGCGATACGCCCGTCCCTTGTGCATCTGCCTTTGGTGTATGCAAGTTTACGGGAGCCCCTGTTCCAGTACTTCGTCCAGGGATTCGGTGACCGCCTTGAGGATCGAGCCGAAGGCCCGGCTCGCGTTGGACGAAGACCGCCGCCGTGACGGGCTTTCTGCCTGCGGAGGCGGTGGCGGTGGGTTGTACGTTGCTGGTGTCGGCGGTGGGGTATATGCCGCGGGGGCGGTTTTCGCCGGCTCGACTCCCGCCGAACGGGGCGGTGACGTCGCTGTCGGAAACATGGTCGTGAAGACCGACCAGACGTTGAGGTCGCCCGCTTCGAGCTCAAAGTTTCCAGTTTCCCGATCGAGCTTCTGTCCCCGGGTATCGAATGCCACCAGCTCGCCCTCGTGGTGTCCGGGTTCGAGGGTTATCCGCTTGATCCGCACGGTGTAGGGCAGCAATGCCCAGTTTCGCGTCTCCGCCCTGGCCAGCGCGGAGGCCACCAGGGAGCAGGCGATCAGCCAGTCGTCGGGTGTTGGTGCCGAACATGCCGCCAGTTTGGCCGTGGCGCCGGCCACCGCGGACCAGATCTCCAGTCCGGAGCGTCGAAGCTGCGTCGCCTGGGCCAGGTGGGCGACCGATTCGGCGCTGTCAAGCGTCGCCACTTCCATGCCATCGATCCGCAGTGACGAGGAACCGACGGATTGCGGCAAGGGTTTCTTGTACGGGACTGCCACGCGCACGCCGCCGACGGTCTGCATGGCCTGCGGCACCTTGAGTTCCGTCAGCAGGTGCCAGGCCGGGCCGGCGAAAATGGTTTTCTCGACGGGCGAGCGTGCCACGGCCTGGATGCCGCCGTGGTTGTACTTGCGCAGCAGCGTCAGGATGCCCTTGTCGGCGTAAACCATGAAGAACCACTCGAGCTGCGCCCTTTGTTCGTCCAGCGAACCGGTGGGTACGGGTCTCAGTACCAGCTGCTGATGTTGCGGAATGGCCGACAGGAGGAGGTTGAGCTCTCCTGTCGGTGGCACCCGTCCGAAGTGTTCGATGACAATCAGTTGTGCGGCGTCGGGATCCAGTTCCGCAAGTTCCCTTTGCCGTTCAGGGGACAGACGGGTGCGGGAGATCCGTTTCCACTCGTCACCGTAGCCCCCGCGACGCATGATTCTGACGGCGTCGAACCAGGCCTGCTCGGCCATGTCCTCGTCGAGTTCGTACTGATTGGTGTAGCCCTCGTCGTAGAGCGTGGCTGCATTCTGGTAGGCGATCCGGGCGTCGTCCCACTCACCGAGCATCTCGTAAACGACGCCGCTGAGGTATCGGATGTAGGCATCCTCGCGGTACACCAGCGAGGCGTTGTCGATCAGATTGCCCTGCAGGCCGTTGTAGAGCCGGAACATGGTGCCGAAGGAGTCCTCGGAACGCGACGCCGCCTCTTTGTAGGTACCCTTGCGCGCCTCGATGTCACGCAGCTTGATGTCGACGCGGCGGATCTCGACCCGGGCCTCCTCGAGCGCGCGTTGCCTGGCGGACTCGTCCGCGGCCTGGCGGGCCTCGCCGAGATAGTTGAGCGCCTTGAGGTAACTGATGTAGACCCATTCGTAGGCCGAGCCCCGATATGGCGCGGTGGCCGGGTTGAGCATGAGTTTCTGCAGTTCCCGCGACCCGTGGATGGTGTACTGCTGCTCGGCGATCGTGTCGGCGCGAGAGAGCACGACGTTGCTCTGGGCGTAGTTGGCGCAGCGATGCTCGATAATGCCGAGTTGCATGTTGCAGAGCAGGCTGCCGTTGCCCTCGCATTCATGGGTGTCGTAGATCGCCTTTCGGGCCTCGGTGCAGCGAGCCTCGATTTCGAGGGGGACGTTCGCCACCCTGTCCGAATAGGTTGCGCATCCTGTCATCAACAGGAGGAGAAGCAGCGGGAAGAGGGCACAATACGGCCTTTGCGCACGGCCCGAAAAAAACGGTGCGGTTTTACTGCCAAGGGTCAATCGAGTCATGACTGACGGCCTTCCCCGGGTTTCCCTGTGGCACGGACCCCGATTGCCGGGCCGGTGTCTTCCTGTACCGAGCGTGACCCCGGACGATCGCCACGCTCCATCCCTCACTTTCAATTATAAACGTTTACCGACGATCCGGGGACCCGGTCGGGCCGGGAAATCGGGAACAAATGGATGCGACCGCGAGTCACCACGTTACGCGGTGCCCGGTTCCTTTCCTGCGCTGCATCCGTCTCGTCGGGGTCTGGCTAGGAGCCTGTCCGAGAATGGGGTTGGTCGCGAGGTTTATCCGCAGTAGCACTTCCATTCTCGGACAGGCTCCTAGTCCCTGCGCAAGCGGTCCGACACCGCGATCGGCGTGGGATAGCGCCAAACGATGATGTATGACGAAATGATGAACGTCAGCAGGGTGGTGACCTGGATCAGATAGGACGCGTTGGCGCCGATCACGCCGGTCTCCAGCGCCACCACCGCGATGAAAAGGGAAAACTCGCTGACCTGGCCAAGCCGGAACCCCACCTCGGTGGAACGTCCCGATGCCTCGCCGGAGCGCTGAAGCAGGAAGCGGAAGACGACCGGTTTCAGCGCGATGACCAGCGTGGCAAGCAACAGGGCGGGAACGAGAACGCCCATCAGCATTCCCAGATCGACACTGGCGCCGAGCGTGAAGAAGAAGATGACGAGGAAGAAGTCGCGCAACGGTCGCAGGCTGTCCGCAATGAAGTCGGAGATCGGACTGGTGGCGATGGCGACACCCGCGATGAAGGCCCCGATCTCGTGCGTCAGACCCAGCGCGGCGGCCAGTTCGGCGGTGCCAAGACACCATCCGATCGCGACCAGAAAGATGTACTCCTGGATCTTGTCGAATCGAGCGATCAGCCTGACGAGGACATATCGGGAGAACAGGAATGACGCCAGGATCAGCGCCGGCAGTCCCATCAGCCGCAGCACGAGGTCGCCGGTCGGGATCGGTCCGGCTTCCGTGGTTTCCAGCAGCAGGAGGATGACGATGGCGACGAGGTCCTGCAGCAGCAGGATACTGATGATGATTTCCCCGGTATGCCGATGGTGCAGTACCGTGGTAGGAAGCAGTTTGAGGCCGATGATGGTGCTGGAAAACGTGAGGGCCGCGCCAAGAATGAGACACTCGACCAGGGTGTAGCCGAGCAGCCATCCGGCGGCGAACCCCGTGAGCGCGAAGACCAGAGAGCTCGCGCCGGTGACGATGGTCGTCTCGCGCATCAGCGTGACGAGCTTCTGTGGGTACATGTTCAGGCCGAGGAGAAAGAGCAGGAACATGACGCCGAAATCCGCGATTTGTCTGACGACTGCCGGGTCCTCGACGATCCCGAGTACGGATGGGCCGAGCAGGATGCCCAGGACGATATAGGCGACAATCATCGCCTGCCGCGCGTAGAGGGCCACCGTGGCGAGTACCGCGGCGCCGGTAAAGATCAGGAATATCGTGTGGGCGACGGTGTCGCTGCTCATGATGTGGTCCGGTGACCCGTCAGTGACAAGCGTAACAGCCTGTTGAAGTATGCCGGAGGCGGCGACCGGCAGGCGCCCTTGCGCGGCAGTTCGACCCTGTCCCGACCGCCGCGGTGGGTGCGCCTCGTACCGGGCCCCTCTCGATTACCCTATTCTGCGGTTTCCCGGGAAGGGATGACAGGGGACGGGTCCGTGGAAGAGAGGATTATAGTCCGTCGATGTTCCCTGCCGCCGCACTCCTCTCGCCATGTGCGTAACCTCTCAATAACCTTGTGCGGATTGAAAAAAGTCGCCGGGGTTTGTTGGTGGACTGCGCTGAACTACGCTTGTCCACCCTACCGAGCCTTAGGCGATTTCTGGAAAATGACATACCATCCTGCTTGTCTTTTCGTCCGTCTTCGGCGTTGCGGCAACGGTTGCATAGAACGACTATGCGCCCGTTACCGCGCCTTGAAGACGAACGATAATC
>JAYENI010000033.1:0-16688 GCA_034722015.1 Pseudomonadota bacterium
GCGGTAGTAGTCCTCCAACCCGCCGTCGACGATGGCGCGCGCAACCGCCTGGCACCCGTGACAGCACATGGCCCGTGAATCCCCGAGGATGTCGACGCGGATATCGATGCCTGGCGGGACAGGCAGACCACAGTGGTAGCAGCCGCCGCCGGCGGGTTGCGGCGGTGTCACTTTGCGTTCGGGTTCGGGCGACGGCATATTCGCCAACAACGGAAGCCTGTGCGGTTACGAATCGGTCAGCATACCGGAGTCCCTGAAACCCGGCATTGCGCATTGTCGCGGGGGTCATGTTCGAAGTGAGGCGCCCCGGGCAGGACTGCCTGTCACATTTGTCCTTCGTCTGCGCTATCATCGCGTCTGGTCTTCCGTCGAAGCCACTGCCTCGGCGGGAGAAGAGAACAGCCCGATCGGCGATTGACAAGGGTACGGACGCATCGGGAGCAGGTTGATTTCCCGGTTCACGGCCCGACTACGCCATGTGGCGCAAAAAAAGACCAGAACGGAGTGTCCGGGCGAAAACCCGCCCGTACCATGATGGAGGAGGATGCAGATGAGCCTGTCGAGACGTGAATTTATTCAGTTGATGGGGCTTGCGAGCGCCGCTGGGCTGCTACCCACGTCGGTATACGCCAAGAAGAAGGTGCCCGGCGATCTCTACGAGGTGCCCAATTTCGGCAACGTTCGCCTGATGCACATGACGGACTGCCACGCGCAGCTGATGCCGGTCTACTTCCGGGAACCAAACGTCAACCTCGGTGTTGGCGGCGCCTACGGGAACGCGCCCCATCTGGTCGGCAACGCGTTACTGTCCCATTTCAACCTGCAGCCCGGCTCGGTCGAGGCACATGCCTTCACGTATCTGGATTTCACCGAGGACGCGGAAAAGTACGGCAAGGTGGGCGGTTTCGCCCATCTGGCGACGCTGGTGAAGCAACTGCGTCAGGCCGCCGGGGACGGAAACAGCCTGCTGCTCGATGGTGGTGATACCTGGCAGGGTTCCGGCAGCGCCTACAAGACGCGCGGAATGGACATGGTCGAGGCCTGTAACCTGCTCGGTGTCGACGTGATGACGGGCCACTGGGAGTTCACCTATCTCGAGGAAGAGGTTCTGAAAAACGTCGAGGCGTTCAAGGGCGATTTCGTGGCCCAGAACGTCAAGGCCACTGAGGACGCGCTTTTCGAGGGCACCCCGGTCCACGACGAGGATACCGGCCACGTATTTCCTCCCTATACCATCAAGGAGGTCGGCGGGGCGCGCGTTGCCGTCATCGGACAGGCGTTCCCCTACACTCCGATCGCCAATCCCCAGCGCTTCATCCCCAACTGGACATTCGGCATCAACGACGGCGACATGCAGCAGATAGTCGACAAGGTCCGTGACGAGGACAAGCCGGATGCGGTCGTTGTTATTTCCCATAACGGCATGGACGTTGACCTGAAGATGGCCTCGGTCGTGCGGGGCGTGGACGTGATCTTCGGTGGACATACCCACGACGGGGTTCCGGCTCCCACCCAGGTCAAGAACCCGGGCGGTTCGACGCTGGTGACCAATGCCGGTTCCAACGGCAAGTACCTCGGCGTCATGGATATGGATGTGAAGGGCGGAAAGGTCCGCGATTTCCGCTATCGTCTGTTACCCGTGTTTTCGAACGTCATCGAACCCGACAAGGCCATGACCGCCTTCATCGAAAAGACCCGCAAACCCTACGCGGGGTGGATCGGAGAGGAACTGGCGGTCGCCGACGAAACACTCTACCGGCGCGGGAACTTCAACGGCACCTTCGATCAGGTCATCTGTGATGCCCTGAATCAGGAGAACGACGCCCAGATCTCGCTGTCCCCGGGCTTCCGTTGGGGGACCTCGGTGTTGGCGGGGCAGAAGATACGCATGGAAAACGTCCTGGACCAGACCTGCATGACCTACCCGGAAACCTACCGCCGGGAAATGACGGGGGCGGATATCAAGTTGATCCTCGAGGACGTGTGCGACAATCTCTTCAACGCGGATCCCTACTATCAGCAGGGCGGTGACATGGTGCGTGTGGGCGGGCTCGACTACGTGTGCAGTCCTGACAACCCGTTCGGCGAGCGAATCACGGAGATGACGCTGGACAACGGCAAATCCGTTGATTCCGGAAAAAAATACGTGGTTGCCGGCTGGGCGACGGTGGGATCGCAGTCTCCGGGACCGGCGGTGTGGGATCAAGTGGCCGACTATCTGCGACGCGAGAAGACGGTCAAGATAAAGAAGCTCAACACCCCGGTCCTCAAGGGGGTGAAGGGCAATCCCGGCATCTCCAGCTACTCCAGAATGGGCTGAGATCCGGCGGTTGGCGCGGAGGTGCGGACCGGCGAGGACAGCCCGCGTCGCACCGCCGGCCGGACCCGGGGGCGCCACTGCTTGATTCTTTACCGAATCCGGTGTCTTGAGTATCGAGGGTATTCAGTTGGAGTTGATGCACATCAACTCCAGGGTGGTTAACAGAATCAGTAATTAAAGATAGTGCTAATATACGGCGCGTTTCCGCCCGCATGCACCATACTAGGCCAGGTTACGCTTTATCGGATGTGGCGGTTCAGGGCCAACGAAGAAAACAACGGGGAGGTCGCCAGTGGTCATCAAACACGTTATCGGTCTGTTTACGGACCCGAAGCGCGAATGGCAGCGCTTGCACGACGAGGGGTGTACCGCTGGCAAATGCTTCGCGACACATACCCTTTTCCTGGCCGCGATTCCCGCGGTCTGCGGCTTTATCGGCACGTCGCAGATCGGCTGGCAGATCGGTACCGAGACCCCGGTCAAGCTGACCGTGCAGAGCGCTGGCGTCATCGCCGTACTCTATTATTTCGCCATGCTGGTCGCGGTGGGCTCGGTGGGTTACCTGATCCACTGGATGGGCAAGACCTACGACTCCGAGACGCCGCTTTCGAGGGCCATCGTGCTGGCCTCCTATGTCGCCACCCCGCTGTTCCTGATCGGAATCTTCCAGCTGTACCCGATTCTCTGGCTCAATATGGTACTGGGCCTGCCCGCGCTGGCGTACACGGTATATTTGCTCTACACCGGGCTGCCTATCATGATGGACGTATCCTCTCCCGAGAGAGGTTTTCTCTTTTCGTCCGCGGTCCTGGGGGTCGGTCTGGTAGTGCTGGTCGCGACACTGGCGGCGACGGCAATCCTCTGGGGGCACGGTTTTGAACCCCGGTTCGTGACGGGCGGATAACCTCGAATTCACTGCGCAATCCGGATACCGGCGCATAGGCACATTGACGTGTCCTGCGAGGTCGTTTCGCAGGCAGCAGGAACCCATTGATCCAATACTCAGGAGAGGCAGATGTCTGAGCAGACAACCTACAACGACAAGGTGGTGCGACAGTTTGCTGTCATGACCATCGTTTGGGCTGTTGTCGGTATGGCCGTGGGCGTACTGATCGCCGCGCAGTTGGCCTGGCCCGCTTTGAATTTTGATATTGCATGGCTGACATTCGGTCGAATCAGGCCACTGCATACGAATGCGGTGATCTTCGCATTCGGTGGTTCGGCCCTGTTCGCGACGTCCTACTACGTCGTACAAAGGACATGCCACGTCAGGCTGATTTCTGACAAGCTGGCGGCGTTTACCTTCTGGGGATGGCAGCTGATTATCGTCCTGGCCGCGATCACACTCCCCCTTGGCATTACCACGTCCAAGGAATACGCGGAGCTGGAATGGCCGATCGACATCCTGATCGCTGTCGTCTGGGTGGCCTACGCGATTGTATTTTTCGGCACAATCGTCATACGGCGAGTGAAACACATTTACGTGGCGAACTGGTTCTACGGTGCGTTCATCATCGTCATCGCCATGCTGCATATCGTCAACAGCGCCGAGATTCCCGTGACGCTGACCAAGTCCTATTCGGCATACGCCGGCGTGCAGGATGCCATGGTGCAGTGGTGGTATGGCCACAACGCGGTCGGCTTTTTCCTGACGGCAGGTTTTCTGGGGATGATGTACTACTTCATTCCCAAGCAGGCGAATCAGCCGGTTTATTCGTATCGGCTGTCAATCGTCCATTTCTGGGCGCTCACCTTTACCTATATCTGGGCCGGCCCCCACCACCTGCACTACACGGCGTTGCCCGACTGGGCGCAGTCCCTGGGTATGGTGTTCTCCCTGATCCTGCTGGCGCCTTCATGGGGCGGCATGATCAACGGCATCATGACCCTGTCCGGGGCCTGGGACAAATTGAGGACGGACCCGGTGATCCGTTTCCTCGTCGTTTCGGTGGCGTTCTACGGCATGGCGACGTTCGAGGGACCGATGATGTCCATCAAGACCGTCAACGCCCTGTCGCACTATACCGACTGGACGATCGGTCACGTGCATTCCGGCGCCCTGGGCTGGAACGCGCTGGTGAGCTTCGGCGCCATGTATTTTCTGATTCCGCGCCTGTTCGATCGTGAGCTCTACAGTCTCAAGCTCGTGGAGGTGCATTTCTGGACCGCGACCATCGGAATCGTTCTGTATGCGGCCTCCATGTGGGTCTCCGGTATCATGCAGGGCCTGATGTGGCGCGCGGTCAACGTCGATGGCACGCTGACGTACAGCTTTGTCGAGTCCGTGCAGGCGATGCATCCGTTCTACATCGTGCGGTTTCTGGGAGGCGCGATCTTCCTGTTCGGCCTGCTGGTGATGGTGTACAACCTCTGGAAGTCCGTGGCCGGTGCGAAGAGCGTCGAGTCCGCGATTCCCGAGCCGGCGCACTGAGGAGGAGAACCAAGATGGCAAAAGGCCACGAAATAGTAGAAACGAATACGGCGTTGCTGATCATTCTGATCCTCCTCGTCGCCAGCGTCGGCGGCCTGGTGCAGATCGTGCCGCTGTACTTCATGCCGGCCACCACGCAGGCGGTGGAGGGGGTTGAGCCCTACGATGCGCTCAGTCTCGCGGGCCGCGATATCTACGTGCGGGAGGGGTGCTACCTCTGCCACTCCCAGATGATCCGGCCCTTCAGGGCTGAAACCGAACGTTACGGTCACTATTCGGTGGCCGGAGAGTTCGTCTACGACAGGCCCTTCCAGTGGGGCTCGAAACGGACCGGTCCGGACCTGGCGCGGGTCGGGGGGCGTTACAGCGATGACTGGCATCGGGTTCACATGATTAATCCGCGCGATGTGGTGCCCGAGTCGATCATGCCGGGATACCCGTGGCTGGACGAGACGCCCGCGGATGCCTCCGACATCAAGCGGAAGATGGAAGTGCTGAATCTGATGGGGCACCCGTACACGCCGGAGCAGATCGAGAACGCGCCCGCGATGCTGAAGGACAAGACCGAGCTGGACGCGATCATCGCCTACATGCAGGGTCTCGGAACTGCGATCACCTCGACACGCTGATGCCTGAAGGTTACGCCATTCTCGATTCCCTGTGGACGCTCCTGCTGATGGTGGTGTTTATCGGCATCATCATCTGGGCATGGAGCAGTAAGCGAAAGAAGTCTTTTGATGAGGCCTCGCGTCTTGCCCTGGATGACGACGAACCCAAAGTCGGGAGAAAAACCGATGAGTGAATTGGAAACGATGTGGGTGTCTGACGAGTTCTTCAGCCCGTTCTGGAGCTGGTGGATCATCGGATTTACGGTATTGGGCATTGTGGGCTGTTTTGTCCTGATCCGCTGGTTGACCAGTGAAAAAATCGTGCCCGGCAAGCAGTACGAGACCATGGGGCATGTGTGGGACGGGGATCTCGAGGAGCTCAACACCCCGCTGCCGAGCTGGTGGTTGAACATGTTCTACATCACGCTCGTTTTCGGGGTCATCTACCTGATCCTCTATCCCGGGCTGGGCAGCTTCAGGGGTGTGCTCGACTGGACGGACACCAACCAGTACCAGAAGGAGATGGCGAAGGCGGATGCCGACTATGGACCGCTGTTTGCCTCTTTCGCCAAGGAAGATATCGTTGCCCTCAGCGCGGATCCCGAGGCGGTCGCCATCGGGCGCCGGCTTTACCTGAACTACTGCTCGGTCTGCCACGGTTCGGACGCGGGAGGCGGTCCGGGATTTCCCAACCTGGCCAACAAGGACTGGTTGTACGGCGGGACACCCGACGCGATCAAGACGTCGATCATGGATGGACGCAACGGCGTCATGCCTTCCATGTCGGCGGCTGTCGGGGGTGACGAAGGCGTAGAGCAGGTGACGGCCTACGTCCTGAGTCTCAGCGGTCGCGACGCGGATCCCGCGCTGGTCGAGGCGGGCCAGGCCAAATTCGGCGTTTGCGCGGGTTGCCACGGGCCGGACGGCAAGGGCAACCAGATGCTGGGCGCCCCCAACCTCTCGGACAATGTCTGGCTGTACGGCGGTTCTCCGGGCGCAATCAAGAAAGCGATAAACGACGGACGCGCTGGCAAGATGCCCGCCCACAAGGAGTTTTTGGGTAACGACAAGTCCCACGTCATCGCGGCATATATCTACAGCCTGTCCGCCGAAGACTGAATTTTCTGGTAGGATGCGACCGGTTGCGCCGCATGGTGCGCCCGGTATTCTTTCGCATCGCATCATGCCAGGGGAGGCAGTTTTATGGAGAACGGAGAATCTACCATTCCTTTGATCCAGAGGATCGTCGCCGTCCTCTGGCCGTCCTTTCTGACCGCCGGTCTGACCACGATCATCGTCTTTACGCTCTACGATCCCCAGATTGTCTTTTCCTGCGTCGGGGGGCCGGAAATCGCCCGCCTGGGCGCCTACACGGTTGGCTTTTTCTTCTTCTGGGCCATCAATGCGGTCGCCTGCGTAATGTCAATGTACTTCTGCAGGCCGTGTAGTAAAGTGCGCGGCTCCGTTTCCTAGGTGACTTCAGCAACGTAATGGACGAGCAGCCTGCCAACCAGGCGAGCGAGGGGCAGGACGCCGCCGTAGAACGTTCGCTGTACGCCAAGCGCGAGAAAATTTACGCGCGGGAAGTCCACGGGGTATACGCAAGACTGCGCGTTCTCGCGGTTCTCGTGCTACTCGGGGCCTACTATGGCGTGCCATGGCTGACCTGGGGCGGACGGCAGGCGGTTCTCCTCGACCTGCCCAATCGTCAGTTTCACCTATTCGGCATCACCTTCTGGCCCCAGGACTTCTTCTACCTGGCCGCCCTGCTGATCATCGCGGCGCTTTCCCTGTTTTTCTTCACGGCCCTGGCGGGTCGGTTGTGGTGTGGATACGCCTGCCCGCAGACGGTGTGGACCGAAGTCTTCATGTGGATCGAGCGCAAGATTGAGGGCGATCGTCCCAGGCAGATGAAGCTCGACAAGATGCCGCTTTCCGCACGGAAGATCGCCATCAAGGGGGGGAAGCACGCAGTCTGGATCCTGTTTTCCCTCTATACAGGATTTACCTTCGTTGGTTATTTCACCCCGACCCACGATCTGGCGGCCAAGGTGGCCACCCTGTCCCTGGGCCCATGGGAAACGTTCTGGATCATTTTCTACGGCTTCGCGACGTACGGAAATGCCGGCTGGATGCGGGAACAGGTCTGCATCTACATGTGTCCCTACGCGCGTTTCCAGAGTGCGATGTTCGACAGGGATACGCTGATCATTTCCTACGACGAGGAACGCGGCGACCCCCGGGGAGGGCGCAAGCGCAGCGTCGATCCCGCCGAGGCCGGCCTTGGAGATTGCATCGACTGTACGCTCTGTGTGCAGGTCTGTCCGACCGGCATCGATATCCGGGACGGTTTGCAGTTCGAGTGTATCGGCTGTGCCGCCTGTATCGATGTCTGCGACGAGGTGATGGACAAGATGGGCTACCCGAAGGGGCTGGTCCGCTATACGACCGAGCACGCGGTGCACGGCGAGAAGACGCACGTCGTGAGACCGAGGATGTTCGTCTACGCGGCCTTGCTCGCGGTGCTCGTCGGCGCCCTGATTTTCTCCATCGCCGGACGTGTTCCTCTGGAAGTGGACGTGATTCGGGATCGCATCGCGCTGTACAGGGAAACCCACGAGGGCCTGATCGAGAACACCTACAACATCAAGGTGGTCAACAAGGATCAGAGCCGCCACCAGTACCGACTGTCTGCCTCGGGGATCGAAGGACTCGAGCTGATCAATACGATGGGTGAATTCACGGTGGAGCCCGGCAGGGTCCTGGAAGTGCCAGTGAGACTGCGAATCGACCCGGTCAATATCGATCGCGCGAGCAGCAAGGTTGATTTCGAGGTGTTTGCGCTCGACAACCCCGAGATTGCCCATGTGGAACCCGCGCGGTTCCTCGGGCCCGTATTGAAATAGCTGCCATGGATTTTACAGGTACGCCGCATTTCTCCCGACGACGGACCGATACACGGCCGTGGTATCGACAGTTCTGGCCCTGGTTTCTGATTGCCGTACCCGCCTCTGCCGTGGTGATGGGGATCGTCACGGCGGTTCTGGCCGTGAGGTCCGCCGACGGGCTTGTTGTCGACGATTACTACAAGCAGGGACTCGCGATCAACCGGACCCTTGCGCGTGATAAAAAGGCGAGGGCGCTCGGCATGACCGCGATCGTGCGTTTCGCGTTCGATTCCAGCCAGATCGATATCCAGCTTGCCCAGGCTGGAGAGCCAGCCATGGAGACAGCGCTGGAGTTGCAGCTTCTGCACCCGACCATCGATGACAGGGACTACACGACGCGGCTGGTCGCGAGTGAACCAGGAACTTTCTCCGGGAAAATCCCCGACCTGGCAACAGGAGAATGGTACGTCCTCATCGAATCCGAGGCGCGAAGCTGGCGACTTTTCGGTCGCGCGTCGCTACCTGGTCAGTCGACCATGACACTGGGCGTCCACCGGTGATTCACCTCCGTAGTCCGGGTCCCCCGCGAATATGATCGAAGAAGCAGGTCTCGTCGCCGCATTTCTGGTTGGATTGCTGGGTTCCGCCCACTGTATCGGCATGTGTGGCGGAATCGTCGGGGCCCTGACATTTGGTATCGCGCGAGACGAGGGACAGTCGTTCGGCTGGCGGACCACGGGGTATCTGCTGGGTTACAACTTCGGTCGCATTGCGAGTTATGCTACTGCAGGACTTATCGCGGGGTTTGTCGGTTCGCAATTTTACTCCCTGGTCAGCCTGGAGCATGCGCGGGAGATCAGCCACTGGGTCGCTGGGGGATTCATGGTCGCGCTTGGCCTCTACCTGGTTGGTGTGCCGCAGATTCTGGCACCACTGGAGCAGGCTGGCGGCGTGCTGTGGCGACGTATAGAACCCCTGGGTCGCGGATTCATACCCGTCAGGCATCCCTGGCAGGCCGTCATTCTTGGCCTGGTCTGGGGATGGTTACCCTGCGGTCTGGTCTATTCAGCGCTGGTGTTGGCGCTCACCTCCGGGGGCAGTGTCTCCGGAGCGCTATTGATGATTGCCTTTGGTCTCGGGACCCTGCCCGTGCTTCTCGCCATGGGGGCCGCCTCCCGATGGCTTGGGGGACTCGTGCGGAACAACTGGGTACGGCGTGGCGCCGGTGTTACCGTTCTGACGTTCGGTCTCGTGACTGCACTGGCGCCTTCCCTTTTACACAGACATCATCACGGTTCGCATGACGTACGCCAGGGTGTGGAAAGCCACCAGCATCATCATCACACACCCGGGGAGGAAGGCGGTGACCCGCAACAGGGTGGCGCCTGATTTCTCTTCAGTTTAGCAGCCTGTTAGTACCTTGGTCGTCCCGGTCTTTCCCCGATTCCCCTCACCGTATTTTTAGCGCTTCAAACCGGACCAACCGGACCCGCCATGAACGTCTGGTCGCGGTGAGCATTGCGCACGATGGTCCGCCGTGTGTACGAGTCCTCCCCGCCGCGCCGGGGTTTATCACCCACGGAGTGTCTGACAGATCCAGCACCGCGCGGTGAGTGTGTCCGTAAACGACGGCGCGCACCTCGTGATGCGAAAGTCGCAGCGAGGCATGGGAGGGTCGGTTGAAGCCATGGATGTCTCCATGTTCGACCGCAAGTGTCCCGCCCGGCAGTTCCACACGAACTTCGCGGGGCAGGCGGTGGGCGAGATGCGCGTGGCGTGTCGGCAGGCGCTCCACGGTGTCGTTATTTCCGGCAACCGCAATGACTTTGCGTGTCTTCGGGCAAAGCGCGTGGAGAACCGCCGGGCTGCAGACATCACCCGCGTGGACGGCGAGATCGCAGCTCCTTATCAAAGCCGCGATGCGAGGATCGAGGAAGGCGTGGGTGTCGGAGACGATCCCCACGATGACATGGCGGCGAGCGGCGATGGAACGGTCAAGTCTCGTCCGGCGAGCCGTCGTTGTCGGAGTTCGTGGTTGCCGAGAATTGCTGCGCATCCGAGTATTTTAGGTCCTCCTGCTTTTCCCTGAAGCCGCTTGATTCCTTCTCCTTGCGGCTTTTCCATACCTCTTTTCGCTCCGAGATACGCTGCTCGCGCGCCTTTTCCCTGCGGGGAATGGTGAACTCTCCAAACAGAACCTGCTTAAGGAATCGAAAACTGAACCGAAGCAGCTTGTTTTCATCGTCGAGCAGGGCGCGGGATTCGTCTTCGGGCAGGTCGAAAATGGACTGGAACCCCGGAGACTGCAAGAACTCCCGAAAACTGTCCATGTCGTAACTGCACATATCGAACAGCTGCATGCTGCGTTCGGAGGGGGCCCCAACCGTGGGGCCGCTGGACCGCTTCTTGATGATGATGTCCCGCCACTCCCGGTTCATCTCGTCATAGGCGTCCGCGCCCTGTCCCTCACGATACTCACGAACCGTCTGTGTGAGCGGCTCTTCGTGTCCTTTGCAATGTGGCTCCTTGACGACAAAGTAGACATCTTCCACCGAGGAGGCGTCCTTGCTGCGCACACCCATGTTTCCCAGGGCGTAATAGCGGCAGGCTGCCGGCCGGTCCTCGTAGACCGAACATCCGCTTTCCTGCAGGAACACACAGGCACTCGATTTGGGTTTTGTCGCCAGCTTCAGCCCCGGCAGGCCATGAAAATCCATCTCGAAGGGGGTGGTGTAGCGTGCGACGAGCTCGCCCGCGCGCAGATCCAGACGGCGTTTCAGGCGAACGATGTCGTAGGGTGTCAGAACGATATCGATGTTCTTGCAGCATTCATTGAAGCAGCTGATCCCCGGGTGACAGTTGAACCGGAATTCGCTGTCCAGGGTGAGCTGCGCGGGTTTGACAGGACTCTCGAAAGGGATGTGCTCCCTGATTTCGTCGAATTCGTCCATTCGAAAAAATACCTCTGATGATTGGGGATAAAAAAAGCCGGGCATCCCTCGGGATGCCCGGCCTCTTAACGTGCCTTGGGCAGTTGGATTACACCGGAGCGCCGGGGTTCCCCATGCCTTCCGGTTCGTCATCGGCCTTGCTGATCAGGCCGACCCACGGCACCCTCTTCAAGGTCCACTCGCCGGTGTGGCGATCGAAGGTGGAGTTGACGAAGCACTTCCAGTTCTCGTCGTCCACCCGCATGAAGTCCGCACGGTAGTAATAACCGGGGTAGCGGGATTCCTCACGGAACTGGATATGCTTCATGTGGGCGAATGCCGCGATCAGGCGGTGATAGTTCTCCCAGGCGCGAAGCAGTTCGTGCAGGTCCTTGGCACGCATCTTCTCGGAGTCCTCACGCAGCATCTCCAGCTTGCGCTCGGCTACCTTGAGCATGGCGGCGTTGGTCTGGTACATGGTGGAGACGCCGGCGACGTACTCGTCCATGATCTTCTGCAGACGGAACTGAAACATCTTCGGCGTGATGTAATGCGGGTTCACGTCGATGGCTGTCGTGTAGTCCTTGTGCTCCAGGTAGGTCTTCACAGGCTTGTAGATCTCTTCGACGATCTCTTCCACGCTGCGGGACAGTTCGGGCTTGAGGTCCGGGTTGTCGAGCACATACTTGACCATGGCCTTGGCGACCATACGACCCTCGGAGTGCGAACCGGAGGAGAACTTGTGGCCGGAGGCGCCGACGCCGTCACCCGCGGTGAACAGACCCCTGACCGTGGTCATGCGGTTGTAACCCCAGTGATAGTGAGCGGGGGTGCCGGGCAGGTCGGGGGGGCCGGAGACCCAGAGGCCGGCGCAGCCGGCATGCGAACCCAGCAGGTAGGGCTCTGTCGGCATCAGCTCGGACATCTCCTTGTCGGGCTCGATGTTCTCGCCGGCCCACACGCCGCACTGACCGATGGTCATGTCGAGGAAATCTTCCCAGGCCTCGGCCTCGAGATGCTTGATTTCCTTCGGCGTCATGTTCTCCGCCAGCTTGGCCATGGCGGTCGGGGTGTCCATGAAGATTGGGCCGCGCCCGTCCTTCATTTCCTTCATCATCAGGTGGTTACGAAGGCAGGTACCCATCTTGAAGCCAACGGCGTACTTGTCGTAGCCGTGGACCTTCAGGTCATCGTAGTTCTTCTCCTGGTAGTCCTCGCCGAAGGCGTTCATGGCCTTGGCCTTGAACAGCAGGAACCACGCGCCGACCGGGCCGTAACCGTCCTTGAAGCGGGCGGGTACAAAGCGGTTTTCCATCAGGGTCAGCTCGGCGCCGCATTCAGCGGCCATGGAGTAGGTGGAACCGGAGTTCCAGACCGGATACCAGGCGCGCCCGGTGCCTTCACCGACGGAGCGGGGACGGAAGACGTTAACCGCGCCACCTGCGGCCAGCAGGCAGGCCTTGAACTTGTAGATGTGGATCTTGTCTTCGCGGACCGAGAAACCGGCGGCGCCGGCGACGCGGCCCGGGTCGTTCTTGTCGACTTCGAGACGCACGATGAAGACGCGTTCCTGTATGTTCTCGGTGCCCAGGGCCTTCTTGGCGGCCTCGGCGACGATCCACTTGTAGGACTCGCCGTTGATCATGATCTGCCAGCGGCCGGAGCGGACCGGCTTGCCGCCCTCGACCAGGTGCTTGCCTTCTTCACCGGGCTGCTTCCAGATAGGCAGGCCCCATTTCTCGAAGTGGTGTACGGAGTCGTCGACGTGGCGGCCGACGTCATAGACGAGATCCTCGCGAGTGATGCCCATCAAGTCGCCGCGCACATAACGCACGTAGTCGGCCGGGTCGTTTTCGCCCATGTAGGTGTTGATGGCCGACAGGCCCTGTGCAACGGCGCCCGAGCGGTCCAGCGCCGCCTTGTCGACCAGCTTGACCGTGATGTCCGTGCCTTGCGCCCTGGCGGCGTCGAGCCATTTCATGATCTCGAATGCGGCGCCGCAGCATGCCATGCCACCGCCGATCAGGAGGATATCGACCTCTTCCTCGACCACCTCGGGGTTGCCAAAAGTGTACTCACTCATCAATCAGTTTCCTCTATAAAGCGCGTCTCGAACCCTGCGAGACCTGTGCGTATTTGTTTTTCGAAAGCCCGGAAATCTCAAGTCCCGGTGTCGCTGCCGGACCCCCGGAAGAGGCGGGGTCGGACGTACGCCCAACCCCGCCCCGAACAGCGTGCCGGAATTTCTGGAACGGGATCAGCTGGCGGCGAACTGGCTCATGTCGCAGCTATGGGTGCCCTTGGTGAACAGGGTGTTGTTGTCGCCAATCTCGTCCATGACGGCATCGTTCTCGCCGCCGTACGGATCCGCGGAACCCTCGGGGGTGGTCCGGATCGGGAACCTGAAGCGCTTCATGTTGCCGTTACGGAACTTGATGGTCCACATGATGGAGTCCGTACCGCGCAGGGGCTGTACGGAAGCACCCAGGGGAACGACGTCCGCGTAGTGACGACACTCGATGGCCTGCTGGGGGCAGATCTTGACGCAGGAATAGCACTCCCAGCACTGCTCCGGCTCCTGGTTCCAGGCCTTCATGGCATGGCCGGTTTCGGATCCGTCCTTGTCGAGCTTCATCAGATCGTGCGGGCAGATATACATGCAGGCAGTCTTGTCCTGACCCTTGCAGCCGTCGCACTTGTCTGTACGTACATAGGTTGGCATCGCTGTCGCTCCTTTTCGTTGGACTTTGGCTTAAGGTTTCTGATCTATAAATTTGCTGGTAAAACAGCGGGTTGAATCCTGTAACGCTGTGGTTTGCAGCGCGCCGCACCTGGAATGGCCGCGCAGGTCACGCCTTTCCGGCGGACGCCCGGACACCGGCTCCGGACGGGACACGCGGTGCGCTGCCGCAGGCAAGGGGAGGGAACAGTAAGCGGAACCCCCTAAAAAACCAAATAGGTATTGCTATATTTTCTATAAACAAGCCTTATGGAGCGCCTTTTGGCACTGGCCTGGCCGACGATTCTGGCGGCTCGTTCGGGATCAGGGTATGGGAGTCGTGTCGGTAAGACGCCTTGAATTTCGCCGGGCAGACCCCACATGAGCAGTGTCTCGGGTCAATCGTATTGGAGGGGATAGAGGGCTTGAAAACGAATCTGACACTGTTTGCCCTGTTCGTATTTCTGCCTCTGGTGGAGATATTTCTCCTGATACAGGTGGGCGGCCTGATCGGAGCCCTGCCAACGGTGGGGCTCGTGGTCACGACGGCGGTGGCGGGCGCAGGGTTGCTCAGGCAGCAGGGACTCGCGACACTTGCCCGCCTGAACGAGGAGATGGGGCGCGGGGTCCTCCCGGCGCAAAGCCTGATGGAAGGTGCGGCCCTGCTCGTCGGCGGCGCCATGTTGCTGACACCGGGGTTCCTGACCGATGCCGCCGGCCTGATGTGTCTCCTGCCGCCGACGCGGAGGTTTCTGCTTTCCCGGCTTGCGGGACGTGTCCAGATGATGCGGCCCCCCGGTGCCCCCGGCGGCGAGGCCGGCGGACGGGTAATCGAGGGGGAATTCGACGTTCTGCGCGATAAACATTGAGCCGACGCCTTGACTTTCGGGGTTTCGCCACTATATTTGCTGGCACTCGCTACCGGGGAGTGCTAACAACGGCCCCTCGTGCGGTACCCAGACCATCTGTTACTTCCAACCAGAGAAGGAGTTTATTCCTGATGAAGATTCGTCCATTGCACGATCGTGTCGTACTCAAGCGAATGGAAGAAGAGAAAACCAGCCCCGGGGGTATTGTCATTCCCGACAGCGCAACGGAGAAGCCGGTCAAGGGTGAGGTGATCGCCGTTGGTAACGGAAAGGTGACCGATAGCGGTTCGGTCCGCGCCCTGGACGTCAAGGCAGGCGACAAGGTTCTGTTCGGCAAGTACTCCGGGACCGAGGTCAAGGTTGAAGGCGAAGAAGTTCTCGTCATGCGCGAAGACGACATCATGGCGGTGATCGAGGCCTGACCGACCGGCAGGCCCTCTCGGACCGCGAGGCCGGGTTTCATCCAGGGTCCGCGGTTCCTGAACACAAAACTCAATACTCAAGCACAACAGAAGGTACAGCAACATGGCTGCAAAAGAAGTTCGATTTGACGAGGACGCGCGCCGCCGCATGATGGCCGGCGTGAACATACTGGCAAATGCCGTCAAGGCCACCCTGGGTCCCAAGGGGCGCAACGTCGTCCTGGACAAGTCCTTTGGCGCGCCGACCGTGACCAAGGACGGCGTGTCCGTGGCCAAGGACATTGAGCTGGAAGACAAGTTCGAGAACATGGGCGCCCAAATGGTGAAAGAGGTGGCTTCCCACACCTCGGACGTCGCCGGCGACGGAACGACGACGGCAACCGTCCTGGCGCAGGCCATCTTCCGCGAGGGCATCAAGGCCGTGGCCGCCGGGATGAACCCCATGGACCTCAAGCGCGGTGTCGACAAGGCCGTCACCGGCGTGGTGGAGGAGCTCAAGGGCCTGTCGAAGCCCTGCACGGACAGCAAGGCGATCTCACAGGTGGGCAGCATCTCCGCGAACTCTGACGAGGCCATCGGGGAGATTATCTCCGATGCCATGGACAAGGTCGGTAAGGAAGGCGTGATCACGGTCGAGGAAGGCTCGACGCTCGAAAACGAACTCGACGTGGTCGAGGGCATGCAGTTCGATCGCGGCTATCTCTCGCCCTATTTCGTCAACAACCAGGAGAAGATGAGCGCCGAGCTGGAGGACCCGTTCATCCTCCTGCACGACAAGAAGGTGTCCAATGTCCGTGATCTCCTCCCCGTCCTGGAAGGCGTAGCCAAGGCCGGCAAGCCCCTGCTGATCATCGCCGAGGACGTGGAAGGCGAGGCATTGGCCACCCTGGTGGTCAACACCATCCGCGGCATCGTCAAGGTGGCCGCCGTCAAGGCGCCTGGCTTCGGCGATCGTCGCAAGGCCATGTTGCAGGACCTCGCGATTATCACCGGCGCGAACGTCATCTCCGAAGAGGTCGGTCTGTCCCTGGAGAAGGCCACCCTGGATGACCTGGGGACCGCCAAGCGAATCAGCATTACGAAGGAGAACACGACCATCGTCGACGGTGCGGGTCGCGCCGAGGACATCAAGGGTCGCGTCGAGCAGATTCGTGCGCAGATCGAAGAGGCCACCTCCGACTACGACAAGGAGAAGCTCCAGGAGCGGATGGCGAAGCTGGCTGGCGGCGTTGCCGTGATCAAGGTCGGTGCGGCCACCGAGGTCGAGATGAAGGAGAAGAAGGCCCGCGTCGAGGACGCCCTGCACGCCACTCGTGCGGCGGTGGAGGAGGGCGTGGTACCCGGCGGCGGTGTCGCCCTGATTCGCGCCCGTGCCGGTATCGTCGACCTCACGGGTGACAACCATGATCAGGACGTCGGTATTGATATCGCACGTCGCGCCCTGGAAGAACCCTTGCGGCAGATTGTCGGCAATGCCGGGCAGGAAGCGTCGGTCATCCTG
>JAYENI010000034.1:0-3516 GCA_034722015.1 Pseudomonadota bacterium
TGTTCACGCTTTTATTATCGGACTGCCTTCCATAACCGGTGTTCCGTATCATCGCGGAGTATAGGAAGCACTGAAGTTCCACCGTTTTCGTTATGACTGGCGTCGCTATAGAGCCTGCGCATGAATTAAAGTCCCTCGCATAAAGGCTCAAAAATCAATCAGTATGGCGTGGCTTGCTAAAGCGGCACATCATACTGTAGCTACATCCCGCGGTCCTTCAGGTTCCCGCCGCCGACGTACTCCATCGCCATGTAGTAGTGCCTGCCGTCGTAGCAGCAGCAGATGTCGTGGATGGTGACGATGTCGGGGTGGTTGCTGACCCTGGCAACGATCTTGCCTTCCTTGAGAAACCGGTCGCAGAAGGAGTGATCTGATACCATCGAGGCATTCATGACCTTCAGCGCCACCTCCCGGTCCAGGTTCTCCTGGACCGCGAGGTAGACGACCGCCATCCCGCCGACGCCAATTTGGGACTCGATTCTGAAACCGGGTATCTCGATTGTCGACGACATCGGTACGGCGCTGGTCCGGGAAGGTTGCCTGGTCCCGGCGTTCCGCCGCGATGCGGCCGGCGGGCACGCGCGACGCGAACCACCGAAGGAAACGGTTTGCGGTGCGTGTATCTGAAAGTGTAGTGAATTCGGGAGCGCGTAGGACGACTTTCTGTTGCCGGGGCAGCGCCGCGGGCGGGGTCGATGATGCCTTCAGAGGCCATTGGGCAGGCGCCTGGCGAAAAGCGGCCACGCGGGCCGCGGGCGGGAAGGCCCGCGGCCCATACGAACGGTCAGAATTCCCCGCGGACCCCGAGCGCGAAGACGTTGTCCGTGATGTTGTCGAGCGCAATCCAGCGTTCGTACAGGAAATACCCCTGCCATCCCCCCTGGAACACGCTCAACAGGCCGATCCCGATGGTGCCGTAGTCGCGGTCCGGCGACTCGGTCACGACCGGCAGGTTGGTGGGGCTGCCCCCGACGGGGATGAACTCGTTGACGTAGCGTGAATTGATGGTGCGCGAGTCGTTCAGGTACTCGTGGTGCCACGCGGCGCGCAGGTACGGTTGCAGGACACCGAAGCTCTGGCTGATCGCGTAGGCGCCCTGAAATCCCAGTACGGTCTTCAGCGAATCGAAGTCCTGGCTGTCGACCTGCAGGTTCAGGCCACCGGCGCCGGTCTCCGTGTAGCCGCCGATATCGGCGTTGAGATAGCGCAGATCCAGGAACGGTCCGTAGTTCCAGGCGCCCGTGGTCATGTCGTAGCCCACGCCCCCGGCGATGTAGAACTGGTTGCTGTCGGGACTCGAACTGGCCGTTACCGACTGCGAGGCGATAGTCGGATTGTTCGACGGGATGACGACGCTGCGCTCGAGGTCGAAGTCGTTGCGCGCGTAGCCCAGGATGCCGTGGAAATTGATCCGGTCGAGGTAATAGAGCCCGAACAGGGCCGCGCCGAAGCCGTTCGAGTCGGAGTCCCCGCCCGAGACGTCGGCGGACTGCTTGAAGCTGGAATTCAGCCGTGTGTAACCGACGGCCGCGCCCAGGATCAGGCTGTCCGAGAGGCGATAGTCGAGTCCGCCGGTCACGCCGATGGTATTGAAATCGAACCCGGCCTCGCGGTCCGTCTGGTCCTTGTCGCCGAAACTGCCGATCAGGTTGACGAAGCCCCCCAGCTTGCTCGCGATCGACGCATCGTCCGCCCCGGCCGCCCCGCCCCGGTAACCCGAACCCGACATGGCCAGCCGGGTCGGCGCCCCGATACGGGTGCCGTTCTCGTTGACCCGGGCGATCGAAAACCCGCCCGCCCCGGCGGCGAGTTCGGAGATCCGGCCCATGATGTTGGCGACCTGGCCGTTCGAGGTGCGCGTGGTGACCTGATTGGTCATCGCGATCTCCTCGGTGGCGGTGTTCTGAATCGCCCCGTTCAGTTCCCCCACGGGCAGGTTCAGACTGAAGGCCGTCGGCCCGCTCCCCGCTACCTGGTTACCATTTTGCACCATCGACCGGCAAATACCGAACAGAGCCTTCTCCTCCTCGGTACGCGCGTTTATGCCACCTGGCCCGTACCCCCTCCACACCGCGGTGATCCCGTCGCCGGTGGCCGACTGCAAGCCGGTCTGACCGGGAAGTTCCCCCAGAGTGGCCGCTTGGCCGGCGCCCAGTGACAACGCCGAAACCCCGGCGACGGCGGCGTTAATGATCGTGCGTTTGTCAGGGCCACCGCGACGCCGCGTCCCCGGTCGCGTACCGATATTCCCTGAAGTCTTTATCATGTCCAATTTCCCCCCGGTCTTCTAGCGAGGCTCCGCCTCAGAGCGACAAGTCCTGAGGTGGCCCCGGTTGGTCAGAGAAGTCGCTAGACTTCTATTGTAGCCGCACAAGCGGCGGGAAAAGACGGGGCCGCTGCCAGACCTGTATCCGCGCGAGGATGCGCCCCCGGGGTTTCATCGTGAGAGGAATTCCCCGCCGGGTACCGGACTCAATGGTTTCGGCGACAGTCCGATAATCCCTGGATAGAAAACGGGCAGGCTCGCCTGACAACCCTTTTTCGATCCCGCGGCATCGTAGGGCGCCCCCTCCATGATCCAGCGCGTGATCTTCGCGCGGTGGTTGGCATCACCCGAGTCGTCGCCCAGGTTCGCGAACCCGGTCACCGTGCCGGCATAGTGGTGAAACCCGGAGGGCTTCAGGACGACGAGGCTGTTCGCCGGATCGTCGCAGTTGACGCGGGTCATGAAGTTTGAGAACGCATAGTCGAGCGCTTTGTCCTCGGGCAGTTGAAAATCGCGCAGTACGAAGATGCCGTCCGCCCAGCTCACCACATTCCCGTTGCTGTGGCACTGGATGCAGGACAGTTTCCCTGCTGTGTTTTTAGTGGTATCGAAGCCTTCACTGAGTAACGGGTAGATGTCATCAATGAAATTCAGCGATCCCAGCGAGCTGTTGCTCCACAACTGTCCCCGCACGATCTCGTCGTAGTTCGCGTGCGCGTTGCTCATTGACAGCTGCACGCGGTAGGGGCTACTGCCGTCGGACTTGATGTCCGAAGAGGCCGAAGGGTCGAGGGCGAAGCTCGCGAGCGAGCGATTTGCCGAATTGATCGTGGGAATGGCGCCGGGGGCGTTCTGGATGCTCCAGGAGAAGGTCTCGCCGAAGTAACCGGGTCTTCCGTTCAGCCTCACCCTGCCGCTGTTTCTCACGTCGGCGAACACGTAGTCCAATACTGCATTGGAATAGCGCACCCCCGCGATGCGTGTCACCGGGCGCCCGGGTCGGCGCAGGTCGCCGAAGGCGGACCTGGCCTCGTCCGAAAGGACATCCTCGGGCGGGTTCTTGTGCGCCGTTCCACCGAAGAGCTGCTCGTCGAGGATCCTCGGCTGGTCACTGCGCCAGAATCGCTCGTAGGTCCGCCGCGCCAGGGGCATGAGGCCCTGGTCGTAGACCAGCGACTCGATCTCGTCCTTGTAGTCCTTGAAGGCGGAGAAGGTCGCGAACTCCAGCGACTGCTCCAGCGGCTGCCCCT
>JAYENI010000035.1:0-3510 GCA_034722015.1 Pseudomonadota bacterium
CGGATGACGAAAAAAGCGTTGATTACGGGTGTGACGGGGCAGGACGGCGCCTATCTGGCGGAGTTACTGCTTGCCAAGGGGTACGAAGTCCACGGGATCAAGCGCAGGGCGTCGCTGTTTAATACGGATCGCATCGACCACCTCTACCAGGACCTCCATGATCAGGACGTGCGTTTCTTCCTGCACTACGGCGACCTGACCGACTCAACCAATCTGATCCGCATCATCCAGCAGGTCCAGCCGGACGAGATCTACAATCTCGCCGCGCAGAGCCATGTGGCGGTCTCGTTCGAGTCGCCCGAATACACCGCGAATTCGGATGCCCTCGGTACGCTGAGATTACTGGAAGCGGTCCGTATTCTCGGCCTGGCGGAGAAGACGCGCTTCTACCAGGCGTCGACCTCGGAGCTGTACGGCAAGGTCATGGAAACGCCGCAGACCGAGGCGACGCCGTTCTATCCCCGTTCTCCCTATGCAGTGGCCAAGCTCTATGGTTACTGGATCACGGTCAACTACCGCGAGGCGTACGGGATGTATGCCTGCAACGGGATCCTGTTCAACCACGAGTCGCCGGTTAGGGGAGAGACCTTCGTGACACGCAAGATCACCCGCGCACTGGCGCGAATCCGGCTCGGCCTCCAGGACAGCCTCTACCTCGGCAACCTCGATGCGCGGCGGGACTGGGGACATGCGCGGGACTACGTGGAGATGCAGTGGCTGATGATGCAGCAGGACCGCCCGCAGGACTACGTCATCGCCACCGGCCATCAGTATTCGGTCAGGGATTTCGTCGAGATCGCGGCGCGAAAACTGGGGCTGATCATTCGCTGGGAGGGGAAAGGGACTGAAGAAGCGGGGCTGATCGAGGCGTCGACCGGGGATGCCCCGCTACCGGATATCGGGGGGGCGGCGATCGGCGATGCGCCGCGTCCCGGCAGCACCATCGTGCGTATCGACCCGCGATACTTCCGCCCCACCGAGGTGGAGACGCTGCTCGGCGACGCCACCAAGGCCCGGGAGGAACTCGGCTGGGAACCAAAGGTATCATTCGATGAACTCGTCGGCGAGATGGTGACCGAAGACCTGAAGCTCGCGCAACGGGACCAGCTTGTAAAAAACGCGGGCCTTCGCACCTACAACTACCATGAATAGACGCGTGTCAACCGGATCGCGAGTTCCCGTCTCGCCGACAAACCGCTCGCGGACGGGGACATTTTCATGAGCGCCGTGTCACCGGATGCCAGTATCTTCGTCGCCGGACATCGTGGTCTGGTGGGTTCGGCCATCGCACGCACATTGGCATCACGCGGACACTCCGGGATCGTGACACGCACGCGCGCTGAACTGGACCTGCTGGACCCGTCGGCGGTCCGCGCCTTCTTCGATACCGAACGGCCGGAGTACGTGGTGCTCGCGGCCGCCCGCGTCGGCGGGATTCACGCGAACGACACCTACCCCGCCAGCTTCATCTACGAGAACCTGATGATCGAGGCCAACGTGATCGACTCGGCCTGGCGCTCAGGTGTAAATCGATTGTTGCTACTCGGCAGTTCCTGCATCTATCCCCGCCTGGCGGCCCAGCCCATGCGCGAGGACGCACTGCTGACGGGCACGCTGGAGCCGACCAACGAGCCCTACGCGATCGCCAAGATCGCCGGGATCAAGCTGTGCGAATCGTACAACCGGCAATACGGCACCGACTTTCGCAGCGTCATGCCGACGAACCTCTACGGCCCGCACGACAATTTCGATCTGAATAACAGCCATGTCATCCCCGCCCTGATCCGGAAGTTTCACGAGGCTAGGGAGAACGGCCGCAATACCGTCGAGGTATGGGGCACAGGCAGGGCCAGGCGCGAATTCCTGCACGTCGACGACATGGCGTCAGCCTGCCTGTACGTGCTTGCCCTGAGCCGTGAGGACTATGCCGCGCAGACCCGGCCCATGCTCTCGCATATCAATATTGGCACGAGAGAGGACATCGCCATCGCCGACCTGGCGCGGATGGTCGCCGAGGTGACGGGGTACGACGGAAAAATCGTCTTCGATACCACCAAACCGGACGGCGCACCTCGCAAACTCCTCGACGTCCGCCGGCTCAGTGCCCTCGGGTGGAAACCGAAAATCGGTCTGCGCGAGGGGCTGGACCAAACCTACCGATGGTTTCTTGAGAATAGCGAACAAGCTGACTCGATAAGACTTTGAGACTGATCGAACAAGACTTGATCATCGTCAATACACCGTCACTCAATCGTCGTAGCTTACTTACCCATAAGGGAAGAAAACCAAGGCACCTGCCCCTTCAACGATTTTACCCGGTGGTTACTCCAACCTGGAAGCGGGTCGTTGTACGAACGGGGCATCGGGGTCTGGAACGGGCATCGGGGTCTGGTCTTGCCCCGTGGGTGATATATAATCCGACCGGCCAATAAGAGTGAAGCATGGGCACGCCCGAGGAGCAGCGCACAGACTACACCTTCGACAAGGTCACCTCGATCACCAATCCATCAGTGTATCCCGGCGCCAGCAAGGTCACGATCTACGCCTATGACGAGATGACGAGCGCGTAGGTCGCAATAACCGCAGTGCATTGCGCCGCATACACTAGTGGTTCAAACAATATTCCAAGGATTCAATTCTCTAGCCGCCAAATCCCGACTGCCATGGATGATGGTCACGATGAAGATCCGTTCGGGCCGAGTCAAATAGATGATCCGGTAGCCCTGATAGATCAGCTCTCCCACATTAGCCCGGCCTCTGGAACAGGCCGGCCGATCCTCGGAAACTCCTCGAGTTTCTCCACCGAAGCGACGATCCTCTCGGTCGCCGGGCGTAGTACGGTGAGTCCTTGGCGATGTAGGCCTTCAGATCCCGGATATCAGCTCTGACCCTGCGCGACCACTCAATCACCTCGGCCCAGCAGCTCGGCCTTGACCTCTTCGTGCGGGACGGTGCGGCCGGCCTCGACATCAGCCAGGCCCTCCTCGACCTTCTGCTTCACGTACAGTTCGTTCATGATGTCGTCCCAAGGGCCTGGTCCGGTAGCCGCTCGATGAGCCGGCGGGCGGCGTCTTTGGCGCTTGACATGATCAGGTTCTCCATCGTCATATAGCGCAAGGCAAGCAGGCCAAGTATCGCATCATAGCATTTGACTGCGCATCTTAGAGGTGAGACTCGTTTTTACAGGCGCGCGCCGAAAAGCGCCCGAACGACCTGCGGATTCGCTACAAGTATTACTACGGCAGCGATCGACTGAGCAACGTGATCGAGATCGATGACGCCAGAGCGGAACAAAGGGTCTGGTCTTGCCCCGTGACTCTCTGGGCGGCAATGGGGTCTCCATTTTGCCGACCCCGGTCAATGGCACAGCCTTGTCTCTTTTTCACGACTCAGCAGGAAATCTCTTTGTCATCACGAGGCTTTTTGATCTGACCGAACACGCGCCTTCGGTTTTCTATCCGGTGGTGACGCCACCATCGCTAATGCGCACCAAGCACCCCTGCGGATCAA
>JAYENI010000036.1:0-16447 GCA_034722015.1 Pseudomonadota bacterium
GACTTAACCGTATTTGTATTTCTAACTATATTTTGTGCTAATTTTAATTCTAATAGTTTTATATCTTGAGAATTTTTTATTATATATGGCATTCTTTTCTGTTTAATTTTAGATATTATTTCAATCACAGGTTGCGATGGTCAGGACCCCGACGGTGCGTGAACACCGACGGGGTCCGCTTCGTTCAGTGAGCTGTCAGGTATGGTAACACGTCATCCGGGAGTGTCCCGAAAGTGTCCCGGGAAGTGTGACGAAAGGAGGTGAAATGTCGGTAAGTGCTTGATTTTATGGCTCCCCGGGACGGGCTCGAACCGCCGACCTAGTGATTAACAGTCACCCGCTCTACCAACTGAGCTACCGGGGATCAGGCGGGAGATACTACTTGATGATCGAGACGACGGTCAACGATTTCAGGCATTCGCCTCAACCGCCGACAAGCGAGGAAATCCGGGAGATGGCCTCCCTGAGATTTTCCATGCTGGTGGCGAAGGAGATCCTCACGTGTCCCGGGGCGCCGAACGCGGAGCCGGGGACCAGGGCCACGCCCGCCTTGTCGAGCAGCGCCTCGGAGAAGCCCACGTCGTCGGTGATCCCGTCCATCGCGTCTATCGCGGCCTGTACGTTGGGGAAACTGTAGAAGGTGCCGTCCGAGGGCAGGCAGCTGATGCCGGGGATGGCGTTGAGACTCTCCAGCACATAGGCGTGGCGTGACTCGAAGGCCGCGAGCATGTCCGCCACGCAGCCCTGGTCTCCCTCGAGGGCCGCGACGGCGGCGGCCTGGGAGATGGAGGCCGGGTTGGACGTGCTTTGTGACTGGACCTTCTTCATCGCGGCGATCAGCGGCGCGGGTCCGCCGGCGTAACCGATGCGCCATCCGGTCATGGAGTACGCCTTCGACACGCCGTTGAGTACGATGGTGCGCTCGTGCAGTTCCGGGCAGGCGTTCAGGATATTGGCGAATTCGTTGCCCGGAAAGACGATGTGCTCGTACATGTCGTCGGTGGCGACGAGGACATCCGGGAATTCCAGCAGGACCTCGCCGAGCGCCCGCAGCTCGGCGGCGGTATAGGCGACACCCGTGGGATTCGAGGGGCTGTTGATCACGAACAGGCGCGTCGCGCCGGTGATCGATGCGCGCAGCTGTTCGGGCGCCAGCTTGAAGCCCTGATCCTGTCCGGCGGACACGATGACCGGTGTCCCGTCCGCCAGCAGCACCATATCCGGATAGGAGACCCAGTAGGGCGCCGGGATCACGACCTCGTCACCGGGATCGAGCAGGGCCTGGCAGAGGTTGTAGAAACTCTGCTTTCCGCCGCAGGACACCAGGATCTCGTTCGGGGCGTAGTCCAGGCCGTTGTCCCGCGAGAATTTCCTCGCGATGGCCTGTTTCAGCGCCGGCGTGCCGTCGACCGCCGTGTATTTGGTCATGCCGGCCCGTATCGCCTCGATCGCCGCTGCCTTGATGTGGTCGGGCGTATCGAAGTCGGGCTCTCCGGCCCCCAGCCCGATGACGTCGCGCCCCTCGGCCTTCAACTGGTTGGCGAGTGCCGTGACGGCCAGTGTCGGTGAAGGTTTGACCCGCTGTACGCGCGTGGAAAGCCTGATGCTCAATGGAGGTACCCCCGGATTCGTTGGCGTTTGCGTCGTATCATACCTTGGAAACCGGCAAAGCTTCAGCGGCTATCCCATTTGGCAACGAGTCACGGCAATGGGGCATTCGTGGTGGAAGACGCCGTGAATACGTCCCTGTAGGCTTGCTGCCGGCTTGCGGCGCTCCGCAATCCCGCTTCGCTGGCAAGGCCGGGGTTTGCCCTCCATGGCAAACCCGTTCGGCGGGAGCAATGTCCACTGGACATTGCTCATTACCCGCCTCACCCCTGCCGGCAACACTTCCACCACGAATACTCCATTGCCGTGACGCCCCGGTGATAGTACCGAATCGTGACGAAAACCGATGGATCGATGATTTCGCAGGACATGGAATTCAAACTGGAAACAGACTACGAGCCGGCGGGTGACCAGCCGGAGGCGATCGACAGGCTGGTGGAGGGGATCGGGGCGGGTCTCGCCTTCCAGACCCTGCTCGGCGTCACCGGGTCCGGGAAGACGTTCACCATCGCCAACGTCATTCAGCGGATCCAGCGCCCGACGCTCGTCATGGCGCCCAACAAGACGCTGGCCGCGCAGTTGTACGGCGAGATGAAGGAGTTCTTCCCGCACAACACGGTGGAGTACTTCGTCTCTTACTACGACTACTACCAGCCCGAGGCGTACGTCCCATCGAGCGACACCTACATCGAGAAGGACGCCTCGATCAACGACCACATCGAGCAGATGCGGCTGTCGGCGACCAAGGCCCTGCTCGAACGCCGGGATGCGATCATCGTGGCCACCGTGTCGGCCATCTACGGGCTCGGAGACCCCCGGGCCTACCTCGGGATGGTGATCCACCTCGACCGGGGCGACCGGATCGATCAGCGCGAGCTGCTGCGACGGCTCGCCGAACTGCAGTACAGCCGCAACGAAATGGACTTCAGGCGCGGGACGTTCCGGGTCAGGGGCGAGATCGTCGACATCCACCCGGCCGAGGCCGAGCGCGAGGCGATACGCATCGAGCTGTTCGACGACGAGATCGAGCAGATCAGCCTGTTCGATCCGCTCACCGGTGAGGTGCTGCGGCGCGCGCCGCGGGTCACCATCTACCCCAAGACCCACTACGTGACTCCGCGCGAGACCCTGCTGGAGGCGATCGAGGCGATCAAGGTCGAACTGGGGGAGCGTCTCGCCCGTCTGCGGGAGGAAAACCGTCTGGTCGAGGCGCAGCGTCTGGAGCAGCGCACGCTGTTCGACATCGAGATGATCCAGGAACTGGGATATTGCCCGGGGATAGAGAACTACTCGCGCTACCTTTCGGGACGCTCGCCGGGCGAGCCGCCGCCGTGTTTCATCGATTACCTGCCGCGGGACGCGTTGCTGGTGATCGACGAGAGCCACGTGTCGGTGCCGCAGTTCGGCGGCATGTACAAGGGCGACCGGTCGCGCAAGACGACGCTGGTGGAATTCGGCTTCCGGCTGCCCTCGGCGCTGGACAACCGGCCGCTGCGTTTCGACGAGTTCGAGGCCATCATCCCGCAGACCATATTCGTCTCCGCGACGCCCGGCCCCTACGAGATGGAGCACGCCGGTCAGGTCGTGGAACAGGTCGTTCGACCGACGGGTCTGGTCGATCCCGAGATCGAGATCCGCCCGGTGGAGACCCAGGTCGACGATGTTTTCTCCGAGGTGACCGAGCGGGCAGCGGCGGGCGACCGTGTCCTGGTCACGACCCTGACCAAGCGCATGGCCGAGGACCTGACCGACTACCTCGCGGAGCACGGTGTCCGCGTACGCTACCTGCACTCGGACATCGACACGGTCGAACGGGTGGAGATCATTCGTGACCTGCGACTCGGCAAGTTCGACGTGCTGGTCGGCATCAACCTGCTGCGCGAGGGGCTGGACATCCCCGAGGTCTCCCTGGTGACCATTCTTGATGCGGACAAGGAGGGGTTTCTGCGCTCGGAGCGTTCGCTGATCCAGACCATCGGCAGGGCGGCCCGCAACCTTCGGGGCAAGGTGATCATGTACGCGGACGTCGTGACCAATTCGATGAAGCGGGCCATCGACGAGACCGACCGGCGTCGCGCCAGACAGCTCGCGCACAACAAGGCGCACGGGATCACCCCGAGGGGTGTCGAGAAGAAGGTGGCCGACATCATGGAGGGAGCCTATGCCGGAAGTGCAGCGGCCTCCGCGGACCGTTACGCCAGGGTGGCGGAGCAAACCATCGAATCTTCACGCTATTCGGTCAGGGACCTGGAGAAGCGAATCGCGCAACTCGAGCGGGAGATGTACGAACATGCGAGGAACCTGGAATTCGAGGAGGCGGCGCGAATCCGGGACGAGGTTGCGCGTCTGCGCGATTTGGAACCCGGCACTGCGGTTGGCGATTGAATGTTGTCTGGTCCGTGACACCTGTGTTACCTTTTCGGCGCTTAGGCGATTGCCGGAAAATGACATACCAGATTGCGCCGGCTTTTCGTTCGTCATCAAGGCGCGACAACAGGCGCATAGTCGAACTATGTCACTGTTGTCGTAACGCAGGGGACGGACGAAAAGACAAGCAGGATGGTATGTCAATTGACAGAAATCGCCTTATCGACAGGCGCGTAGCTCAGTTGGTTAGAGCACCACCTTGACATGGTGGGGGTCGTTGGTTCGAATCCAATCGCGCCTACCAATTCATACAGGGACGCACCGGTTTCGCCTCGGGCGAAAAGCTGAAAACGTCCTGCCAAGTGGCCTCTCGTATGGGTCACCACTGGAGAAGCATCATGCCGGAAATCACCCTTCCCGACGGCAGCCGCCGTCAGTTCGAACACCCCGTTTCCATTCGGGAGATCGCCGAGGGTATCGGTCCCGGGCTGGCGAAGGCCGCGCTCGCCGGTACCGTTGACGGTCGGCTGGTCGATACCTCACACGTGGTGTCGAAGGACGCCGGGATCAGCATCGTCACACCAAGGGACGAGGCGGGGATCGAGGTCATTCGCCATTCCACCGCGCACCTGCTGGCCCAGGCGGTCAAGCAGCTCTTTCCCGAGGCGCAGGTGACCATCGGGCCGGTCATCGACAACGGCTTCTACTACGACTTCGCGTTCGAGCGACCGTTTACTCCCGAAGATCTGGAAAGGATCGAGGAGCGGATGAAGGCGCTGTCCGGCGAGGACATCCGCGTCGAACGAACGGAAATGCCGCGTGAGGAGGCGGTCGATTTCTTCCGGGCGATGGGCGAGGAGTACAAGGCCGAGATCATTGAGGACATCCCGAAAGGGGAAGTCATTTCGCTGTACCGGCAGGGCGATTTCATCGATCTGTGCCGGGGGCCGCACGTCCCCTCGACCGGGAAACTCAAGGCGTTCAAGCTGACCAAGCTGGCAGGCGCCTACTGGCGCGGAGACTCCCGAAACGAGATGCTGCAGCGCATCTATGGCACGGCGTGGGCTGACAAAAAAGCGCTCAAGGCATATCTGCACCGTCTGGAAGAGGCGGAAAAACGGGACCATCGCCGCCTGGGAAAGGTGATGGGTCTGTTTCACTTCCAGGAAGAAGCGCCCGGCATGGTGTTCTGGCACGGACGCGGGTGGACGCTTTACCGGCTGGTCGAGGGTTATATCCGCGAGGTCCTGGCGGGTGCCGGGTACGAGGAAGTCCAGACTCCCCAGGTGCTGGATCGCGCCCTGTGGGAAAAGTCGGGGCACTGGGACAAGTTCTCCGACATGATCTTCACGACGCATTCGGAGAACCGGGAATACGCGATCAAACCCATGAACTGCCCGGCGCACGTGCAGATATACAACCAGGGTCTGAGAAGCTATCGGGAACTGCCGCTCAGGCTGGCGGAGTTCGGTACCGTGCATCGCAACGAGCCATCGGGCACGTTGCACGGCCTGATGCGCGCACGGCGATTCGTGCAGGACGACGCGCACATCTTCTGCACCGAGGAGCAGCTCGAAAAGGAGGTCGGGGACCTGCTCGACCTCACGTTTCGGGTCTATGACGATTTCGGTTTCGGAAGCGTGAAACTGGCGTTGTCGACGCGACCCGAGCAGCGCGTCGGTGAGGATTCACTTTGGGACAAGGCCGAGGAAGGACTGGCGCGCACACTGGAGAACCGGGGACTCGAATATAAGCTGCAGCCCGGCGAAGGGGCGTTCTACGGGCCCAAGATCGAGTTCACCCTGCTCGACAGCATCGGGCGGGAGTGGCAATGCGGGACGATCCAGGTGGATTTTTCCATGCCCGGACGGCTGGGTGCGCAGTACGTCGCGGAAGACGGCTCCCGAAAGGTGCCGGTGATGATTCACCGCGCCATTCTGGGCTCTCTGGAGCGATTCATCGGCATTCTGATCGAACACAACGCCGGATCGCTCCCGTTGTGGATTGCGCCGACCCAGGCAGTCGTCATGAATATCACCGACCGCCAGGCAAACTATGCCGAGGAGGTCCGGACAACCCTGGTGCGGCAAGGTTTTCGCGTGGTTTCCGACTTGAGAAATGAGAAGATTGGCTATAAGATTCGCGAGCAGACCCTGCAGCGGATTCCCTATTTATTGATCGTCGGGGACCGCGAGGTAGAAACCGGAACGGTGGCCGTTCGCACGCGGTCCGGTGAGGATCTGGGAGACATGTCCGTCGAGGACCTTTCCCGGAAATTCACTGGCGAGATCGCGCGGCGCGGCCATTCTGCTTTGGAGGATTGAAAATCAGCGCAGCAAAAGAGCACCGACTCAATCGGGACATTCAGGAACGTGAGGTCCGGTTGATCGACGCCGACGGGGAAAACAAGGGCGTCGTGCCCATCTTTGATGCTCTCAGATCCGCCGAGGAAGCGGGACTGGATCTTGTCGAGATCGTGCCGACCGCCAAGCCACCCGTGTGTCGGGTCATGGACTACGGCAAGTTCAAGTTCGAGCAGAGCAAGAAGGCGCAGGCTGCCAGGAAAAAGCAGAAGCAGATCCAGCTCAAGGAGATCAAGTTCCGGCCCGGTACCGAAGAGGGGGATTACAATGTCAAGGTGCGCAAGCTCATCAATTTCCTGAGCGAAGGCGACAAGGCCAAGGTGACGATCCGTTTCCGGGGCAGAGAGATGGCGCACCAGGGGCGTGGTACGGAGCTTCTCGACCGCATAGAGCAGGACCTCGGGGAAGTGGGTACCGTCGAACAGCGTCCCAAGATGGAGGGACGGCAAATGGTGATGGTGCTGGGGCCGAAAAAGAGTCTGCTGAAATAGATCGGGTCCGGTTAAACGGATATTTATTGCTGGAGTGTTGGCGATGCCAAAGTTGAAGACAAATCGTGGTGCGGCGAAACGGTTCAAGCGAACCGCAAGCGGCGGGTACCGCTGCAAGCAGTCGCACCTGAATCATATTCTGACCAAGAAGAGTACGAAGCGAAAGCGCCACCTGCGTGCCGCCGCGATGGTCGACGCTGCCGATGTGCCGGCGATTCGTCGTATGTTGCCGAATAACTAGGAAGGACGGGAAACACCATGCCCAGAGTTAAACGTGGAGTCACCGCACACGCGCGTCACAAGAAGGTGCTCCGGAAGGCCAAAGGCTATTACGGGGCCCGCAGCAAGGTTTTTCGTGTCGCCAAGCAGGCCGTTACCAAGGCGGGCCAGTATGCCTACCGGGATCGCAGACAGCGCAAGCGTCAGTTTCGCGCCCTGTGGATCGTCAGGATCAACGCGGCTGCACGGCAGTTTGGTTTGTCGTACAGTCGCCTGATCGACGGCCTGAACAAGGCCTCCGTGGAAGTGGACCGCAAGATGCTTGCCGACATCGCCGTCAATGATATCGATGCGTTTGGCAAGATCGCGGAGAAGGCAAAAGCGTCGCTTGCGGCCTGAACGAGTCCCCGTGCGCCTTCTGGCGCGGAGTCCCTGGGGCCACGCTGTAGAGTATTCGGGGAAAGGTTGATCGCCTTTCCCCTTTTTAATTTCGGACTGCAAACGTGCAGGAACTAGACACCCTTCTAGAACAGGCCTTGGCTGAGATCCCGGACTGCAGCGATGTCGCGAGTCTGGAGTCGATTCGTGTCCGCTACCTCGGTAAAAAGGGTTCGCTGACGGCCCTTCTGAAATCCCTTGGGAAGCTCTCCGCGGCGGAACGCCCGAGCGCCGGTCAGGCGATCAACGAAGCCAAGCGTCGGGTGCAGGGGGCCATCGGCGAGCGCCGTGATCGCTTGCGCGAGCTGTCCATCGAGCAGGACCTTCGCTCCCAGACAGTCGACGTCACACTGCCTGGTCGGGGAATCAGGACAGGCGGGATCCATCCCGTCACGCGAACGCTGCAACGCATCGAGGATCTGTTTGCGCAGATCGGTTTCGAGATTCGCGAAGGGCCGGAAGTCGAGGACGATTACCACAATTTCGAGGCGCTGAATATTCCGGCCCATCATCCCGCCCGGGCCATGCACGATACGTTCTACTTCGATGACCGCCATCTGCTGCGCACCCACACCTCGCCCGTGCAGATCCGGGTGATGGAAGGCGCGTCGACCGAACCGCCGATACGCATTGTCGCACCGGGTCGGGTGTATCGCTGCGACTCCGACCTGACGCACAGCCCGATGTTCCACCAGGTCGAGGGACTCCTCGTCGACGAGCAGGTGGCGTTCTCCGATCTCAAGGGTGTCGTCGACCAGTTCCTGCGGGCCTTCTTCGAGAAGGACGACCTCGCTACCCGGTTCAGGCCATCCTACTTCCCCTTCACGGAACCTTCCGCGGAGGTCGATATTCAGTGTGTCATCTGCGCAGGTGAGGGATGCCGCGTGTGCAGCCGTTCCGGCTGGCTGGAGATACTGGGTTGTGGCATGGTCCATCCCCGGGTTTTCGAACATGTCGGCATCGACAGCGAACGCTATGCCGGGTACGCCTTCGGGATGGGAGTGGAGCGCCTTGCGATGTTGAGATACGGCGTGAATGATCTACGACTATTCTTCGAGAATGACGTGCGTTTTCTAAGTTTATTCAATTAGATAAGAATTCTTTATAAGAACTAATTTTAACTGTTTTTGAGTTTGCCCCGGACCGTCGGAACGGAACGACTCCGCGCTTGTCGGCACGCATTGCTGCCGTCGATGGACATCTCCGGTTTCCGAAGCATGAAATCACAGAAACCCAAATGAAATTCAGTGAAGCCTGGTTGAGGGAATGGGTCGATCCGGACATCGGGCCGGAGGCGCTTGGGCATCGGTTGACCATGTCCGGACTCGAACTGGATAGCATGTCCCCGGCGGCGCCGGAGTTTTCCGGTGTCGTTGTCGGGGATGTTACGAAGGTCTCGCCACTTCCGGACGCGGACCGCTTGCGTGCGTGCCTTGTGGCGGACGGCAGCGGTGAGGCCATGCAGGTGGTGTGCGGCGCAAGCAACGTCTACGAGGGCATGCGCGCCCCGTTCGCCAGGGTGGGGGCCAGGCTGCCGGGGGGTATGGCCATCAAAAAGGTAAAACTGAGGGGTACGGAGTCCTTCGGAATGCTGTGCTCGGCCAGCGAGCTCGGGCTAGCCGAGTCCGCGGAAGGACTTTGGGACCTTCCCGCCGACGCACCTGTCGGCGCCTCCCTGCGTGACTATCTGTCGCTGGACGACACCGTTTTCGAGATCGATCTCACCCCCAATCGGGCAGATTGTCTTTGCATGGCGGGCCTCGCGAGGGAGGTGTCGGCATTGACGGCCGCCGTGAACCGGGGGCTTGACGTCGCGCCGGTAGAGCCGCGGATCGACGAAACTTTCCCCGTGCGCGTGGACAGCCGGGCGGCCTGCCCCCGTTACGCCGGCCGCGTCATCAGGGGGGTCGACGCCTCGGCGCGCACGCCGATCTGGATGCAGGAAAAACTGCGGCGCGGTGGTATCAGGTCGCTGGGTCCGGTGGTCGACGTGACAAACTACGTCATGCTGGAACTGGGGCAGCCCATGCATGCATTCGACCTGGATCGGCTGGCTGGCGGGATCGTGGTTCGACAGGCCGGCGCTGGCGAGAAGCTGACCTTGCTCGACGGTCAGGCCATCACGCTGGATCCGGACACCCTGGTCATCGCCGACGGGGACGGGGCGCTCGCGATGGCCGGCATCATGGGCGGAGAGGGCAGCGCTGTACATGGCCGGACCCGGGACATCTTTCTGGAAAGTGCGCACTTTTCCCCGGAATCGATCGCCGGGCAGGCGCGCAGGTATGGCTTGCACACCGAATCCTCGCACCGGTTCGAGCGGGGTGTCGATGCGAACCTGCAGGTCCGTGCTATCGACAGGGCGACGGCGTTGCTGCTGGAGATCACCGGCGGTGAGCCGGGTCCCGTGACCGACGTCGTTTCCGAAGCGGCACTCCCGGTCAGGGAAGAGATCGTGTTGCGCGAGGCGCGCATCGAGCGGATCCTGGGCGTGTCACCCGGGCCGGGTGAGGTGGAACGAACACTGGTCGCGCTGGGATGCGGCTGCGTCGAGAAAGCGGGACGCTGGCATGTCACCCCGCCTGGCTATCGATTCGATCTGTCGATCGAGGCAGACTTGATCGAAGAGGTCGGCAGGGTGTTCGGGTATGACCGGATCCCGGACACGACGCAGCAATTCAGACCCGTGATCACGCGACGTGACGAGTCCGATGTGTCGCTTCCCGATATCCGGAAAACGCTGGTCGATCGCGGCTATCAGGAGGTGATCACCTACAGTTTCGTCGATGAGGACACCGAACGCCTGCTGAATCCCGATCATCACCCCAAGGCTCTTGCCAATCCGCTGTCCGCCGATCTGTCGGTCATGCGCAGTACGCTGTGGTCGGGGATGCTGCGGGCAGTCAGACACAATCTGAACCGGCAGCAGGGCAGGTTGAAGTTTTTTGAAACCGGGCTGAGATTCGTCAACTCTCCGCAAGGGTTGCGGCAGATCCCGTCGATCGCGGGCGCGGTCACGGGACCCGTACTGCACGAGCAATGGAGCACCACCCCCCGGGAGGCCGATTTCTACGACGTCAAGTCGGACGTCGAGGCCCTGCTGGCACTATCCGGACACGAATCGGATGCGGTCTTCACACCGCTACGGGGAGCAGCGCTACACCCGGGGCAGGCCGCGAGTATCGCACTGGAAGGGATTCACGCCGGCAAGATGGGCGCACTGCACCCCACGTTACAGACGCAAATGGCTCTGGATCAACGGGTCTACCTATTCGAACTGACGCTCGGGATCCTGCGGCGGGGGCGTGTTCCGGAGTTCGAGCCGCTGTCGAGGTTCCCCACGATTCGACGTGACATCGCGGTGGTCGTCGATGAGACAGTGCCGGGTGCCCGCGTCATGGAGTTGATCCTCGGGAGTAAGGTTTCGCAGCTCAGGGACGTCATCCTGTTTGATGTCTACACAGGCGAAGGGATACCGGATGGTCGAAAAAGTCTCGCTTTAAGCTTGATTTTACAGGATTTATCGCGCACCCTTAATGACAGGGAAGTGGAGAATATCGTCTCCGGAATCGTTGCCGGGCTGTCCCGGGAGCTGGACGCGTCACTCAGGGAATAGCATGGCACTGACAAAAGCGGACATTGCTGAGAAGCTGTACGAGGAACTGGGCCTGAACAAGCGGGAGGCCAAGGAACTGGTCGAGGTGTTTTTCGAGGAGATTCGAACCGCACTGGAGCAAGGGGAAAATGTGAAGCTGTCGGGGTTCGGCAATTTCTCCCTGCGTAAGAAGAACGAAAGACCTGGACGGAACCCGAAGACGGGTGAGGAGATCTCGATCACCGCCCGTCGTGTCGTGACGTTTCGTCCTGGCCAGAAGCTCAAGGCGAGGGTAGAGGCTTATGTTGGAGGCAGGGAACAACAGTGAATTGCCGGCTATCCCCGGCAAGCGCTACTTCACGATCGGCGAAGTCAGCGAACTCTGCGGCGTCAAGCCGCATGTGCTTCGCTATTGGGAACAGGAATTTCCCACGCTCAAACCGGTCAAGCGTCGAGGTAACCGCCGATATTATCAGCGCCACGACGTCATACTGATCCGGCAGATACGCAGCCTGCTTTACGAGCAGGGTTATACGATCGGCGGCGCACGGCAAAAGCTGGTCGGTCAATCGGCGAAGGATGACAATCTGCAGAGTCAGCAGATCATCCGGCAAACGCGTACGGAACTCGAGGAACTGCTCGATTTGTTGAGGCGGTGACCTCGCCAGGTTTCCGGGTTTGTAGCGGCCACGCGCCAGAAATCGAACACCGCAGCGCGATCTGTGGTGTGTCCGGCCTTTTCAAGTCCGGCTGAATTCAGTATTCTTGCGCGTCTTTCGGGGCGTAGCGCAGCCTGGTAGCGCACCGCAATGGGGTTGCGGTGGTCGGAGGTTCAAATCCTCTCGCCCCGACCAATATTTTCCTTCCGGTGTCTTCACTGATGCCGCCTTGCCGGTCTTCCCCCCCCGGGAGCCCGGCAAGGCTCTGATCCCGAATTCCCATCATTTTCCTGGCTTCGATTTCCCGGCGTCGTTCAGGCTGGCGTGTGGCGAAGTGTGTGCAGTGTGATTTCCGGCGCGCAGTTGAAGCGCACGTCTACGACGGAGACCCCGGAACCCCTGGACGTATAGCCCTGCATGTCGTGATACCGCCAGGGGCCCGCGCAGAGGCGTCGGGGGCACCGCGCGTTACAGGTTAGCGGGTAACCGCCGGGGAGGCAGATCTGCCCGCCGTGCGTATGGCCGCAAAGCATCAGCCTGAACCCCGAGTGTGCCGCGTGCCGGTAGATCTCGGGGGAGTGGGCCAGCAGCACGGAACCCGCGCCTTTCGGGATATCCATTGAGGCCTTTTCCAGGTTGTCGGACCGGTAGTAGTGCGGATCATCAATCCCGGCAATGTAGAGCGATCCTCCCTCCCGCTCGATACGGACGCTCTCGTTGAGCAGAACGCGGATTCCGCTTTCCTCGAGACCGGGCACCATCCGGATCGTGTCGTGGTTGCCCAGAATGGCGTATACCGGTCGCCTGAGGTGTTCGAGAACCTTGTCCATGGCATGGATCGCAGGTTCCCAGGGCCCGTATGTCCTGGCCCTGAAGTCGCCCGTCAGCACGCAAAGGTCGTAGTCCAGATCGAGAACCCTCTCGATGAGTGTGCGGGGGGTATCGGCGTTCATGTCCAGGTGCGGATCACTGATCTGGAGCAGGGTAAACCCGTCGAAAACAGGGGGAAGTTCGGCCAGGTGAACCTCGTTGCGTTGCAACGTCAGCTGCAGCGCGTTCCGGCGCCCCCTTCCGTGCAGCCCCAGCAATCGCAGGGAACCTCGGATCAGGGAGTGAATCGAGTACCAGTTTTCGATATGAAAGAAATTTGTACCCTGTCCGAAGACCCGGGCCTCGTTATCGGACTCGATGCCGAGCCTTTGTCCGAGGTGGGGTGGGGATACACGCGCAGCCAGTGCCTGATACAGGGGAGAGTCCTCTGAAAGGCGGGTCATAATCTAGTGCTGTCCGTAGGTAGAGGATTCAGGTTCCGGTTCCGGTGATTGCCCTGCGCCCATGGCTGCATATCCCGCAATGAATGCGCACGACCTCCGCGAATTGTACACTTCGGTGTCATGTGCTTCGACGTCGGGTCCGGACGGAACCGATCAGACAAGCGGCGGCGAGCGAGGATTCGCTTCGACAGCGGGATGAGGTCAGGGTTTAATCCGGGCGACCCGCCACGCCAGTGGCACTGGACGACAAGGATGTTATTGACGCGGGACAAGGGAAACCCATGGACTATCTCACCGTGGCCGGCATGCTGCTTCTGCTCCTGGTAGCGAACGGAACGCCGGTTATTCTGGAATATCTGTTTGATAAACGCTTGCGCCACCCGGTGGACGGGGGCGCCCGGTTTGTCGACGGCAAGCCGCTGCTTGGCACGTCGAAGACATGGCGAGGACTGCTGGGCGCTATCCTGGTGACCCCGTTGGTGGCGCAGAGCGTGGGGCTGGGGGCGCAGACCGGACTGATCGTCGCGGTGGCGGCGATGCTCGGTGATCTGGCCTCGAGTTTCACCAAGCGGCGAATGGACATACCCCCGAGCGGCATGGCACTGGGTCTGGATCAGATTCCCGAGGCCCTTCTTCCGCTGATTGCCATGCGTTCGGTTATTGACCTGTCGGTCGGAGAGATTGTTTTCCTGGTAGCCGCATTCACGCTACTGGAATTGCTGCTTTCAAGAATCCTGTTCCGCCTGCGCATACGCAAGCGCCCTTACTGACCCGCAGTAACTTGGGCGATTTCTGTCAATTGACATACCATCCTGCTTGTCTTTTCATCCGTCCCCTGTGTTGCGACAACCGTTGCATCGTTCGACGATGCGCCTGTAGTCGCGCCTTGATGACGTACGATAATCCGGCGTAATCTGGTATGTCATTTTCCGGCAATCGCCTTGACATTCCGGGTCATGGGCGGGCGAAGGGGGGACGGGTGCGGTTCCCGATCGAGAACCGGTTATTCGCACTTTCCCCGAAGGGCCAGCGCGATGACCGCTGCAGGGCCGAAAATCAAACCCATGGTGCCCCAGAAGCGCGGGCACCGGGTGCGGTTTTCCGCCATCTGCTGGCACAGAAATGCGGATCCGATCGAGAGCGTCAATATGAACAGGACTTCCATTAAGACGGTAGTCTAACTAAATTCTTCTCTCATGTCTGTTTTTCGGATTTCGGTGATTTCTGCACCCTCTCAATGTTCTTCGATGAGGAGGTACCCTGAATAGCTCAGGGCACCGCCGTCTGCGGTCCGGACAACGGAGATTCTCTCTCCCGCACCGCGGCCGAGACCCGGAACGATCGCCTCGTCGTCGGAAATCGCAACGAGCGGTGTCGTGATGACCATTTCGGCCGAGAATTGCGTCTTGTATTGTATGGCCAGGACCCCCTGCACGACGGCAAGGCGGATGTCCCTCAGTAGCGGGGCGTCACCACCAGGATCGGCAATCCGGTAGCTCCCGGTGCGCAAGATCCACGATTCCGGTATCGGCCGGCTGTCCGGGATGCGTTCGCCCGCGTAGATTTCCCGGCCATGGCGTTCCGCCGTGAGAACGCGACGGGATTGGACATCCCTGACCGAGAAACCGATATCGCCCAGCTCTCCCAGGTTGACCGGAACGATGCCCAGGACGCGATAACCGAGCCCGTATCGACCGTCGGAACGGGGATTCAGGCGAAATGACCTGCCGAACGCATCGGCCCGGATGGAATCCCCTTGCGTCTCGACAGATACCAGCCCGGCCAGTGTGGCGTACGGTCCAGGTTCGATGGGGGCGATTGCCGAATCTGCGCGAATCGTCGACGCCGGCCATTCGTCAGGGGGTCTGCCCGTCTTTGCCTCGAGCGCCCGTGTCAGCACCGCGGTCGCGATGGTGTCGACCGCTTGCCGCGCTTCAGTGGAATTGGCGAGTACGACGACACCCAGTTGCTCCCGCGGGAGCGCGATGATCTGGCTATTGAACGCCAGCGTCCGGCCGCTGTGGTGAGCTACGGTCCCGGCGCCGCGAATGTCGATGTCACCGAGGCTCGACAGCATCCATCCGAGTCCGGTGTGCAGATCGAAGTCCAGCACAACGTCGCTGTTCTGGACCGTCAACATCTGATCGAGTGTCCCGGTCCCGATGATCCGGCTCCCGTTGGACCGTCCGCCCGCGAAAACCACGTGCAGGAAGCGGGCCAGGTCAACTGCGCTGGTGTTTAAACCGGCGGCCGGGACATCTCGTATCCCGTAGATCCGGGAGACCTCGCCGGTCCGGTATCCGAGGGATGCGCCATGACCCGGTACGAGGGTGGTATCGAAGCTTGATCGCGTCATTCCGGCAGGCTGCAGGATCTCCCGGTCAACGTACGCTTCGAAGGGCACGCCACTGACGTTCTCCACGACCTGACCCAGCAGCGTGCTCCCGACGTTTGAGTAACTGAATGCCAGACCGGGGGGGGGCGACCCGATCGTTTTCGCTGATCTGCGGGACCAGGCTGGAAAATGGTTGTGGATCCAGTGTCCACATGCCCTTCAACCGGTCGGACGCGAGCCCGGAGTGATGGGTTATGAGCCGGCGGGGCGTGATCGGTCCGGCATTCGGGAAACGCGCGGTGGCCGGCAGATCAGGCAGATAGATACCCACGTCGGAATCGATGTCCAGGCGCCCGCGTTCGGCCAGCTGCATCGCCGCCAGCGCCGTAAACACCTTCGAGATTGATCCGGCACCAGTCCAGATCGCCGGAAAGTACCTGTCTGCCTGCTGCGGTCAGGGACAGGCGTTGGGTATTGAATGCCGCACGGTCGATGTCTCGCCACGAGCTGCCGAATTCCCACGCGGGCCGAAACGATCCGCCGTTGTCGCATCTCAGGAGGGGCCGGTCTCCCGAGCACAGGCGGTCCGGTATTGCCAGAAGGTCCAGTCACCCATGAAGCGGGCTTCTTCCCGCTCCTGCGCCCAGGCGAAGATCCGGCCCCGGCGCCGCGTGGCCCGCGGCAGCGGCCTCCATCAGGTGTTTCTCGGTTCGCGCAAGGCCGTTGTCCGAAGACGGGAACTGTTGCAGATGTCGCTTCAGAGAAGCCTTCAGAAATGGCAGGGCAACCGTGTCTTCTTTGATCAGATGTTCGACCGGGACCGGGTCGGGTGAGGTCAGGGTGGCCCAGGTGCGATAGTCCGCCCAGCCGCTGTCGGCGATATAGCGCGCCCTTTCACGGCTCATTGCATCGAGATCGAGCCCTTGCGGAAGGGGGCCTTCGTGCAATACGTCGCGCCACGGGACAATCCGCTCGTGGATTCCACCTCGCTGCATGAGGTCGACAGTAGCGTCCCCGTTGGTAATGTGCAGTCGCGACATGCCGTCGTCTCCGGTGCCGAGTCATGGGAAAGGAATGGGGCGGGACGTGAATCCCACC
>JAYENI010000037.1:0-16439 GCA_034722015.1 Pseudomonadota bacterium
GGCCGGTGTGCTGCAACCGGTCGAGTCTGCCGTACTCGAAGACACCATCCCGGCTACCTACCGGGACCCGGAAGGCTACTGGTATGGGCTGTCGCTGCGAGCCCGTCCGGTCATGTACGTGAAGGGTCGCGTCAATCCCGAGGCGCTTTCCACTTACGAGGAACTGTCCTCAGGGCAGTGGCGAAAGCGGATCTGTATCCGTTCCTCCAGCAATATCTACAACCAGTCCCTGGTCGCCTCCATGATCGAAAGCGACGGCGAGGCCGCCACCGAGACCTGGGCCAGGGGTCTGGTCGCCAATTTCGCCCGCCCGCCCTCGGGCGGCGACCGCGACCAGATCAAGGCGGCGGCCGCCGGGCAGTGCGATATCGCCGTGGCCAACACCTACTACCTGGGGATGATGTTGAACAGCAGGGACGCGGCGGAGGCGCAGGCCGCCGAAAAGATCGCCGTGTTCTGGCCCAACCAGGGTGGCCGGGGGGCGCACGTCAACGTCAGCGGCGCAGGCGTGACCAAGGCCGCGCGGCACCGCGAAGATGCCGTCAGGCTGATCGAGTTTCTCGCAGGTGAGGACGCCCAGCGCTGGTACGCGGACGTCAACTACGAGTACCCGGTGCGCGGTGGCATGGAAATCAGCGAGACCCTGCGGGCCTGGGGCGATTTCAAGGCCGACGGCGTCAACCTGTCGCGGCTCGGGGAGAACAACGCGGCGGCGGTCAAGCTGATGGATCGCGCCGGCTGGAAGTGAGCCGGTCCCGGGGCGGAGTATCCGAATCGCCATGACCGCATCGGCCCTGCCCCCGGCGCACCGCTCCGGCGAACCCTCGTTCTGGTGTGGTCTGCGTCCGGACAGCTGGAGCGTCGCCACAGTCACCATCGCGTCGCTGGTGACCCTGCCGGTGCTCGTGGTTCTCGGGTTCGTATTCGTGCCGGCCGGCGAGGTCTGGCAACACCTCAGGGAGACCGTCCTCGCCGATTACATCTCGCACTCCCTGCTGCTGATGCTGGGCGTGGCGCTCGGCACGCTGGCGATCGGCGTCTCCGCCGCCTGGATGTGCAGCATGTGCCGCTTTCCGGGGCGGCGCGTCTTCGAATGGGCCCTGCTGCTGCCGATGGCCATGCCGGCCTACATCATCGCCTATACCTACACCGGCATGCTGGACTACGCGGGTCCCGTGCAAACGCAGCTGCGGGAATGGTTCGGCTGGGGATACGGCGACTACTGGTTCCCCGAGATCCATTCCCTCCCCGGGGCGATCATCATGCTGTCCCTGGTGCTCTACCCCTACGTATACCTACTGGCGCGGGCGGCGTTCCTGGAACAATCGATCTGCGTGCTGGAGGTCAGCCGCTCGCTCGGTTCGGGCCCCTGGGGTGCGTTTCTCCGGGTCGCCCTGCCGATGGCGCGACCGGCGATCGTCACCGGCCTGTCGCTGGTTATGATGGAAACCCTCGCGGACTACGGGACCGTGCAGTATTTCGGCGTGAACACATTCACCACGGGCATCTTCCGAACCTGGTTCGGTCTCGGGGACAGTAGCGCGGCGGCCCAGCTGAGCGCACTGCTGCTCGGCTTCGTGCTCATGCTCGTCGCCCTCGAGCGCTGGTCCCGGCACCAGGCCAGGTTCTACAACCCGGGCCGACGCGTTCAGCCCCTGCCCGGATACCGCCTGAAGGGCTGGCTGGGATGGCTGGCCTTCGCCGGCTGTCTGCTGCCGCTCGCGCTCGGCTTTCTGGTCCCCGCCTCGCAACTGACCGCCTGGGCGTTGCACACGGCGGAACAGGTCGTCGACACCGGGTTCGTCACCCTGACGATCAACACCCTGGGTCTGGCCGCCGGCACCGCCCTCATCGCCCTGGCGCTGGCGGTGGTGCTGGCCTACGGCAAGCGCATTCACCCGACGCGCCTGATTCGAGCCAGCGTCACAATGAGCGGCATGGGCTATGCCATTCCCGGGACGGTGATCGCCCTGGGCGTGATGCTGCCCTTCGCCGCGATCGACAATTTCGTGGACCTCTGGATGGAGACCCACTTCGGCATCCGAACCGGACTGATCCTGAGCGGGACACTCGTCGCGCTGGTGTCCGCCTACACCGTGCGCTTTCTCGCCGTCGCGCTGAACACGGTGGAATCCGGCCTGGGCAAGATCAGCACCACCATGGACGAAGCCGCGCGTTCCCTCGGGCAGCCGCCGCGCGGCGTCCTCGGGCGGATCCACATGCCGATGATGCGCGCCAGTCTGCTCACCGCGGTGCTGCTCGTGTTCGTCGACGTGATGAAGGAGTTGCCGGCGACCCTGATCCTGCGACCGTTCAACTTCAACACACTTGCCGTCAGGACCTACGAGCTGGCAACGGACGAACGTCTGGCCGACTCAGCCAGTTCCGCGCTCGCCATCGTGCTGGCCGGCATCATTCCCGTTATCCTGCTCAGTCGGCTCATCAGTCGCAGTCGATCGGTGCAGCATGACTAGCATGACGAACAGACTGCAGCTGGAGAATGTCAGCGTTGCATTCGGGGATACCATCGTCGTGCGTGAAGTGTCCCTGCGCCTGCCGGAGGGAGAGATCGGCTGTCTGCTCGGCCCCAGCGGTTGTGGCAAGACCACCTTGCTGAGGGCCGTCGCCGGATTCGAGTCGATTGGCTCGGGTGAGATCCACCTGCACGGCCAGCGCGTCAGTACGCGCGGCCACACCCTGGCGCCGGAGAAACGGCGGGTCGGTATGGTATTTCAGGATTTCGCCCTGTTTCCCCACCTCACCATCGCCGACAACATCCGCTTCGGAATCCGGGGACTGTCTCGAGCGCTGCAGTCCGAACGGATCGGCTCCCTGCTGAAACTCATCGGCCTCGACACCATCGGCGCAAGTTACCCGCACCAGCTTTCCGGTGGGCAACAGCAACGGGTCGCGATCGCGCGGGCCCTGGCCCCGCGTCCCGAGATCCTGCTGCTGGACGAACCCTTCTCCAGCATGGACGCGGACCTTCGCGTTCAACTCGCCGCCGAGGTCCGGGATGTCCTGAAGCAGGAAAATATGACCGCGATCCTGGTAACCCACGACCAGCACGAGGCATTCGCCATGGCGGACGAGATCGGCGTCATGAACCTGGGGCGTATCGAGCAATGGGACAGCGCCTACAACCTGTATCACCGACCGGACTCGAGGTTCGTCGCGGGTTTCATCGGACTCGGTGTGATGCTGCCGGGCAAGGTCGTGGGCGCCGACACCGTCGAGACCGAACTGGGCAGGATCGGTGGCCGGATCGACGATTCATTTGCCGCCGGCGAGTCGGTCGACCTGCTGGTGAGGCCGGACGACATCATCCATTCCGACGACAGCAACCTCACCGCCGTGGTCACGGAGAAACATTTCCGGGGCGCGGAATTTCTCTATCACCTTCGCCTGCCCGGTGGCCAGAAACTGCTGTGCTTCGCACCCAGCCATCACGACCACCGAATCGGTGAACCCATCGGGATTACATCCGAGATCGAGCATCTGGTCATGTTCAAGTCGCGTACCTGACATGTCGTGACAAAACATCCGGCACGACCGACATACCCCGGCACAGTCAGCTGAGCGAATCCTCGGGGGGCCGGCGTCGACGGGTGCGTGCAGCCGACTGCTATAATTCTTTTCCCGTTGTGATAACCGCCTCTTTCCCCCGAACTGTCGCCCACCGCCAACCAGGCGAAGCAGACAGTCACATGCGAGCAGGAGCTAACCAGAATGAAAATGCTGATGAACGTCGAGTTCCCCCATGAGCCCTTCAACACATTGGTACGCGAGGGCAGGGCCGGTGGAATCCTGAATAAAATTCTCGGGGACCTCAAACCGGAATCCATCTATTTTACGGAGCGAGACGGCACACGGGCGGCGGTTCTGGTCATCGAAGTCGAGGATGCCTCACGCATCCCGTTTTTCGCGGAGCCCTTCTTTCTGCAGTTCAATGCGGATTGCAGATTTCGCATCGCCATGACACCGGAAGACCTGGGAAAGGCAGGTCTGGAAGACCTTGGCAAGAAATGGAGTTGACCTGACGGCACGCGATCGACACGATCGGCTGCGCTTCGCCTGAAATGTCACGGGAACGAGGGGCAGTCGACGGATTTCGCGCGCTTCTTCCGCGAGGTGTGCGAACGGCATGGTGTGCGATTTTTCGATGCGGCGCCCGTGTGTGAACCGGGAGCCGACGGCGTGCATCCTGACGCCCGGGGCCATGCAAGTCTCGCGGAAGCATTGGGCGACAAGCTGGATTCGCTGTTCTGACCCCCGGGGACCGGTTTCGTCAGCCTTCAGGACAGGCAGCTGTGTCCGGTAAGACACCATTGGGGTCAACCCGTCCCACTCGGCAACGTGTCTATCTCCCTGTAGCGGAAGCAGTCCGTGGTGTGATCGTTCACCATTCCCACCGCCTGCATGAACGCGTAGCAGATGGTCGAACCAACGAAGTTGAAACCCCGTTTCTTCAGGTCCCGGCTCATGCGGTCGGAGACATCCGTGCTTGCGGGGACCTCGTCGAGCAACTTCCACGCGTTTCGTATCGGCGCATCGTCGACGAAGCCCCAGAGGTAGGCGCCGAAACTGCCGAACTCGTCGATCGCCTCCTGTGCGGCGCGGGCGTTTCGGATGGCAGATGCGACCTTGAGACGATTGCGCACGATTCCGGCATTGCCCAACAGCCGCTGGACATCGGAATCGGTATAGGCCGCGACCTTTTCGGGATCGAACCCGTCGAAGGCCTCCCGATAGTTCTCCCTTTTTTTGAGGATCGTCGACCAGCTGAGTCCCGCCTGGGCGCCCTCCAGGATCAGCATCTCGAACAGGTGCCGATCATCGCGCGCCGGGACGCCCCATTCTTCATCGTGATACGCCACGTAGAGCGGGTCGCTACCGCACCATCCGCACCTGTTTGTCACTGATGCTCTATCCAAGTGATAATTACAAGTTCAGTTAGCTTGTCAGCGCTCAAACGCCGGGCGGCGCTAGTCGGCGGCAGTCGCTTCGATCTCGACCAGAAGTTCGGGAAGGAACAGTTGCTGAACGCCCAGCAGAGATTGTGGTGGCCTGATGCCCGCGTCCGCGATCCAGTTCGCGTACACATCGTAGTGCTCGAGAAAACCGCTGATGTCGGTGGTAAAGAACCGCAACGTCAGCACGTTCGCCCGCGTCATGCCGGCCGTGGAGAGTACGGCGTCGATATTCGACAACGCGGACTGCATCTGCCCCCTCATGTCACCGGGATACATCACACGGATACCCAGTTCCGAGTCCGGGTCGGGCGCTACTGCCACCTGGCCGGAACAGTGCAGCGTCCGCTCCGCGCCCGAGACGAGCTCACCCTGGTCCAAACGCCACTTCAGTCCCCAGTCCCAGGGATTCACCGATTCCCGCTTCATTGTCGTCCCCCTCCCGTTGTGTCACAGCCGATGGCATGGATCCCCGCGATAGTACCCGATGCCCACCACCAGGGGTTGGGCCAGGTACAGAACGGGGCGCGCCGCGGGGACCCCACTTACCCGAAGAGGCTTTCGGAGAGCCGGGACCGAACCTCCGCCTCCGACATCCCGGCAATCTCGACCATCTTTCGACCGGAAGTCTTCCCCGAGACGATCCGTACATGCCCTCTGGGCAACCCCAGGGTCTTCCCGATCAACTTTTCCACCGACGCATTCGCTTTGCCCCCCTCCGGTGGCGCCCGGACACGCACCTTCAGGGTGTCGTCCAGCCACTCCGCGATGGCGTCTTTGGACGAAGAGGGCACCACCTTGATCCGTAGTTTCACCCGGCGCCCCCGATGCTGTGAGAAACCTCCCTCGTCCGTCCGCGTAATGCAATACCGGGCGCGGCGAGCGCTCGACGAGTCGGATACGACTCGAAGGCCAGGCGCTCCGGTTTCGGGACGGTGAAAACCCCGCCGTGTCGTGTCAGGCGGCGGAGCGTATCGACTTGACGTTGGGAACGGCCTCCAGGGGACGCAACAGAAGCGAGCGTCCCGTCATGGACGCGGGCTGTTCCAGACCCATGAGCTGAAGCACCGTCGGCGCAACGTTGGACAGGCCACCGACACAGGAAAGTTGCCAGGGGAGTTCGTCGATGACCAGGCACGGCACGGGGTAGACGGTGTGCTGGGTGTGGGGTTCGCCGGTGATCGGATCGACGATTTCGTCGCAGTTACCATGATCGGCGGTCAGGATGACGGAATAATCCGCGGCTACCGCGGCCTCGAGCACCCGCCCCACCTCGCGATCGAGGGTCTCCACCGCCTCCAGCACCGCGTGCCAGACCGCGGTGTGCCCTACCATGTCACCGTTTGCGAAGTTGACGAGTATGAAGGAGAACTTGTCCTTGTCGATGGCGCCGATCACCGCGTCCGCTACCCCGCGGGCGCTCATGGAGGGCTTCTGGTCGTAGGTTGCCACCCTGGGTGACGGAACGACGAGCTGGCTCTCGCCGCTGTACGGCTCTGCTCGCTGGCCGTTGAAGAAGTAGGTGACATGCGGATACTTCTCGGTCTCGGCGCAGCGGAACTGCTGCAGCCCCGCGTGACTGATGATCTGGCCCACCGTGATATCCGGGCGCTCCGGCTCGAATGCGTAAGGCAGACCGAATTGCCTGTCGTAGGGCATCATGCACGTCACATCGGGCCGCGGCGCGTCGCCGCGGTCGAAACCCCCGAAATCTTCCAGGGCGAGGGCGGAGACGATCTGTTTCGGCCGGTCCTTGCGAAAGTTGAAAAAGATCAGCTGATCTTCGTTGCCGACAGGCTGAAAACTGGGCAGCAGGATCGGCCGAATAAACTCGTCGGTGTCACCGGCGGCCCAGGCGGCGCGGATCGCGCTGTCTGCGCTGACTGCCGACTGGCCCTTGCCCAGAATCAGCGCCCGCCATGCCAGCTCGGTGCGCTCCCAGCGGTGATCCCGGTCCATGGCATAGAAACGCCCCATGATGCTGGCGACCGCGCCACCGGCTTCGTGCAACTCGCCCTCGACCTGCCTGAGATAGGTCAGGGCCGCCTTGGGAGAGGTATCGCGACCATCCGTAATCATGTGCAGCAAAGGGCGTACCCTGGCCTCCTTGCACATTCGGATCAACGCGTGAACATGACCCATCTGGCTGTGCACGCCGCCGTCCGACACCAGTCCTAGCAGATGCAGGGGCCGACGCGCCCGACGGGCGCGAACGATCGCATCGCCGAGCGCCGGATTGACGAAAAACGACTTGTCAGCAATCGCGTCGTCGATCGCGACGATGTCCTGGCGGATGATGCTGCCGCAACCCAGACACAGATGCCCGACCTCGGAATTGCCCATCTGCCCGTCCGGCAGCCCCACTGCCGGCCCCGAGGCATGCAGCGTGGTATGCGAGTAACGAGCGAAATACGCGTCGAGATTGGGCGTCTCGGCGGCAGCGACGGCGTTGTTCAGACGTGAAGGATTGACGCCGACGCCATCCATCACAATGAGTATCACCGGTCGTCGCGGCGCTTTCTGGATCATCGTTTGCCCCTCACTCTGTCAACGCTCATCCGGGTCCCACCACAGCTGCGTGCGACCACACTACCCTGAAATACCACGAACGCATTGACCACTCGGACACACCGATTGGCAGCACAATTCGGCTGGCCTCCAGGGAGAGTCTAGCAAACCGCAGACCAGAGTCCGAGAATGCCGGTATTCCCGTGCTGGCAGGCTGTTGAAAAACCATCTGAAGACACCATTACGGTGCAAAATCCCGGCTGGATCAGGGATCCCTGGCACACCCATCACTATCCTAGCGATCGCCAGTTGGCAACTGCTGCCAGGCTCGGTGTGGGAGGTATAGAACGGCGCTGCGAGAACCCTCTTTTGGGCAGTATTTGCCATCGGATGGGCCTATCTCTTTGTCGGCACCTTCGTGACCAATCACTTCGAACTGATGGGGCTGCGCCAGGTGTACCTGTACGTCGTCAACAGACCCTATCGCCCCCTGCCCTTCGTCAGAAAATTCATGTACCGGTACAGCCGCCACCCGATGATGCGGGGTGTGCTGGTCGGTATGTGATCCGTCCCGTCCCTGTCGATCTCCCACTTCCTCATGGCTTCACTGATGACGGGTTATATCGCCGTCGGCGTTTTCTTCGAAGAGCGCGATCTGGTCAGACGGTTCGGTGACACCTACAGGAAGTACCGGCAGGAAGTCGCCGCTTTGCTTCCGAAGGTCCTGTAGACGACGGCAGGAAAGCCCGCTTGCCCTTGTGGCGATTTCTGTCAATTGACATACCATCTGGTATGTCATTTCCCGGCAATCGACTAAGGCGCCGGGAGGACAGGGAAGTCCACCCGACCGAGCGAGGCATGACGACGAGGTGACACGGAGGGCGAACGGGTTCCGCCTCCAATTGAACCGGCCGAGATAGAACGACCGCCGTCAGGAAACGCAGACAGCCCGGCCAGACGCCCCGTCAACACTGAACCGACCCTCGCTCTATGCCGCAGACGACCGGAGTTTTTCCAGTACGGCCTTTGCGGCCTCCTCGGACGATGCAGGGTTCTGGCCGGTGATCAGATGCCCGTCAATCACCACGTGAGGGTGCCAGTCCGACCCTTTCGAGTAGGTCCCCCCGTTGCGCTTCAGCTCATCTTCAACCGAGAAGGGCACGACGTCGGTCAGCTGGACGGCCGCTTCCTCGGAATTGGCGAAACCCGTTACAGTTTTACCCTCTACCAGAGGTCCGCTGGAGGTTCTCGTGTTACGGAACACCGCGGGCCCATGACACACCGCGGCCACCGGTTTCCCCCGTGCATACAGGGACTCGATCAGGGCGATAGAGTGAGGATCCTCCGCCAGGTCCCACAAGGGCCCGTGTCCCCCGGGATAGAAGACAGCGTCAAATTCGCCGGGCGAGACCTCGGCGAGCTTCACCGTGCCTGCCAGCGCCGCCTGGGCGCCGGAATCGCTCTCGAAGCGCCTGGTTGCATCAGTCTGGAAACCGGGTTCGCTGCTCTTCGGATCCAGGGGCGGCTGCCCGCCTGCCGGCGAGGCCAGGGTGACCTCCACACCCGCGTCCCTGAAGATGTACCAGGGCGCGGCAAACTCCTCCAGCCAGAAGCCCGTGGGGCTGCCCGTATCTCCAAGTTGATCGTGCGACGTCAGCACCATGAGGATTTTCATATTGCTTACCTGCTGTCTGGGTTGAGTGATGCGTACGGTTCTGCGCCTGGTCCGGGCTCGCTGGCGTACGCCGTTCAGCTACGACACGGCGTGAAATTCAACGCGATCGATTTGAGTGATCGGTATATCCGTTTTGTTCCGGTCGGTTACAACTGCGGCCCTCGCCCCCGCGCGATGCCGTTGAGTGGCCCTGCTACCGAGAGCGCGATCCCGAACGCGAAGAGTGCAACACCCCATGCCACCTCAAAGGGTGGCTTCGGGCGACTTGCGTCCATCGCAACATCCCAGGCATCGTGGGTATACCAAACCATGAACGCCCAGACTGCCGTCGCGATCATCGTCACCAGCGATGCCCCGGTAACGGGAATATAACGCCACCCCGGACTGATTTCGCGCCACGCCAGGGCATTTGACCGCCAGACCAGAAAGAGCGGAATCATAAGGATGGCGTCGATAACGGCGAAGATCAGGTAATACAGTGTCGTTGAATCCATCACTTCCCCCCGGATCACCGCCCCCGTTTCATATCTCGTCTGCACCCCTGGCGATCCCCGGATCGGTTGTCGCAAACGGGGGCCGCCGTCGGATTAGGCGATTTCTGTCAAATCGCCTTAGCCAATGACCTGTCAGTTTGCGCGCCGGAACGTCTCGAAGACATGACTCACAACGAGTGACAATGCCTTTCTCGACATTTCAAGCGGCATAAAGGGCGACTTGCGATGCTCCCCCGTCACCTGCCACAAACCGAAAGCTCGCTGCAGCCCGCTCCACACGTTCAAAACGGACATTCTACTCATAAAAATTTGTGATATTGACCCTGATCAAGCGCCGTCTGCAAGCGCCTTTCCTTTTGGTTCACCACCGCTGTATAAGTAAAGAGAGAGGCAATGGACAGTGAAGTTGGAGGTGAGTTATGAAAGCCGCACGCAGAAAACTGCTCGCCGTTACGATTGCAACCGTCGCCCTGCTCACGGCGACCTCCGCCAACGGTTGGTGGGGGCCGGGTGGTCCTGGCGCATCGGGCTGGGATCCCCAGGAAGCCTGGCTGGACGAGTACGGGTTCTATGATCGCTGGGGACCGAGCCGCATGGACATCGACCGCATGCACCGGGACAACTGGTACGCCGCCAGGGGGTACCCGATCCATCGGGGTGTCGGCCCATACGGACCCAGCATGTCTGATGTCCACAGACAGCAGATGCGGAAGATGAAACGGGCCTGGGGATATCCTTACTGATTTCCGGGGCCCCCAGACTCCAGTCCGGAGACGAAGGGAGCGCTATTCGGTCATGCTTTGCCGGCGAGGGGATGTTGCCGGAGGGGTGTTTGCAGGGGCCTTTCACCCGTGGCTGAAAGGCCCAGGGTAAGGGACGGGAAATGTGTGCCACGGATTGGTGGATCTTCCGGGACGTTCCTTTTTCTGCGCCATGACCAGAGTATCACCGTTCGACCGGGCGTTGATGTGCCCGAAGCGGATTTTTCCGCCGGCGAGATTGTCCCGGGCCAGCTCGGTCGAGAAAACGAGTGGGACCTCGCCATCGCTGTGCCGGGCCGCCGCTCCGATTGCGTCAGGGAGGGGATGGTCGTAGCTGCCGTTGTCCCCGGAGGAAAAGACCGTCGCGCTGGTCGAGATATCCTTGATAAAGACCACGTCGAAATCCGATGACCCGTGATGGCAGGCCTTGTTGACGTCGACGCGGAACCGCCCTGAGTTACCGTAGCGTTCGTGCAGGTAACGCTGGGCCGGCTGATTGAGGTCTCCGCCAAACAGGAACCTCACGTTCCTGTACACCAGGCGCAGTACAATACTGTTGCCGTTGATCGTGTGCGACTCGCTCGGCGCGGGACGCGGGTTGGTCGGCGTAACCTTGTGCGGGTCAGGGAAACACGGCAACCTGACCGCGCCCGTCTGCCGGGTCGTCAACGGACCCAGCACCTGAAACCGGAGATCGGCACCGACCGCGACAACATCGGGAACAGATGCCGGGTCCCGGGCTACCAGGCGCCTCACCGAATTCAGGCGCCCCGCGTCGTGCGCCGTGACGAGCGCATCCAGAAACTTCCGGAAATTGTTGGGCCTGCCGCTCGCCGCCTTGAAATCGTCCGAACCCAGATGGGTTCGCGCGGAGGCGATACCGGAAAGGTCGGTACTGATCGATCGCGTACCGTCCTGGTGCTCGACAATCGTGCCGAGATCGAGGTCCTTCCCGGCGCTCTCGCCATAGCGTGGCAACCCGTTGTGGTAAAGGGTCCCTATCCTGAACCCGGGATCCTTGAGCACTGCGACGAGTCCCTGGTAGTGGTCCTGATCAAAGTGCGACACGAAAACCGCGTCGATGAACAGGTGCTCCCGCTCAGGCATCCCGATGGCGGCGTCCGCGCGGCGCAATGCCTTCAACCGCTTTTGCAGATACTTGTGAAAGCCGCTGTTCGGCCCACCATCGACGATGACGACCGCGCCTTCCCCCTCGATCAGGGTCGCATCGCCCTGCCCGACATCTACATAGAATATCTTGAGTTGCTGTGTCGGTGAGAGACGATCCAGCTCCACAAATCCGGAATGAACCCTGGCTTGCTCATCCGGGACGTCAGTGACAGGAACCCAGCCGTTGACGACCCCGGCGAGATCGACATGAACCCGGGCGCCAAGCAATTTCGGCACGTTTCCCGACGCACCCGGCCCGTTACCTGCATTCTTTGCGATATAGACGCCGTGCTCGGCAACGTAGCGAATATGCAAGTCACCACCCTCCCACTCGACGTCGCCTGTTCTGAAACCTGTAGCTGGATATCAGGCAACTGGCAACCCGGAACCATCCTGCGCCGGACGCGACCGAAACCATCCTGCGCCGGACGCGACCGACATAAACTGCTGATTTGATAGCAGATCGATCCGTCGCTCCCGACTGAACGACCGAAACCCGTGCCAGGAAATTTGACATGGACCAGGGTAGTCATCAGGGTATCATGGTCATATATTCAATTTGACTCTATGCTTCTGTTTACAGATATCGATCAGTTCCCGTCGTTAGCCGACTTGCCGGAATCATCGCGAGGTAGTGCGTGAAAACTTCTGCGGACAGCTTGAGTACGATGGCCAACATCTCGAGAATACTCTTCTTCCTGACGTTGACCACCATCATAATCCTCTTCACCGTTTTATTTGTCAGGAGAATAGATCACTACGAAAGCACCTGGATGAACGCGTGGGGCAACCTCGACTCGGTCAGTGGCAGCATTGTGAGTCTGACGGACACCACACGGCCCATTCCCCTCGCATTCCCTACACTGGTCAGCGAGTTTCAGGAAATGAACGATCGGATAGGCACCATGGAAGCGTCGGTCGCGACCATCAACGTCTCGGTCTCGAGCATGGAACATTCAGTAAGGAGAATGGCTGACTCGGTAACGACGATGACCGGCTCGGTGCAGTTCATCGCACAGACGGTTCCGGCTAACATGGGGGTCATGACCAACCAGATGGGCCGCATGCAGCATCAGCTGACCCCCTGGGGAATGATGCAGAATGTCGCGCCCTGACGGCATTCGATGACATCAGCGGTGTCCGCGCTGGCTGGCTTTTCTAACACCAAGGGGACGCGCTCAGGTCGGTCCAACTATTAAAGCGATTTCTGTCAAATAACCTGCCATCTCACTTGGCCCGTCTTCGGCGTGATCCGGCAGGTCATTTTCCGGCAATCGCCTAAAGTGCTTCCCACTTTCGCCAGGACTCCATCGGACCGGTTTCGGGCGTCGTCATCATCTGATAGTGATGGCTCTCGGGATTGTTACACCAACCGATGGATTCGCAGTAGACGGTTTTCTTGTCCTCCGACGCCCTGCGAATTCCCCCCCAGAATCTGCAGGTTGCACAGATCCCCTCCTTGTCCGCACCGACGACTACCGCGGCAACCCCTTTGCTGCCATGCGCGTGTCCCTCATGCTCGCCTGCTATGGAATCTGCGCCAAGGCCCCCAAACACACCGGCAGCCAGTACAGCGCTCCCCTTTCCAAGAAATCTACGACGATCTTCATCATGCATATTGTGTTCTCCTTTGTTGGACCTGAAATCCGGGAAATACCGATCTGACCTTGAACCATGCCGAGCGAGGGCACCCAGCGCCCTCGCTCGGTCGACTGCAAGTCATATTCTATACATAAAGCAATTGCCGGAAAATGACATACCAGATTGCGCCGGATTTTCGCTCGTCATCAAGGCACGACAACAGGCGCATCGTCGAACGATGGAACGGTTGTCGCAACGCAGGGGACGGACGAAAAGACAAACAGGATGGTATGTCAATTGACAAAAATCGCCTTAGTCTGTCCGCCCGGTTCACATCGGTCGATTGAAAATCCTGGACAACGCGAAACGGGGGAATAACCCGTCTACCCTGTCTTGGCGCCACACAGAATCACCTTGTCAACGCACCGATAAAACAGACCGGGCGGGCATGGGAGACATCTGCTTCTGTGCAGATACCTGGTACGGGAAGGTGAGCCTGGACCGTCGAGACAGCACCGCCCTGTGGTCAACGATAGCGAGCCGCCGTGATGAACTGACCAAAGGCTTCACACCAGACGACGACCGTGTTGAACTCGGCCGGATCGACAGACCCCGGAACGGGAACAATGAAATTCTCGAACGTTTTGACATCACCGACGCGTACCATCCCGGGTTTGACCCGAGCGAAGTCTGCTTCGGTCTCGACAAACTCAGGAGAAAGATAGAGCATATAATTCGGGCCCGGCGCGACCTTGCCGTCCAGAGAAATTGCCTCCGGACCGACGAACACGGTTCCCTCGCCCCAATGAAACACATCGCTGTCCTCGAGATCACGGCGAAACTCGCCCGTGTAATGGGTTCCCGCGGCAACCGCCTGCACATCTGACGCAGATGGTGCCGGTGGGGCCATGAGTATCGGCAACGCATAGATACCGGCGCCGAAACCCGAGAGACCCACTGCCAGGTGAGTGGATAACAGCAGAAGGACCTTTTTCATCGTCGGGGTGATGTCCGCGGGTTGAGTCGAAGGCCTACTAGGAGTCTGTCCGAGATCCCGCAATGTTTGCCTGATCGTTATTGGAGGGTCCTTGTAACCGCGTCCATCGTCGCCGGACGCGGATCATCGACAGTCCCGTAACCGGCGCCCCGGACTCGCCTTCGTCGATGGGTTCGAATACGGGAGACAAAAACCTCCGTCCACGACACTGTCAGGAGGCAGGCCTCTTCAGCCACTGCACAACCACTTCACCGGACGGGCTACTCGCCTTCCGCGGTGAAGCCGAACGCCTTGTCGTGAACGTATACGAGCCTGCAGTCTTCCACATACCTTGCGTCGTGAACTCGTCCGGCCTTGACATATCCGGTCTCGCCTCGCTCAAGCGTCATTGCATCACCGTCAGGCACAAGTCCGGCATCCGACCTGTTGTAGAATTGAATCTTCATTCTCCCTTCGACGACAACGGTCATGTCGTCCCCGGGATGTGAATGCGGCGGCTCAGAGGAGCCAGCCTCCCACTGTTCCAGCATCACTTGGACGCCATCGGGATTGGCAGGATATGTTGTCCTGACCGTAAACCCGTCCGGCGTATCCGGCACTGACACATGATGCGTCCAGACCGCACTGGTATCACCGGTCACCTCGTCCCTCTTATCGATGCTCATGATTTCCCCTGTTTCGATTCATCCGGCCCGGGTTTTCCACGAAAAGGCCGATGCCTGGCGCTCCCGCCGCCCCGATCTGAACTCTCTCATCATTGCGCCGTGGCGCGTATCGGCCCGTCCCGGAAAGAAGTCCCGAGACGGGGCAACTTATTCCAGGCCGCCCCCGGGATTCTCCCCCAACCGGACCGTTGCCTGCATGTTTCTGCTTTTCCAGTGGGGAACGGGATCCTGGTGAAATTCTGCACTCCAGAATCAACCGGATGACAACGCAATGGTGGCCTCACCATCCTCTTTGGCAATTTTTACGCTTATCTCGCAATACTCGTTTTGCTCTTGATCAGGGGACGGGTCGTCCGCACAACTACACCCCGAGACGATGCCTGAATAAAATACACCCAGCTCGATACAGATAAGACTATCGTTCTCACTTTTACTGAGAATGAGTACGCCAAGGTCATGATCCAGTGCAGTGCTGCTGGACGACAACCCTTGCTGCAATGGGAGATGGTCTACACCCAAACCCGATATCTCTTCCTTGAGGACCTGATCGAAGATTTCAGATTCCCACGCTTCCAATGACCTTTGCAAGTAAATCATTTGATTCCAGATAGAATTTCAATCGCTGAACCTGACGCCAGGAACACGCGGCGTCGCGGGCCGCGCAGCGCAGCCCTGAGGCACGCCTCCTTGCTGGGCAGTATTCGGACGCCCGAGAAATCCGCTTCAGAACATCCCATTGAGACTCGCCGATTGATCCGGAATGACCTGAAGTGCATCCCGGCGCTCGACCACCCGCCCCGCTTCGTCGAATCCAAAGATGTCGATGCCGGCGGCCTCGTTATCATCAAGCCAACTCTGGTGACAATGCAAGCGCTCTGTCAGGCTCCCTCCGGGCGCCCGTTTCCCTTGATTGCAGGAAGGGTGACATCGAAGTTACCGATAAATCCCTCTGCTTCTCCGTAGGCTTTGATAAGTTCTTCTTCCGTACAATTGTTGCTCTGGAACTTGAGCCATATCGGATTCAGATGACGCCACGCTGCCCGATAGTTCTTGCCTCTATTTCTTAGATCCAGTGCACCAATCAAACCTATTGCCAATGCTGAAACAAAGGCGATAGTTCTGATCCAAGAAGTGCCTAGATCTTGGGCGAATGATGCGACGACCAGTGATGCAGTCGTCGCGGTAACGCCTAAAACTGTGTAGATGGTCTGCCAGAGACCAGCATAGCGGTGCCACAACTTCAAGTATCCACCTATTGAATCTATCGGTTTTTCCATTTCCTGTTTCCTCCCGGCTTCAAGCGAACCCGAACTAGCAAGTACATAACCATCGCACGCAGCATGGCGGGTTAATTTCTGTTAGACGGAACTAGCCCTGAATTGGGCGGTGGCCTCTTTTAATTGTCCTCTCATGTTTCATGATTGTTTCTTTATAAAGAGCCTCTTGAAAAACTCGCAAGGCCAGCGAATTTCTTGGCAATTCGAGGCCGATAAATGAGAGTGCCTGGTTCATTGTTGGTAAAATAAGGTTGCACTTTAAACCAACGGAATCATGACCATAGGGAAAGATCCCATGAACCAGGCACTGGACAAATTGTCCCACACATGGCGGCACATAC
>JAYENI010000038.1:0-42325 GCA_034722015.1 Pseudomonadota bacterium
ACTATCTGCGCGAAGGCTCGAACGTCGGTGATCTGCAGGTCAACCTGGTGGACAGGCACCACCGCGAGCGCAAGAGCCACGAGGTGGCGCTGGCCGTACGAGGGCCACTGCAGGAGATTGCGCTTCGACACGACGGCAACGCAAAGATCGTGGAGATCCCGCCGGGCCCGCCGGTACTGTCTCCCCTGGTGGGCGAGATCTATGGCATCAACTACGATGGTCAGGTCGATGTGGCCCGCGAGGTGCGTGCGGTGTTCGAGAATACCCCGGATATCGTCGACGTCGACGACTCGGTCGAGGTCGACGCGGACAAGATCGTCGTCGTGGTCAATCGCAGCAAGGCAGCGCGTCTCGGCGTAGCGCAGACCAGTATCTCCGAGGCACTTGCGACGGTCCTGACCGGGGAGGACGTCAGCTATTTGCATGGGGCCAACATCAAGTACGCCGTACCCATTCGTGTGGAGTACAGCGAGGCGGACAAGGCGGACCTGGAGCAGGTCCTTTCGCTCAGGGTGCGGTCCGATTCAGGCGCTCTGGTGCCGCTGTCCGAGGTGGTCGAAGTCGTTCGCACCCACCGTGAACACAGCATCTACCACAAGGACCTGTTGCCGGTGGTCTACGTTACCGGCGACATGGCGGGCGAGACCGACAGCCCGCTGTACGGGCAATTCGAGATCGTGGACACCCTGAGCGAGCGGCTCGGCCTGCCTCAGTGGTTTACGTCCCAGCCGGACAATCCCTACGAATACAGTCTGAAATGGGACGGGGAGTGGCAGGTTACCTACGAAACGTTCCGGGACATGGGGATCGCCTATGCCGTGGGGCTGGTGCTGATCTACCTGCTGGTGGTGGCACAGTTCCGCTCCTATGTGGTGCCGCTGGTCATCATGGCCCCGATCCCTCTGACCATCATCGGTGTTCTGCCGGGTCACGCCCTGCTCGGCGCCCAGTTCACCGCGACATCGATGATCGGTATGATCGCCCTGGCCGGCATCATTGTCAGAAACTCGATCCTGCTGGTGGATTTCATCAATCAGCAGGTACGCGAAGGGGTCGCCTTCGAGCAGGCCGTCGTGCGCTCGGCCGCGGTACGCGCCAAGCCGATCGTGTTGACGGGGCTCGCAGCCATGGCGGGTGCGGTTTTCATACTCGACGACCCGATCTTCTCCGGTTTGGCGGTTTCCCTTCTGTTCGGGCTTCTGGTCTCCACCGTGCTGACACTCGTGGTGATACCCGTGGTGTACTACGGGGTGATGCACGGTCGGGTGGGCTGGATCCGGTCGGCGACAGCTTGAGCGGACGGGGTTCTGCGATAGTCGCCACAGCGAGCCGTTGCGATGTTAAGATATTGCGCAAGTAGAACGGACCGGGGGCCGGCATTTTGCCCTCGTCTCCGCAACCATCAGCGTTCGATGGTGGCTCGTGCCGGTTTCCTCGCGACGATACGCCGTGAACCCCGCCAGGCCCGGAAGGGAGCAACGGTAGCGGCAGACTCGGGCGCCGGGGTCTGGCTGGTGCGAGCCGCCGCCTCTTATCGAAGGACATGGCGGTGGTCGACGGATTTCCTGCCGCGTGTTCCCGACGGAGTCCTCCGGCGTAGCGTGACCACAAGAGATTCCGGATCGAGTGCCAGGCCCCGACGAGTCGACAGGCCCGCGACGCGCACCGACACCGGTTCCGGAACAGTGTCCAGGCCGGTTCCTGTCGTTCCGGCAACCCAATCGCAACGGTTCAATCGATGTCCTATCAGGTACTGGCTCGCAAGTGGCGACCGGCCACATTCGAACAGATGGTCGGGCAGGGGCACGTGCTGCGCGCACTGGCGAATGCCCTGGACCAGGAGCGCCTGCACCACGCCTATCTCCTCTCGGGTACTCGTGGCGTCGGCAAGACGACGCTCGGCCGCATCTTTGCCAAGTGTCTGAACTGTGAAACGGGGATTACCTCGACACCCTGCGGGAAGTGCGAGGCCTGTCGCGACGTGGACGCAGGCAGGTTCGTCGATCTGATCGAGGTCGATGCGGCATCCCGCACGGGCGTGGACGACACTCGCGAACTGCTCGACAACGTGCAGTACACCCCGGCTCGCGGTCGCTACAAGGTGTACCTCATCGACGAGGTGCACATGCTGTCGACGCATAGCTTCAACGCCCTGTTGAAGACGCTGGAGGAGCCCCCGCCGCACGTGAAGTTTCTCCTGGCCACGACCGAGCCGCAGAAGCTTCCGGTTACCGTGCTGTCGCGCTGTCTGCAGTTCAATTTGAAGCGATTGTCTCCGGCGATGATCTCCGACTATCTCGGGCGTGTTCTCGAGGCCGAGGAAACACCCTTCGACACAGAGGCCCTGGAATTGCTGGCGCGGGCAGCCGACGGCAGTATGCGCGACGCACTCAGTCTCCTGGATCAGGCCATCTCCTTCGGGGACGGCGTCGTGCGTGCGACCGAGGTGACCGAGATGCTGGGGTGGGCGCCGCGTGCGGCGTTGCTCGGCCTGGTTCGGGCCGTGGGGGAGCGGGACGCCACGCGGGTACTGGGGGCAACCGCCGCACTCGCCGAACAGGGGGTTGACCTCGAGGGCGTTCTGGGTGACCTGGCGGATTCGTTCTATCGCGCTGCGGTGATACGGCAGGCGCCGGAACTTGCGTCGTCGGTCTATGCGGATGATGCCCTCGCGAAGTCCCTGGCGGCGTCGTTCTCCGAGGAAGACATACAGTTGCACTACCAGATCGCGCTGCACGGGCGCCGGGATTTTCCCTGGGCGCCGGACCCGCGAAGCGGTCTCGAGATGACCCTGCTGCGAATGCTGGCCTTCCGGCCCTTCGAGCAGCCCGCGGATTATCCACGTGCCCGACCGGCGGCGGTTCCGGCCGCGGTAAGTGAGCCACCGGGCCCGGAGAACGGGTCGCACGGTGCAATACACAAGAAAAGCGAAGCCGGCCCGGCGCAGCCGTCCCGGGTAGAGTTGAAGCATCAGGCCCCGGGTTCTGTGCAGTCCACTCCGGTAGGTCCGCGCGAGCCGGATCGGGAAACCGATTGGCCCACTCTCATGACCCGGCTCGGGTTGAAGGGCGTGGCCTATGCGCTGGCGAGCAATTGCAGTGCCGCGGGTCGGGAAGGAGACGTGTTTCGGCTCGTCCTGGAAGAGCAGCATTCGGGATTGCGCACGGTAAATGCAGAGCAGCGTCTGGGGCAGGCGCTACGCGACTGTCTGGGCGAGAGTGTCCGGTTGCGGATCGAAACGGGCACGCATGGCTCGGACACCCCCGCAGAGGTGGCTCGCCGTGACCAGGCGGCGCGCCAGCAATCGGCGGTGCAGTCGGTGGAGGAAGATCCCCTGGTCAAGGGTTTGCAGGCATCGTTCGGTGCGCGGATCGTCCCCGATTCGATAGAACCGATAGACTGACGGGGCGGGTGAATGGTGATGACAGGAAGGTGTTGGATGGACCGGAAAACAGGTGACATATGAAAGGCGGACTCGGCAACCTGATGAAGCAGGCGCAGAAGATGCAATCCGAGATGGCCAGGGCGCAGGAGGAACTCGCCCGGGCCGAGATCTCGGGACAGGCCGGTGGCGGACTGGTATCGGTGGTGATGAACGGAAAGCATGAGGTCAGGCGCGTCAGTGTGGACGACAGCCTGCTACAGGACGACAAGGACATGCTGGAGGACCTGATTGCGGCGGCGATCAATGACGCCGTCCACAAGGTGGAGCAGGAAATGAAGGACCGGTTTTCCGGGCTCGCTTCGGGCATGGGTTTGCCGCCCGGCATGAAGCTGTTCTGAGGCGGTACTGCATCTCCCGACCGCCTCCCGGCGTGCCGGGCGCCGTCGGGCGGGACGGTAATCCATGAGCGGGTCGTCACTGATACAGGAACTGATCGAGGCGTTGAAATGTCTCCCGGGCGTCGGGGACAAGACGGCGCAGCGCATGACCTTCCATCTGCTGGAGCGGGACCGGGAGGGCGCCAGATTGCTCGCCGGACGACTCGCTGACGCGGTCGAGAGGGTCGGCCACTGCGGGCGTTGCCGGACGCTGTCCGAACACACCACCTGTGCAATGTGTGCCAGTCCCGGCCGCCGTCAGGACCAGTTATGCGTGGTGGAGAGTCCGGCGGATGTCATGGCGCTCGACGCCAGCACAGGGTTTCGCGGGCAGTTTTTCGTCCTCATGGGGCGCCTGTCCCCACTCGACGGGATCGGGCCGGACGAGATCGGGCTGGATGTACTGGAAGCGCGTCTTGACGAGGGTGAAATCGAGGAAGTGATCCTTGCGACCAACCCGACGGTAGAAGGGGAAGTCACCGCCCACGTCCTGGGCGAGATGGCGCAGAAGCGGGGCATCCGCAGTACGCGGTTGGCGCAGGGCGTACCGATCGGTGGAGAACTGGAGTACCTGGACGGTTCGACGCTGGCACAGGCGCTCGATGACAGAAGGGACTATTGACATTCCCGCGGTCGGCGGCCGGCCGCCGGCTAGCCTGGCACGCTGTTGAGAATCCTCCGGGTGGCAAGTTACGCCGATTGTCTCCTTGTCTCGCACTTGCCTGAGACTTTTTCATCTGTCTGCTAACCGCTCTCCCGCATCGCGGCCAGGCATTCATGATAACTCGCCAGACGATCCGCCTGGATCCGTCCCTCTTCGGCGGCGCGCAACACGGCGCAACCCGGTTCCACGGTGTGGGTGCAGTTGTGAAACCGGCAGTGGCCGGCGCAGGGCGAGATTTCCCTAAATCCTGTCTCGATCTGGTCCAGCGTCCGGAGTGGGGGATCGAAACTTCGCACACCCGGCGAATCGATCAGGCGCCCGCCCTCGGGCGTGTGATACATCACCGAACGGCTGGTTGTGTGGCGACCGTGACGGCCTGACTTTCCCAACGCCCCGGTGCGTATGTCCAGATGCGGATGCAGCGCCTTGATCAGCGAGGATTTACCAACACCGGATTGCCCGACGAAGATGCTCGTCTTGCCGGACAAGAGGTTTTCCAGGGTACTGGTGTGAAGCTCGTTTCGGGCACTGCACCGGACTACCGGATACCCCAGGTCGGCGTACAGGGCGAGTTTCCGGTCCGTATCGGCATCGCCGGATCCGAGATCGGTTTTGTTGTAGATCACCGCACAGTCGGCCCCCAGGTTTTCCGCGCTCGCGATGTAGCGGTCCACGAGTTTCCAGTCCGGTACGGGTGTGTGGGCGGTGACGACCAGCAACTGGTCCACGTTGGCCGCTACGACGCGTCGGCGACCGCGTTTGTCCGTGCGGGCCAGTTCGTTCGTTCTGTCCCGTACCGCGTTGACGACGCAGTCGCCGCCCGCCGTGCGGCGCCAGACCACCCGGTCGCCGCAAACCACATAATCAAGTCGACGCCGTGAGCTGCACCGATGCGAGTCGCCGGTTTCGGTCATCACGATCAGCTCCGCACCGAATCGGGTGACGACGAAGCCTTCGAGATCCGTGTCTTCCCGTTTTGCCGGGGCGGGAGGCGGCGGCCGGGGCACGTCGCGCGGGGTGGTCAGGGCGAGGGAAACTTGTAGTAGGCGCTGTTGAGGTAGGTGACGAGATCGTCGATGTCGTTGTCGAACAACTTCAGGCCCTGCGCAGTCTCGCAGCGTCTCACCTGTTTCTGTAGTTCCTGTATGTTCGTCATTCGCCTGTCCTTGCGCGTGTACAGGATCGAGCCGTCGCCACCCGTCATGCCGACATGGCAGGCGGTACAATGCGCATCGTGCAGTTGCTTTCCTTTCGCGGGGTCACCGGCCCATGCGGTGGACAGCGTGAAAGCGGTCATGGCCAAACCCGCGATTGCGAGGTGCGTCTTCATCAATATTAACTCCGCAGTTGGGTTTACTCACTCATGGATGAGCCGAACGGCATAATATTGTACGCTGTGCCCACGATTGAGGGGTGATTTGCTGTCCTGGCCTCGATGAGGTGCCGCGCCGTGCGGCCCGTGCCGACGCATTGCGAAACTCGGGGTGATTCTACCCCCGCCTTTTCCCGGGAGGAATTTTGGATTCCGAAAACCTGATCTGGATCGACCTTGAAATGACGGGGCTGGACACCGTCAGGGATTCGATAATCGAGATTGCCACCATCGTTACGGACAAGCGTCTGAACGAGGTCGCCGCCGGGCCGGTCATCGCCGTCCATCAGAATGCTGACGTCATCGCGGGGATGGATGAGTGGAATACGCGCCAGCACACCAAATCGGGCCTGCTCGACCGCGTCCGTTCCAGCCCCCACACTCATGCCGATGCAGAGGCCTCCACGCTGGAGTTTCTCAGCCGTTTTGTTCCGGAAGGAACCTCGCCCATGTGCGGCAACAGCATTTGCCAGGATCGCAGGTTTCTTGCGCGCGAAATGCCTTCTCTGGAGGCGTATTTCCACTACCGGAACCTGGATGTCAGCACGGTGAAGGAACTTGCGAGGCGCTGGGCCCCGGACGTGGCCCGGGGTTTCAACAAGGATTCCCAGCACCTGGCGCTGCAGGACATCCGGGACTCGATCGCCGAGTTGAAGTACTACCGAAAACGGTTCCTCAACATCGCGCAGTAGCAAGACGCCGGAATGCGGGCTTGCCAGGCTCTTTCCTGCTAGTCCGGGGTCAATACGGTGTCGACGTGGTCCAGTCGGCGGTCGCTTTCCGGAAAGTCCAGTGTGTAGTGCAGTCCTCTGCTTTCCTGACGGCCCAACGCCGAGCGGATGATGAGGTCGGCGACCAGCGCGAGATTGCGTAGCTCGATGAGATCCCCGGTCACCCGGAAGTTGCTGTAATACTCGTCGATCTCGCCGAAGAGCAGATCGACGCGACGCTTGGCGCGTTGCAGTCGCTTGGTGGTCCGCACGATGCCGACGTAGTCCCACATGAACCGCCGCAGTTCGTCCCAGTTGTGCGAGATGACGACCAGCTCGTCGGAGTCGGTGACCCTGGATTCGTCCCAGGGTGGTATGTCGAACCCGGGCTCCGGCTCGTCGAGGCGGTTGGAGATCTGTTCTGCGGCAATCTTGCCGAATACCACGCACTCCAGCAGCGAATTGCTCGCCATCCGGTTAGCGCCGTGCAGCCCCGTGTGCGCCACTTCCCCCACTGCGTACAAGTTGTCCACGTCGGTTCGCCCGTCGAGTCCGGTCATGACACCCCCGCAGGTATAGTGCGCCGCGGGTACGACCGGAATGGGTTCCTGGGTGAGGTCGAATCCGAACTCCAGGCAGCGACGGTAGACATTCGGGAAGTGGCCGGTAATGAACCCCGCGCTCCGGCGGCTGATGTCCAGGTACACACAGTCCGCGCCCAGACGCTTCATCTCGTGGTCGATCGCGCGCGCCACGATGTCCCTGGGCGCCAGTTCTCCCCTGGCGTCGAACCGGTCCATAAACGGAACACCATCGGGAAGCAAAAGCCGGCCACCCTCTCCTCGCACCGCCTCCGTGATCAGGAACGATTTCGCACTCGGGTGATACATGCAGGTGGGGTGGAACTGATTGAATTCCATATTCGCCACCCTGCATCCGGCCCGCCAGGCCATGGCGATCCCGTCACCGGATGACGTGTCGGGGTTGCTGGTATAGAGATAAACCTTGCTGGCGCCGCCGGTTGCCAGCACGACGAACCGGGCGGCAACGGCCTGTACGATGCCTTTCCCGCGATCCAGGACGTACGCCCCGATACAGCGGTTCTCACGATGCTTCAGCTTGCGCGTGGTGACCAGATCGATCGCGATGTGGTCTTCGTACAGATCGATATTGGGGTGGTTTCGGGCCTGTGAGACCAGTGTGTTCTCAATTCTTCTGCCGGTCGCGTCGGCAGCGTGTACCACGCGGCGGTGACGATGGCCGCCCTCGCGCGTCAAATGAAGGTGCCCCTGATCTTCGGTGAAATTCACACCGAGATCGACGAGCCAGCGGATACTCTCGCTGCCGTGGGCAACGGTCAGGCGCACAGTATCTTCATGGCATAGCCCGGCGCCGGCGCCCATGGTGTCCTCCACGTGCGCCTCGACGGTATCTTCCGGGTCGATCACCGCAGAGATCCCGCCCTGCGCATAGTAGGTGCTGCCTTCAGTGACTGCGTCCTTGGCGATGACCGCCACCCGGGCATTCCGGGCAAGATGCAGGGCAATCGACAGGCCGGCGGCGCCGCTGCCGATTACGAGGACATCACAGGGTTGTTTGGTCACTGTGCGGATCGGGAGTGAAAGCGCTGACTATTCTGGCACATTCGCCTGACCTTCACTATTCGCCCGGGAAAATCTCGCTCTCCCACCATGCGCGCATGCGATCCCGTGCGCCTGAACCCGACGGGCTCCCGGAATGCCTTGCGACCCCCAACGACGTCCGCCCCCGGATGATCCCGCAGGGAGAGCGCCTCGTGTCGTGCATGTCTGTACAATGTCGGGTTTTGGGGCAAGGTCCATTGGCGGCCAATATAGCTGACCAGGTCCGGAAGCGTTGTCGGGTGGGGTGAACAGGAACGCCGCGCAGGCCGCAGAGAAATTATTGCGATCAAGGTGAGAACTCAAACCGGGGTGATCTGTCAATTAAGTGTAGGCGCAGGGATGCGCCCGCTTGTGAGGGGGCATGGGCGATAAGAGCAATGACCAGATGCTGGTCGAACGGGTGCAACGCGGTGACACGACGGCATATGACGTGCTGGTTCTAAAGTACCAGCACAAAATCATCAAGCTGGTGTCTCGCTACGTGCATGATCCGGAGGCGGCGCAGGATGTCTCGCAGGAGGCGTTCCTGAAGGCATATCGTGGTCTGCGGTCCTTTCGGGGCGACAGCGCCTTCTACACCTGGCTCTATCGCATTTCGATCAATACGGCGAAGAACTATCTGGTGCAGCAGAGCCGACGTTCACCGGATCTGGAAGTCGACCCGCAGGAAGCGGAATATTACGAGGGCTCGTCAGCGCTTAAGGAAAACGATACGCCGGAGCGTCATTTGCTAACCGAGGAGATTGAACGTACAGTATACCGCGCCATCCGGGAACTCCCGGATGATCTCAAGACCGCAATCACCTTGCGGGAACTCGAGGGCATGAGTTACGAGCAAATCGCCGAGGCGATGGATTGTCCCATCGGGACAGTTCGTTCTCGTATCTTCCGCGCGCGGGAAGCCATTGATCGAGTTATCAAACCCCTTGTTCACTAGGTACTCTGCGATCGTGGGCGGCACGGCAGGAAATTGTGACCTGATGAAATCCCGACGTCGGGGCAACCTGCCCATCGCGAGATTCGGGTCGTCAGGGCGCTTGTACGCCTCAGCCGCCAGCGAGCAAATGGGCCGGAACGTCTCACCGCGTCGATCCGCACCTTTCATTTCGAATTTCTTGCGTTGTTATGGAAAAGCCCTGTCATGAGCAAAACTGCGAACGACAAGTCCTGCGAGATTCTTTCCGCATTCACGGACAATGAATCGTCGACTTTCGAAGGGAAACTTTCAGTAAAGGAATTGCTGAACAGTGAGGATCAGCGGGCCCGGTGGGCCCGTTATTACATCATTGGTGATGCATTGCGCGGGGAGACGCCGGATCGAATCGATCCCGGGTTTTCCGAACGGGTGATGCGCGAAATCGAACGCTCACCCATGGATCCGGCTGAGCACCGGGGGGGCAGACGCGGATCGGGATTCCTGAAGCCGGTCGCCAGTCTGGCGATGGCCGTCTCGGTAGCGGTCGCGACGGTACTGGGCGTGCGTGCACTCAACACACCTGACGAAGTCTCCGTCACGGGTCCGATAGCTTCCCGTTCGACGGGAATAGGACCGGTCACCGGCGCCAGCCCGGGAACGAGCGTTCTGGCCCCCGAGGCGCAAGTCAATCTGGACCGTTATCTCGCGCGGCACGCTGGTTATGCCCCGTCGAGGGGTATGACACCGTACGCCCGCATCGTGGGTTACGACATGGACGGGGACTGACGTCGTAGTCGCCATGCGTTACCTGGTACTTGCTGGTCTGCTGGTCCTTCCGACCGTTGGTCTTTGCGATCAAGACGTAAAACACTGGCTGGAAAGGGCCGGGCGTGCGATCGAGACCCTCAATTACGAAGGTACCGTGGTCGTCACCCACGGTGACGACGTGGATAGCTTCGAAGTGTTGCACAGTCACGAAGCAGGCGTCACCAGGGAGAGAGTCATTTCACTGAATGGCGAGACCCGCGAGATCAATCGCAGGGGAGATCTTGTCAGTTGCGCCCTGTCCGGCACCCGCTTCATCGTCGTGGATCCCGGCCGCAAGGGCCGCGGGCTGCCATCCACGATCTCCTCGGATCTCGACGAACTGGATGCGTACTACGCGTTTAGCGTCGCTGAGGTTGACCGGGTCGCTGATCGAAGTTGCAGGCTGGTCAGGATACTGCCACGCGACGACTTCCGTTTCGGTTACGAGATCTGTTCGGACGAGCGAACCGGCATTCCCCTGAAATCCGTCATGGTAGACCGCCGTGGAGGCGTCGTCGAACAGAGCATGGTGACCTCTCTGGTCGTCCATGAGAAGCCAATACCCGTGTCCCGATTTCAGGCTGATGGCGATGGCGCAACGGCCATCTCCACGGAATCCCAGGACCGGGTCATGGACGAGTTCGAAACGGGAGCGCCGGATGCGGCCTGGTCAATTGACAAGATGCCGCCGGGTTTTCAGATAACGGAAAACGTTCGCTATCCCCTGACCGCGGATTCCGAACCGGTGCAGCATATGGTCCTGTCAGACGGCATGGCAACGGTGTCGGTATTCATTGCCGATCCGGGAGCAGGCGAGGCCGTGTTCGAAGGTATGACGGAGAGCGGTGCCATGCATGCATTTGCGCGCGTGCTCGATGGCAGGCAGATCACTGTCGTAGGTGAAGTCCCGAACGAAACTGTCAGCCTGATCGGTCAGTCGGTTCGCTACCGCGGCGCTGCGGATGAATGAAGAATCCGGCAGGGTCGTCAGGGTGGATGGCCCCTGGGCATGGGTGGAAACGGAGCGCGTTTCCACCTGCGGGGGTTGTGCGGCGCGCAGTGGTTGCGGAACGTCGGTTCTGGCAAGCGTGCTGGGCAGACGGACCACGCGGGTTCGGGCGATCAACCAGGCCGGGGCCGTACCGGGTGACCGCGTGAACGTCGCCGTAAGGGACGGTCAGATTGTCCGGGGCTCGCTTGCCGTCTACGGCTTGCCTGTTGTCCTGATGATCGTGTTCGCCATGGTCGGGAAAGGGATGACGCAGGGCGAAGGCGGCAGCATCCTGATGGGGATGGCAGGTCTTGCCGCGGGATTCGCCTGGGTGCGATACCTTTCATCAAGGGCTTCGCAGGATCCGGATCACCAACCGGTTGTCGTCGGGTTGATTCCGTCGGAGGGCCTCGGCCCACGCCCTGGCACCCACTGATTTTTCGGGATTCCCCGGGTCCGGCGCGACCCTCGGCTTCGATCCCGTAAGCGCCCGGGAGGCGGATTCATTCTGCCGGACTCGCGGCCCTACACATATCCCCGGCCTGGATTCGTGTAGACTGAACTCCTGTGCCGATGCTTGCGCCAGTCCGGGCGATGCACCTTCCCGAAAGAAGGTGCCGGCCGTGGAGGGGCGCGTTCGTCTCTCGATTTGATTGTGGTTTTAGTCAATGTTTGCGGAAATGTTAGGCGATTGCCGGAAAATGACCTGCCAGATTGCGCCGGCTTTTCATTCGTCATCAAGGCGCGACAACAGGCGCATCGTCGAACTATGGAACGGTTGTCGCGACACAGAGGACGGATGAAATGACAAGCAGGATGGTATGTCATTTGACAGAAATCGCCTTATACAGGTTGCGCGCCTTCTGGCGGATTGTTGTTCTGTTCACGATTGTCGCAGCGGGGCCCGTCTCGGCGGAATTGCCGGATTTCACGCGGCTCGCAGCCGAGAATGCCCCAGCCGTGGTCAATATCAGTACCACGAAACAACGCACGGTTGCCGAGGCGTTCGACGTACCGGACCTGCCGGAGGACCATCCCCTGTCCGACCTGTTCCGGCGCTTCTTCGGCGACCCGGAAGGCGACGATGATGCGGATATTTACAGCACCCGTTCCCTGGGTTCGGGCTTCGTGGTCTCTGACGACGGATACGTCGTCACCAATTTCCATGTCATCAAGGATGCCGACGAGATTATCGTCAAGCTGAGTGATCGACGGGAATTGAGGGCCGAGGTCGTGGGGTCGGATCCGCGGAGTGACATTGCCCTGTTGAGGATTCCCGCAAAGGACCTTCCGGTGCTCAGGATAGGAAGCACAGACAAGCTGAAGGCCGGCGAGTGGGTACTCGCAATCGGTTCCCCCTTCGGGTTCGAACACTCGGTTACGGCCGGAATCGTGAGCGCCAAGGGACGCAGCCTCGAAGGCGAGAACTACGTCCCTTTCATTCAGACCGATGTGGCGATCAACCCCGGCAATTCCGGAGGCCCGCTTTTCAACCTCGACGGTGAGGTTATCGGTATCAATTCCCAGATCTACAGCCGAACGGGCGGGTTCATGGGCCTGTCTTTCGCGATTCCCATCGACGTGGCGATGAACGTCGTACAACAGATCAGGGATAAGGGTTATGTCTCTCGCGGGTGGCTGGGTGTCTATATACAGGAGGTCACCAGAGAACTGGCGGAGTCGTTCGGGATGAGCAAGCCCTACGGCGCGCTGGTCGCACACGTTGTCCCGGATGGCCCGGCGGACAAGGCCGGAATACGGGTGGGCGATGTCATCCTGAGCTTCGACGGAAAACAGGTCTCGGATTCGGCTTCCCTGCCGCCGATGGTTGGACGTACGGCCGTGGGCAAGCAGGTTGCGCTGAGGATACAGCGCAATGGACGCTCCGTTGGGTTGAAGCTGAAAGTCGGCGAGTTGCCGGAGGAGGATGCCCAGGTTCTGTCCGGTACATCGCCCGAGCCCGTCCGTGGCACCGATGTGCTGGGTATGGAAATCGACACCCTGAGCGCCGCTCAGCGGGACCAGTTGGGTCTGGAATCGGGTGGCGTGCTGGTCAAGGACGTGTCTGAGGGTGCTGCACTGGATGCCGGAATTCGCGCCGGGGACGTCATTCTCAGCATCAACGGCGAATCCGTGGACGGTGCCAGCCGGTTGAAGGAAAAGGTTGCCGCGCTGCCCAAAGGCAAGTTTGCCCGCATGTTTGTGAAGCGCGGGGAAGGATCTTCCTTCGTTGCGGTCAGGATTCCTGAATAAGACGATCACCCCGATCGCGCCGATCACGTATAATCTCGGCCTTTGCCGGCTACAGAGACCCGGTGCGGGTCGACGCTTGTTTCCCCGCCGGCCGGGCCCTTCCCATGGAGAATATCCGAAACTTTTCCATCATCGCTCACATCGATCACGGAAAGTCGACGCTCGCGGACCGCTTTATCCAGCATTGCGGTGGTTTGACCGAGAGGGAGATGGCGGAGCAGGTTCTCGATTCCATGGACCTGGAACGCGAGCGTGGTATTACGATCAAGGCACAGAGTGTCTCGCTCGACTACCTCGCTCGGGACGGAAAGACCTACCAGTTGAACCTGATCGACACCCCGGGCCACGTGGATTTTTCCTACGAGGTCTCCCGGTCACTGGCGGCCTGCGAGGGCGCGCTGCTGATCGTCGACGCCTCTCAGGGGGTCGAGGCGCAGAGCGTCGCTAACTGCTATACCGCGATCGAACAGGGCCTCACCGTGCTGCCCGTGCTGAACAAGATCGACCTGCCATCCGCCGATGCAGCACGCGTGGCGAAGGAGATCGAGGAGGTTATCGGTCTCGAGGCGCACGACGCCGTGCTGGTCAGCGCGAAGACCGGAGAGGGCGTCACGGATTTGCTGGAGCAGATCGTCTCGGACATCCCGCCCCCCCATGGCGATCCGAACGGCCCGTTCAAGGCCCTGGTGATCGATTCCTGGTTCGACAGCTACGTTGGTGTGATCGCGCTCGTCCGTGTCGTGGACGGGGCGCTTTCAAAAGGCAGGAAGGTCGTGGCGATGTCGACCGGACGTGCCTATCAGGTGGAACGGGTCGGTGTCTTTACGCCAAAGCGCGATGATCGGGATGCGCTATCCGCCGGCGAGGTGGGTTACGTGATTGCCGGCATCAAGGAGATCGACGGCGCGCGCGTGGGCGATACGTTCACGACCGCCGACCGACCGGCGGCAGAGGGGCTGGCGGGCTTCGAGGAGGTGCAGCCGAAGGTGTTTGCGGGCATGTTCCCCATCAGCGCGGACGACTTCACCGCGTTTCGCGAGGCGCTGGAGAAACTCAGGCTCAACGACTCGGCACTGGCGTTCGAGCCCGAATCGTCGCAGGCCCTGGGTTTCGGATTCCGCTGCGGCTTTCTGGGCATGCTCCATATGGAGATCGTGCAGGAAAGACTGGAGCGGGAGTACGACCTGGACCTCATCACCACCGCGCCGACAGTGGTCTACGAGGTGCTGACATCAAAGGGCGAGGTGATCGAGATCCACAATCCCGCGGATCTGCCACCGGTCAATATCGTCGATGAGATCCGCGAGCCATTCATCCATGCCTCAATTCTGGTTCCGCATGACTACGTCGGCGCGATCATCAGCCTCTGCGTGGAAAAGCGTGGTGTGCAGAAACGGTTGCAGTACCACGGAAAGCAGGTTTCCCTGAGTTACGACCTGCCCCTGAGTGAAACGGTCCTTGATTTCTACGACCGCCTGAAGTCAGTCAGTCGCGGCTTCGCTTCGTTCGACTACGAACATTCACATTTCGAATCTGCACCGTTGGTCAAACTCGACGTCCTGATCAACGGGGAGCGGGTCGACGCGCTTTCGGTCATCGTGCATCGCGACAACGCGCAATCCAGGGGGCGGGACCTCGCCGTGCGGATGAAGGAGATCATTCCCCGGCAGATGTTCGACGTTGCGATCCAGGCGGCGATCGGTTCACAGATCATTGCCCGCACCACCGTCAAGGCAATGCGCAAAAACGTCACCGCGAAGTGCTACGGGGGCGATGTCACCCGCAAGAGGAAACTGCTCGAGAAGCAGAAGGCGGGCAAGAAGCGAATGAAGCAGATCGGCAGGGTCGAGATCCCCCAGGAGGCGTTTCTCGCGGTCCTCAAGGTGGACAAATAGACAGCGCAGGGATCTATCCGCAGAAACGCGGGCGTTGCGCGCTCTAACTCTGAATTTACCATTGGAATGATATGAATATGGATCTTGAACTGACTCTGGTCATCGGTGTCGTGGTTACCGGGGCGATCTGGCTCGTCTATGCGTTACGGCACCGGCAGGAAAATGTAGAGGCGGCTTCAGGAGATGGCGGTGTGGCGGATGTCCAGGGGACCATGGACGGAACCGAAGCGCGTATGCCCTGGTACGTGGAGTATTCACGGTCGTTTTTCCCCGTGCTCGTGATCGTGCTGGTGCTGCGATCGTTCATTGCGGAACCGTTTCGCATACCTTCAGGGTCCATGATGCCGACCCTGCTGGTCGGGGACTTTATCCTGGTCAACAAGTTTGCTTATGGGGTTCGGCTCCCGGTCGTGAACACGAAGATTATCGAGACCGGAGAACCCGGGCGAGGAGATGTGGCGGTGTTCCGGTTTCCGAAGAATCCGTCCGATGACTATATCAAGCGGATTGTCGGGTTGCCGGGGGACCGAATCACCTACGAGAACAAAATCCTGTACATCAATGGAGAGCCGATGAAGCAATCCAGCGAGGGATCCTATACCGGGGTCGGGACCGGGAAGATCATGACCGGCGCCGAAGTGCGTGACGAACTTCTCGAGGACGTGAACCATGAAATCCTGGTGCAGCCGGGCCGGTTCAACATGCGCGGGGAGTGGGTTGTCCCTGATGGGCACTTTTTCGCGATGGGCGACAACCGCGACAACAGCAACGACAGCCGCTTCTGGGGATTCGTGCCGGAGGAAAATCTGGTGGGCAAAGCGTTTATAATATGGCTCAACTGGGATATCAACGGCCATGTTTTCGATGTCGGCCGCATCGGTAACGGAATCGACTGATCCGGGGATCAAACAATGAAATCAATGCAACGCCAGAACGGCGCCTCGTTCCTGCTGTGGTTGGTCCTGATCGGAATCCTCGGGTTCGGCATGGTGGTCGGATTCAAATTGTTTCCCGTGTACCTGAATGGCTACGCGGTAGAGAAAATCCTGACAGAAGTGGCGCAGGAGGCGAAGGGTAAGGGGTACAACAAGAAGATCATCTGGAAGTCCATCAGCAAACGACTGGACGTGAACAGCATCAGCGATGTGACCTACGACAACCTCTCGTTCAAACGCGAAACGGGAAATTCGACGATCGGTATCGACTACGAGGTCCGCAAGCATCTGTTTGCGAATATTGACGCGGTCATCGTGTTCAGTTTTTCGGAGACGTTCAAGACGTGACCCGTGAGGGCAGTGTCGTCGATGGCCTTCTTTGGGAGGGCGTGACTGACGCGGACCTCCTGACGGAAGCATTGACGCACCGCAGTGCCGGTAGCCGCAACAACGAACGGCTGGAGTATCTGGGCGATGCGGTTCTCGGACTGGTCGTTTCCGACTACCTCTACCGTCGGTTCGATCGCTTTCGGGAAGGCGATCTCAGTCGCCTGCGCTCCTACCTGGTGAGAAAAGAGACCCTGGCCGAGGTGGCTGCGAGTATCGGACTTGGGGAGAAGGTGATACTCGGTGCGGGGGAGTTGAAAAGTGGTGGTTCACGAAGAGATACCATTCTGGCAAATGCCATGGAAGCATTGATCGGGGCCGCCTATATCACCCGGGGATTCGACCATGCGCGGGCGCTTGTCATGGAGCTCTGGCGGGACAAGATCGATTCCCTTCCATCGCCACAGACACTCAAGGACCCCAAGACGCGACTCCAGGAATGGCTACAGTCCCGTAACCTCGGACTGCCGGAGTACGAACTCGCGGACGTGACCGGTGAGTCTCACCGGCAGCGGTTTCAGACCCGATGCCGTGTTTCCGCGCTGGCGCTCGAGGCCAGCGCCTGGGGTGACAGCAAGAGGAAGTCAGAACAAGCGTGTGCCGGGGAGGTGCTGAGCCTGATCGGTCGCCGTGAATAAATCCAGGGATGGTATGGACTTGAGCAGTCCCGACGGGCCTGGCGCTACACGTTGTGGATACGTCGCCATCGTGGGTCGGCCGAATACCGGCAAGTCCACGCTGCTCAATGCATTGGTCGGGGTCAGGCTCGCCTCAGTCGCACCGAAACCACAAACCACACGGCACAACATCTCCGGGATTCTCACACGGGACGCCGCCCAGATCGTGTTCGTCGATACCCCGGGTTTGCATCTGCACGGCAAGCGGCTGCTGAATCGCATGCTCAATGACGCTGCCTGTATTGCGTTGCAACAGGTCGATCTCGTCCTTTTGCTCGTTGACCGGGATCAATGGGGCGAAGAGGACGAATTCGTGCTTAGGATGGTTCGTGAGGCTGGACGACCCTGCGTGCTCTGTATCAATAAGATCGACGGGTATCGCAGGGAACGGTTGTTGCCGGTCATGGAGCGACTCCGGGGAAAGTACGACTTCGAGGAGATAATCCCGGTTTCCGCCCGCAGGGGCGAGAACCTCGACGTCCTGGAACGCGAGGTCCGTCGACGCATGCCCTTCGCATCATTCCTGTTCCCGGAGGACCAGGTCTCGAGCCGCAGTGAGCGGTTCATCGCCGCCGAACTCATACGCGAGCAGTTGATCAGGAATCTGCACCAGGAGGTGCCCCACTCCCTGTATGTGGAGATCGAGGCGTACCGCGAACGGGAAGGCCTTTCGGAGATTGCAGCGGTGATCTGGGTCGACAGGCCCAGTCAGCGTTCGATCGTCATTGGTCGACAGGGCCAGACACTCACGCGTATCGGAGCTCAGGCCAGGAGATCACTGGAACAATCGCTCGGTCACAAGGTGTTCCTGAAGCTGTGGGTGAAAGACAGGGCGGACTGGCAGGACAACGAGGCGATCCTCGCGAGTTTCGACAGTAAGCTCATATGAGTGCCGGTTCCGTTGAAAGCGGATACGAAATTGTCATTGTGCACCGGCGTTCGTTCCCTCATGTCCCCGGGCGAAGTGTCATGGCGCCGGCTGGCTGGCCATGGTTCGCGTAGAGAGTGAGCCGGTGTTCGTTCTCCACCGCAGGCCATATCGCGAAACCAGCCTGCTGGTGGAAGGTTTTTCTCTCAACCACGGCAGGATCGGGCTGGTTTGCCGGGGTGTCCGGCGTCGCCGGGTCGCGGACCTGCATCCGTTTCAGCTTCTGGAGGGTTCATGGCAGGGTCGGGGCGATCTGTTCACCATGACGCGCTCGGAGGTCTCCCGTTCGCATCGTCTTGTGGTAACGCGAAATTCGATTTGCGGGCTGTATCTGAACGAGTTGTTGTTGAAACTCATGCCCAGGGGCGTGCCCGCGCCCGGGCTGTTCCGATGCTATGCACAGACGCTGGCGACGTTGACGGCAGCCAGGGATGTGGAGCCCGCGTTGCGGGTTTTCGAGTTCGAACTTCTGCGGGCGCTGGGGTATGGTCTCCAGCTGGAGCACGATTCGGTGGGTAAGCCACTTTCGTCGAACGGGCGCTATCGATTCGTGGGCGAAAGCGGTCTGGTGTATTGCGACGGGGATGGGGCGGCGCGGGACACCGTCTCCGGCGACGCGGTCCGGGCGCTCCGTGACCAGCGCCTCGGGGACCGTGAACTGGCGCGGCAGGTCAAGCATCTACTGGGTATGGCTCTGGAACATCAGCTACAGGGGCGTGAATTGCAGACCCGCAAGCTATTGAGGTTTGTCGAAAGCCAGGGGGATCGTGACTGAAATGCAAGCGCTTCGACTCGGGGTGAATCTCGATCATCTGGTCGCCGTCCGCGAGGCCAGGCACACACCGTATCCGGACCTTGCCGAAGCGATCACGGTGTCCGAGCAGAATGGCGGGGACGGCATTACCCTGCATCTCAGGGAAGACAGACGACACGTGCAGCCGCAGGACATGTTCCTCGCCCGTCGTGTTGCACGGTCTACCCTGAACATGGAGATGGCGCCGACCCCCGGGATGGTTGAGATGGCGGTGGATGTCGGTCCCGATTTCTGCTGTCTGGTGCCGGAGCGACGCGAGGAACTGACCACCGAGGGTGGACTGGATGTCATTGCACACGGCAGGCGTCTGCGCGAGGCGATTCAGCGTCTGACCGAAGTCGGCATACAGGTGTCACTGTTCATCGAACCCGACCCGAAGGTCATTGACGCGGTGCGCGAGCTCGGGGCCCCGCTGGTCGAACTTCACACCGGGACGTATTGCAATCTGGGCGAAGGGGAAGTGCACGCCGAGCTGGAGCGGATCCGCACGGCAGCCCGCCACGCCGCGGATATCGGTTTGAAGGTGAATGCGGGGCACGGTTTGCATGCAGGAAACGTGGGGCCCGTCGCGGCGATCCCTCAGATCGAGGAATTGAACATCGGGCATGCCATCGTCGCGCGTGCACTGATCACGGGTCTCGGCGAGGCGGTTCGTGAGATGAGGGCCGCCATGGACGCGTCTCGGAAAAGATGAATCTATACGGAATTGGTGTGGACATCGTGCGCGTGGACCGGATCCGCGCGGTTTATGCGAAATATCCTTCGAGATTCCCTGCCAAAGTGCTCGCCGATGGGGAAATGGAAGCGTTCAGGACCGCGAAGGATGTCGTTGCCTTTCTGTCCCGGCGGTTCGCGGCAAAGGAGGCCGTGGCCAAGGCGCTTGGGACCGGGTTCGCCCACGGCGTGGGGCTTCGTGACATCGAGATCACTCGCAACGACTGGGGTCGCCCGGGTGCGGTACTCGGGGGCGCCGCAAAACAGCGTTTGGGTCTGCCTGAGGTAGCGTTCGCCCTGAGTCTCGCGGACGAAACCGACTACGCCGTAGCCTACGCCATGGCCCTGTTGCCGGCAGCCGGTCTATTGAACGGTCCTGATGAGCCTGAGTGAACCGCCCTCGAAGGTCAGTGACTTGTTCATCTGGCCCGGTCCGCCCAGATAGATCCAGACGATATTGGGGTTCCAGGAAACGCCTTCGAATCCAACGGGCGTGCTGGGTGCAGGATGATTGGTCTGTACCAGGCCGCGAGTGGCGTCCGGTTGCCCGCATGTGTCCAGCACCTTCTGCTGACTGTCGCCGACACTGACCAACTGCGTACCGCAATCCATGCTGTCGAGTGCCGTCGCCGCGCAGGGGTACAGAACTGCGCTCAGACTGGCCACGAGCCAGGTAAATCCCGTTTTCATAAGCGCGCTCCGCCTCGATCTGGTCGTCACGATCAGTATACACTTGACCCGGATTCGATTCCCAAGGTCGTGCTACCGTCGTAAATCGCGGCGCCGGGCACATGATTCGTTCAGATTGCCGCGGGGTGTGCTTGCGTGTCACCACGTCTGTTTCCGTTGATTTTACTTGCCTTTCCCGGAGTTTCGCCCGGGGCGGATCAATGCCAACCGACGAGCCAGATGCATTTGGGCGGGCACTACGAATCAGGTGCCCCGCGACGCGTGGATATCGGGGAGGGGGTGGTCGTTTCCGGATTGGTCCGCTCAGCGCAGGATTGCTCTGCGCTGGCGAATGCCGATGTCGAGCACTGGCAGACCGACGGGGCGGGCCGATATACCGAACGGATGCGTGGCCGTCTTGCGACCGGAGCCGATGGAAGATTCCGGTTCGAGACGGACTGGCCGGGCGCCCCGCTACCCCACATCCATTTCATCGTGACCGCGCCCGGTCATCAACGACTGGTCACGCAGTGGGTTGGCGACGAGCCGACGGACCGGATCGAACTCGATCTGGTTCTGGAGCGGATCGACTGAGAGGCGGGGAAGCCGCGGCGCATAAGGAGAAGAATCTCCGGGGGCGTACGCATGATGAATCGATGATCACGCGGACGCCCCTGTCCGGCTCAGGCGGTGGTCTGACGCAGACCGGTTCTTTTCAGGATGGCTTCCAGCGGACAGAACCCGGTGACGGAGGACTGAAGCAGGTTGAAACCCACGAAAGCCGTCATCAGGTACCAGTACGGGCTGAGGGTGTAGGCCAGAAGCAGACTCAACAGAATGACGCTGCCGGCAACGGCACGAATGATGTTCTCGATCGACATGACAGGTTGCTCTCCAGAGACATCTAAAATTCAGAACATTCTAATATTCTCCATGTTGCCAGATCAAGCCGATTCTGCTCAGATCGATACACAAATTCATCAATCCTTGACGTGCCTCAAGTCCAGGGAGACGTAGTCGCGTGTCCCGAAGCCCGTGTAAAGCTGACGCGGGCGGCCGATGCGTGCATCGGGGTCTGCGATCATTTCCATCCAGTGCGACAGCCAGCCGACGGTGCGGGCGAGTGCGAACAGCACCGTGAACATGTTTAGCGGAATTCCCATCGCCCGAAAGATGATTCCCGAGTAGAAATCCACATTCGGGTACAGTTTGCGTTCCACAAAATAGTCGTCTTCCAGCGCGATCCGTTCAAGCTCCATGGCCGTGTCGAACAGGGGTTGATTGGGGTTGTCCGAACCGAGGCTCTGCAGTAGTTCGTGGCACATGGCGCGTATGATTTTTGCGCGCGGATCGTAATGTTTGTAGACGCGGTGACCGAAGCCCATCAGGCGGAAACGGTCGTCCCTGTCCCTGGCGCGATCGATGTAGTGCCTGAGCGGCTGTCCGGATGCCACGATCTCCTGCAGCATACGGATGACGGCTTCGTTCGCGCCGCCATGCGCAGGCCCCCACAGAGAACCGATGCCTGCCGACAGGGCCGCGTACGGGCTTGCCTCCGAGCTTCCGGTCAGTCTTACCGTGGACGTGGACGCGTTCTGTTCATGGTCGGCGTGGAGGATCAGGATGAGGTCCATCGCCTTGACGAACGTTGGGTCCGGATCGAAGTTCATCCCGGGCAATCCGTACATCATTTGCAGGAAATTCGGTGTGTAGTCCAGATCGTTTCGTGGGTAGATGAATGGCTGCCCGATCGAGTATTTATAGCTCCAGGCAGCAATGGTGGGCATCTTGGCGATCAGCCGGTGCGCTGAGATCTCACGATCGTTCGGATCGTGTACGTCCAGGGACTCGTGGTAGAACGCGGCCAGCGCGCCGACAACCGCCACCATGATGGCCATCGGATGCGCGTCGTGGCGAAATCCCGTGTAAAAGTGGCGTATCGCCTCGTCGAGCATCGTGTGATGCCGTATCTGGTCGTTGTAGCAATCCAGCTGCCGGGCGTCGGGAAGTTCACCGTACAGCAGGAGATAGCAGGTTTCCGGGTAGCTGCTCATCTCCGCGAGCTGCTCGATAGGGTATCCGCGATAGCGTAGCTCGCCCTTGTCCCCGTCGATGAAGGTGATCTTGCTCTCGCAGCTTGCCGTGGAGAGGTAACCGGGATCGAAAGTGAAATAGCCGAACTCCTTGTAGAGTTGCCGGATGTCGATGGTGTTGGGTCCGCAGGTGCCCTTGAGGACGGGCAGATCGACCCGCCTGCCGGTCGCGTTGTCGATCAGTGTCACAGTTTCGGTTGTCATGTTGCCACCCCTGGTTCTTGTCAACTGGCGTTCGTATACGTTGTTCCTTCCGGTCCGGCAGTACCGGACCCTCCTCGACACTGACCGATTGGCCTGGGTGCATCGCTTTCCGCCTGCCCTGATGCGGAGAACGTACGGCAGCCACGGCGCTGATCCGTCCGGGTCCTCCCTGCGCATCCGGCGGGTTACCTGACTGCGGCTTCGATAGCGCCTGTCGCGTCGGAACCCATTCGGGCCACGCGGCAATGAGCGGGTGAACGCGGTGAAATGTCGAGAGTCGTCCGCGTCCGGGCTGCCGAGCCCCGGCTCATGGAGATCATCAGTGTTGCGAGCCCGACTCCTACTGTAGTCGACGGTCATTCAGGCCGGAATTATACCGTGAATGCGTTGGCCGAACCCGGGACTCCTTAGGCGATTTCTGTCAAACAACATACCATCCTGTTTGTCTTTTCATCCGTCCTCTGTGTTGCGACAACCGTTCCATCGTTCGACGATGCACCTGTTGCCGCGCCTTGATGACGTACGAACAGCCGGCGCAATCTGGTATGTCATTTTCCGGCAATCGCCTTACATCCAGTCAATACCGTTCATCGCGCAGACGAACCTAAAAAAAAGCATCAAGGATGCACGCCGGTGTCTCACTTGCCGCTGGTGGGCGGTATCGACCGACCAAGCCCCTGATTACACCCATTCATCGGGCAATGCCACCGCCACAAGTCAATGCCGCGCGATGATCACATTGCGCCGCGAGGCTGCCCGCCAGACGCAGGAAATCGGTCTCCGGGGATGGTTTCGAGGAACAGGGTTGAATTCGACGAAACGTGACAAATTTGTCGAACGATACAATTTCCGGCACCCCGCATTGCGGTGCGCCGGAAAACGATCGGCACTCCAGTGTATTGATTATCAAAGGAATAGTGTGCAACGTCTGGAGAGTCTCTGGTTTGGCCCGGAGATTGCAACTTCAGGATTGACAAGATTTGTATCGCCCGGCACTGCGCCGAAGCAGAACGAAAACGGCAACCGACGAGACGACGATGAAGCGACGACCGGATCCTGATGGTTCCTTCGCGACACGAAACCGAGAGGTGATCGGCGCCGAAAACCTTTCTTATGGTGGATCCGGTGGCGTGAGCGAAGGTAACTCCGGAGCCGGTTTTCGACCGGCCTTTCTGGACACGCACACGGGGGTCGTACACCTGTCCCGGTATGCCGATGGACGTCCCGCGCCATTTCATCTGGTCGAGGGGCTGCCACCGGAACTCATCCTGCGAAGGGCTGCCGACGGCCGCGGCGGGCTGTCGGGGAACTGTATTTCGGGTTTCTTTTTCCGGGGTCATTTCTATACCCGGGACGAGGCCGCGACATGGATGAAGGAATCAGGCGCCGTGGCCTAGCGGCAAAACGGAAAACGGGCTGTCGGCAGAGCCGGCATTGACGTTCACTCAACCAACAAGGGTATCTGGTATGAACCCCAGCGATTTTGACGACGAATTCGAGAACGAGACACCGTTCGAGTACAACGAGATGGATATTCTCGAAGAACCCGCGACCTGGGACGTCGACGATTTCGACGATATCGTCGACTACGGTACCGCTTCGCTGCTCTGAATCCCGGTCCGCAGGACTGTCAGGCTCCACGTCCGGTGCGGCCACGCTCGGGATTCCGGCGTGGAGATTCCGCATGACCTCGACCGGCGACCCGCAGGGTAGCGTCGGAGCGGTGTCCGGGGAATCCGGAACATTGCGCCTGTTTCAACGGCGTCAAGCAGTCCGATGGACCCGGGAGTACCCGCCCGCCCCCTGTCCGGCTTGATAGCGGCCGTTGCCGCGCCAGCAGGCGGTATCGGTTCTGTAATCGATTTTCCCCTCGAGAAATTTACGCGGGTGCCCCGCATCCTTTGTTCGACTCTGCGTGTTGCCTGCGCGGTTCTCCCATACTGCAGTTCACGGTATTGCGGTAGACTTCGCCCATTGAAGCCCCGGATGCAGGACATGAGCGGTAAGGTCTACATAAAAACTCACGGCTGCCAGATGAACGAGTACGACTCCTCGCGGATGGCCGACGCGCTGCTCATTGACGCTGGTCTGGTATCGACCGATGATCCGGAAGCGGCCGATGTCCTGTTGCTGAACACCTGCTCCATCCGGGAGAAGGCGCAGGAGAAGGTATTCTCGCAGCTCGGGCGCTGGCGCACCCTCAAGGAAACGAACCCTGATCTTGTGATAGGTGTCGGCGGGTGCGTGGCTTCACAGGAAGGTGAGGCGCTCCGGCGCAGGGCGCCCTATGTTGACGTGGTATTCGGCCCGCAGACACTGCACAGATTGCCGCAAATGATCCGGGATGCGCGTGCCCGGCCCGGACCGGTCGTCGATGTCAGTTTCCCGCGGATAGAGAAATTCGATTGTCTGCCCGAGCCTCGTGCGAAGGGTCCTGCCGCGTTCGTCTCCGTGATGGAGGGCTGCAGCAAGTACTGCACCTTCTGTGTGGTTCCCTACACACGGGGGGAAGAGGTCAGCCGGCCTTTCGACGATGTAATCGCAGAGGTGGTCGGATTTGCCGAGCAGGGCGTCAGGGAGGTCAATCTTCTGGGGCAGAACGTCAACGCCTATCGCGGACGGATGTCGGATGGCGACGTCGCGGATCTGGGTTTGCTGATCAGCTATGTGGCGGCGATCGACGGGATCGACAGGATCCGCTACACCACATCGCATCCCGTGGAGATGAGCGACAGCCTGATCCAGGCGCATGGCGAGGTCCCGGAACTGGCCGGCCACCTGCACCTGCCGGTGCAGAGTGGCTCGGACCGGATTCTCGCGGCGATGAAACGGGGGCACACAGCGCTCGAGTATCGGTCGAGGATACGTCGATTGCGCGAGGTGCGTCCGGACATCAGCCTCTCCTCGGACTTTATTATCGGGTTTCCCGGAGAAACGGACGAGGACTTTCACTCCACCATGGATCTCGTTGCCGAGGTGGGATTCGATCAGTCTTTCAGCTTCATCTATAGCCCGCGACCTGGAACACCGGCCGCCACGCTTCCGGACGATGTCCCGATGTCGGTCAAACGGGAACGTCTGAGTATCTTGCAGGATCGTATATCCGCCCGCGCCGGCGAAATCTCCCGCTCAATGCTCGGCTCGGTACAACGTGTGCTGGTAGAGCGTCCCTCTCGCAAGGACCCCTCGCAGATGGCCGGACGCACGGAGAACAACCGGGTCGTCAATTTTCGGTCGGGTCCGGATCTGATCGGCCAGTTTGTCGATGTGGAAATCACCGAGGCTCTGCCCAACTCGCTCAGGGGACGCGTCGTAGCGTTAGCCTGGGCAGCGTCTGCCGGGATGCGGGGAGATACGGGTGTCGCAGACCCGATGGTCACCCGGTCGGTCTCCATGCGACCCTGAAGGAAGCATCCCGGTCCGTCACAGTGATACCCCTTATCGTTTCTCTATTTGCCCGTGCATCCTGAAAGCATCGACTTTATCCTCGAACCTGCGGACAATGCCCGTCTGGCGAACCTCTGCGGCCCCTTGAACGAGCATCTGCGGCAGCTGGAAAGGCGACTGGGTGTCGAAATCAACAGTCGGGGAAACCAGTTCAATATCATCGGGGAGACGCGCTCGACGCGCGCAGCGGAGGAGGTGCTGAGAGACCTCTACCGCGCTACCGAGGCTGAAAGTTTGACCGCCGCGGGTGTCCACCTCTTTCTGCAGGAATCCGGTGTCGATGCCCTGTTGGCGAACGTGCGCGAAACCGAAGATCGAAAGGTTCAGATTCGGACACGTCGCGGGATCATCAGGGCCCGGGGCCCGAATCAGGTCGAGTATCTGGAAAGTATCCGCGTCCGTGATCTTTGTTTCGGGATTGGGCCCGCGGGAACCGGCAAGACCTACCTGGCCGTGGCCAGTGCGGTGGAAGAACTCGAGTCGGACCGGGTCCGTCGACTGGTGTTGGTGAGGCCCGCGGTCGAGGCTGGAGAGCGCCTGGGCTTCCTGCCGGGCGACCTGGCGCAGAAAATCGATCCCTACCTGCGGCCGATGTACGACGCCTTGTATGAAATGCTTGGTTTTGAAAAGGTCAACAAGCTGATCGATCGTAACGTCATCGAGGTGGCGCCACTGGCCTACATGCGCGGACGCACGCTCAACGAGGCCTTCGTGATTCTCGATGAGGCCCAGAACACCACCATCGAACAGATGAAGATGTTTCTGACCCGAATCGGTTTCGGCTCACGGGCGGTGGTAACCGGGGACGTGACCCAGATCGACCTGCCTTCGAGCCGCCAGTCGGGCCTGCGCCACGTCATCAAGGTGCTGAAGGATGTCGAAGGGATCAACTTTACCTTTTTCTCCGCCCGGGACGTGGTGCGCCACCCGCTGGTAAAACGGATAATCCGGGCCTACGAGTCGGAAGAGGGCACGCGGTCGGGGGATTGAGTTTCGTACGCTTGCCCAGGTGCCTCACATGCAGGTAGAAGTCCAGTATGCCGTCAGGGCGCAAGGACTGCCGGATAAGGAGACGATTGCCCGATGGGCGGAGGCCGCGGCTCCCGGGCCAGACGCCGAGGTGGTCGTAAGAATCGTTGATGCCGCCGAGAGTGCCGCCCTGAACGCCTCCTACCGGGGTCGCACGGGTCCCACGAACGTGCTTTCGTTTCCCTTCGAACCACCGCCCGGAGTTCCCAACCGGCTGCTCGGCGATATCGTGGTCTGTGCCCCCGTGGTGGCGGAACAGGCCAGAGACCAGGGAAAGGATGCGAACGGACACTGGGCCCACATGGTGATCCATGGTCTGCTTCATTTGCGTGGTTTCGACCACCAGAGCGACGAGGAAGCAAGGCACATGGAGGTGCTCGAGACACGGATCCTCGATCGGCTGGGCTATGAGAACCCGTATGAATGACCTAAATTTCGCGCCGGCTCCGGTTCAACCGGGGCAAGGTCATTCCGAAGACCCGCATGACACTCCCAACTGTGTGATTCAACTGCATTGAGTAAGGAACCGACCGTAAAGAGTTACCGGCCCCGGTGGCTTGAACGCCTTCGCCGTTCTTTGCGAAGACCGCAGCCCGAAGACCGCGATCAGCTCACGGAGGTGTTGCGAAGGGCGCATCAAGGCGATCTGCTGGCCGCGGATGCGCTTGAGATGATCGAAGGCGTGATGCAGGTCACCGAGATGCGCGTCCGCGAGGTCATGATTCCCAGGGCGCAGATGAAGGTGGTGCAACGGTCGGCGACCCTTCAGCAGATGTTACCGCGCATCATCGAGTCCGCGCACTCGCGGTTTCCGGTTATCGGAGAGAACCGGGACGCGGTGGACGGCATCCTGCTCGCCAAGGACCTGCTGCGTTATTTCGTCCAGGGCAACGTGGAGACATTTGAGATCGATGACATCATGAGACCCGCGGCGATGATCCCCGAGAGCAAGCGACTGAATGTCCTGCTTCGCGATTTCCGTCATAGTCGAAACCACATGGCGGTCGTTGTGGACGAGTATGGGGGGGTCGCGGGCCTGGTGACGATCGAGGACGTCATCGAGCAGATCGTTGGCGACATCAGCGACGAACACGATATCGAGGAGGGCAGGTTCATACTGCGCCTCGCACCGAATTGTTATTCCGTCAAGGCGTTGACACCGATCGAGGACTTCAACGAGTACTTTGGTACGGACTACGGTGACGGCGAGTACGAGACGATCAGCGGGCTGGTGTTGCGTCGGATCGGCTACCTGCCCAGACGTGGTGAGACGATCGACCTGGACGATTTTTCCGTGGAGATTATCCGGGCCGACAACCGCAGGATTCATCTGATGCAGATGGAACGGACGCCCCCCCCGGACACGGGCGCAACGGGATAGTGTCCGTGGCGCAAACGTTGGGAAGGCTGACCGCGCCGGTATCTCGTCTGCGCGAATCGTGGCGCGGTGACGTGCTCGCGGCCGTGTCCGGTGGTCTGATGGTGCTGGGTTACGCGCCGTTCGGATGGTGGCCGGTGGTGATTGTGTCACCCGCGGTACTGATGGCATTATGGGTCGGTGCCACGCCAGGTATGGCCTTTCGCCGGGGATTTGTATTCGGACTGGCCTGGTTCACACTCGGCATCTACTGGGTCTACAACAGTATTCACGAGTTTGGCGGGGCACCCGCGCCACTCGCGGCGGGCATTACGCTGCTTTTCATCCTGTATCTGTCACTGTTCCCGGCGTTCGTCGGGTGGTTGTCCAACCGATGGTTTTCGCTGTCGGGCGCCGTAACGGCGGCCCTGGTCTATCCGGTCGTGTGGTCATTGCTGGAGTGGGTGCGTACCTGGTTGCTGACGGGATTCCCCTGGTTGCTTCCCGGGGAGGCCCATGCGGACACGCCGCTGGGGGGTATTGTTCCGGTCCTGGGCGTCCTCGGCGCGACCTGGGCGAGCCTGGCCAGCTCCGGAATCCTTGCCGCCATTGCCGTATCAAGAGGCAGCGAACGCCGGATGGCTGCCGTGGCGCTTGTCGTCATCTGGTCGCTCGGCGCTGTGATCGGGGTGCTTGACTGGACCCGGCCCGCCGGAGAGCCATTCGTCGCAAGTCTGGTCCAGGGTAACGTCTCGCAGGGCGTCAAATGGGATCCGGATGCACTGGAACCGACCAAGCTCCTGTACCGCGACCTCACGGAGGACCATTGGGACAGCGATCTCGTTCTCTGGCCGGAGGCGGCCGTCCCGGTGTTCTACAGCGATCTCGCCTGGTCGTATTTTCTGCCGTTGGCGGAGCGCGCACGCGAGACCGATACGACCCTGGTCACCGGAATTTTCGCCTTCGATAACGATACGGACCGTGTCTACAACAGCCTGGCCCGGGTCGATACTCCGCCGGATTTTTATCACAAGCGCCACCTCGTCCCGTTCGGTGAATATCTCCCCCTGAGGGGGTTGTTGATGTGGATGGATGGCTTGTTGTTTCTACCCATGTCGGACATTTCGTCCGGAATGGGCAGGCCTTTGCTGTCGGTAGGCGACCTGAATGCGGGCGCCACCATCTGCTACGAGGACGCGTTCGGAAACGAGGTGATCGACGCCTTGCCGGAGGCGGATTTTCTCATCAACGTGAGTAACGACGCCTGGTTCGGTGATTCCCTCGCCCCGCACCAGCACCTGATGATTGCCCGTCTTCGCGCGTTGGAAACCGGCCGCTACCTGTTGCGCGCGACCAATACCGGAATCTCCGCGGTAATGGACCAGAAAGGCAGAATCGTAGCCCGTTCCCCGCAGTTCGAGACCGACGTGCTGACGACGAGCGTCATTCCGTTTCGCGGGATGACGCCCTATGCGATCTGGGGAAACCTGGGCGTCGTCACGGCGCTGTTGGTCTGTTTGCTTATAATCCTCGCATTTGCCGTCCGGAGCCGCCGGGCTTTCGATCCCGGCCGGCGACGCCGCTGAGGCCCCAGGGCTCGGGGTCGCCCGTTTCGCCAATGGGGTGATACGGTCGACCCGCTTCCCGCAGGGCGCCTAGTTGACAAGTTTGTCTTTTCACACGATTCAGGAGGCCTTTCAGCATGCAGGAATCGCTAAGCTCACTTCCGCTGGTCCCCGTCATTCTCTCGGGTGGTTCGGGGACCCGCCTCTGGCCCATGTCGCGGCAACTCTATCCCAAGCAGTTTATTCCGCTTATCGGGGAACAGTCCCTGTTCCAGAAGACCCTGGAGCGGGTGGCCGGACTTCCCGGGCGCGAAAGCCCGATCACGGTATGCAACGAAGAGCATCGTTTCATGGCGGCCGAGCAGTTACGCCTGGCGGGCGAGGACGGCGCGCTGATCATGCTTGAACCGGCCGGGCGCAACACGGCCCCCGCCATCGCGGTGGCTGCGCTCGAGGTCCTGGAGCGGCATGGGGATGGTGTGATGCTGGTGCTGCCTGCCGATCACATCGTCAACGACCGGGAGGCGTTTCACAAGGCGGCCATCGACGGTATGAACGCGGCGATCTCCGGAAAAATGGTGACCTTCGGGATCGTGCCAGACCGCCCGGAAACCGGCTACGGATACATCCATGAGGGAGATCGGGTCGATGGTGCGGGCGCGGACAATCCCGTCTACAAGGTCGATGCCTTCGTCGAAAAGCCCGATCCGCAGACCGCGCAGCGTTATCTGGACGAGGGTGGCTATCTCTGGAACAGTGGTATGTTCATGTTCCTGGCCAGCCGTTACCTCAAGGAACTCAGTGTCCACGCACCCGGGATCTTCGAGGCCTGCAGCGCCGCGCACCAGCGACGCACGCGCGACCTCGATTTCGTGCGTCTGGAGAAAGCGGCATTTCTCGAGTCGCCCAGTGACTCGATCGATTACGCCGTGATGGAGAAGACAGAGCACACGGTGGTGATTCCCCTCGACGCAGGGTGGAACGATGTGGGTTCCTGGCACTCGCTTTGGGAGGCCGAGGAACACGACGAGCACTCGAACATTCTGATCGGCGACGTGATCGCAGAAGCTTGCGAGGGTTGCTATATCCACGCGGGCAGACGCCTGGTAGGCGCCGTCGGCGTGAACGATCTGGTCATCGTCGAGACCGCGGACGCCGTGCTGGTTGCGCCCCGCGAACGGTCGCAGGATGTACGTGTCATCGTCGACCGACTCAAGAACGAGGGCCGGGGCGAGGCGCGATTGCATCGCAAGGTCTATCGTCCCTGGGGTTCGTACGAGAGCATCGATATCGAGGACCGCTTTCAAGCCAAGCGTATCAGCGTGGATCCGGGCCACAGCCTGTCGCTGCAGATGCACCATCACCGGGCGGAACACTGGATCGTGGTGAAGGGTACCGCGCGGGTGACCCGCGGCGACAATGTCACCCTGCTCAGCGAAAACGAGTCCACCTATATACCGGTAGGCTGCAATCACAGGCTGGAGAACCCTGGAAAGATTCCGCTCGAACTCATCGAGGTGCAATCCGGTAGTTACCTCGGCGAGGACGATATCGTCAGATTCGAGGACAACTACGGCAGGTAAGGCGAACGAGACACGGGGTTACCGGAAGGGCCGCCGGGCGACAGGAATTCCAGGATGTTGCCGGTTTCGATCATGTCCACCCCTCGGTCCAGCAACGCGCGCGCTTCGGAAGCGTCATCCAAATCGTACAACACCCATTTCCACGGACCGTCCCATAGCGGTTCACGGGTGAAGTCCAGCGCTTCAACATGACAGAACAGGTAGTCGGGTTCGAGTGCCTCGGCTTTACGTCGAGAGGCCGGTGAATGCTCACGCAGGACCCAGCCTGCGGGCACGCCCAGTTGCGGTGCCGCGGCGCGAACGGCATCGTCCCGGAACGAGATCAGGGTCCAGGGAAATTGGCTCGCGGACAGCACGTCCCCGATGTGCCTCAGGCAGTTGTCGAGTCCGAGTCGCTCAATGCCGTGGCGCTTGAGTTCCACGAACGCGTGCACGCCGGGATGCCCGTTGAGCAGATTCACGGTGTCGATCAACAGTGGTACCGTGCAAACTGGCCCGGTATCCGTGTCGAGCCCGATTGTCGCGAGAGCGGCGACGTCCGTTTCTGCAATATCGCGGGGGATTCCTGCTACGCGCAGCAGGTCGGGATCGTGCAGGACGACAGGTACGCCATCTGAAGAAAACTGTACGTCGAATTCAACGTGTCGGGCACCGGCCCCGATGGCCGCGTGCAGGGCCGGCAGGGAATTTTCAGGATAGTGTCTCATTTCTCCCCGATGTGCGACCAGGCGTTGTGGATCAAGCATCGGCGCCCCCGATCAGGGAGAGAAATTGCCGATACCGCGTCTTCAATCGGGGCGCGGACCGGGGCGGGAATTCCCGGTCCACCGGGTTTTCGATCGGGATGCAGCCTGCAAGGCCTGCCATGCCCAACGCGGTGATTTCTGTCTGGGAGACACGCCGTACGGCAATGCCCGTGTTGTCGGCCAGCTTTTGGCACAGGGCGTCTTCACGGGAAAGCCCGCCGCCCACCATGAGATGCGTCAGCGTGTGTCCCCCGTTGCGCATGGCCTCAAGGTTCGCCGATATCAGAAACACGATGCTCTCCATGACTGCGGCAATACGCGCTGCGTTACCGGGGGCGCGCGCGGTATTGTCCTCGATGAATCGGGGCACCCCGCCCTGGCGCCACCAGGGTGAGCCAAGTCCACCCACGGTGTTGAGAAAAATGGGCGGTTCGCAGACATCCGCCCACCGTTGACAGTCCCCGGGCGAGATGCCATACGTCTTCCGGCTCCAGTCCAGCGCGCTGCCTGCGCCGTTGACGGTCCCTTCCAGGCAGAATGTTGCGTAACCTTCCTTGCTGTCGAGGATTCCGGTCAGGAGGTCCGGATGCCGGACCGGCTGGTCGCCGGTGTCCACCATGACGAACGCGCCGGACCCGATATTGACCGCGCCCCCCCCCATTTTGGTGTCCCCACAGCCCAGCAGGGCGGCGGGCTGGTCTCCGTGCGAGGCGGTGAGCACGATCCCGGTTCCTGACAGGACGCCAAAGTATTGTCGCACCGGTGTGATCCCTGGTAACCACCCCGGTTCGACACCAAACAGGCGCATGAGCCGGGTAGACCAACGTCGCGCGCGTACATCCATCAACAGGGTGCGAGAGGCGTTACCGACATCGACCATCGCCCGATCGCGCCCGAGCAAGTGGCGAAGGATGAAGCTGGACAGAGGGCCAATGCACAGATTGCCTTTGCTCGCGGCGTCTGCGACTTCGGGACAGTTGTCGATCAACCAGCGCATCTTGCTCGCACCGTAGTGCGGCGAAAGAGGAAGTCCGGTCAGTGTGCGGACCTCCCCTGCGTGGCCCGTCAGGGACTCGACGAACGCATGTCCGCGGGTGTCCTGCCAACTCAACACCGGACTGAGCGGCTTGCCGTTGTCACGCCGCCAGGCAAGTATGGAGGATCTCTGAGTGGCCAGACCGGAATACCCCACCTGCCATCCCGCGTCGGCCGCGACGCTGATCGCACCCGAGGTAACCTGCTGCACCGAAGCGATGATCTCCGCCGGGTCCTGTTCGGCCCTTCGTGGCCCCGGTCGGTCAAGCGCAATCGCCTGGTCCTGGCGGTAAAGCACCGTTCCATTGCCGTCGACCAGCACTGCCCTTGACGCGTGCGTGCCCTGATCCAGTACAAGCGTGACCTGTCGGGGTGTCATAGTGTGATCCGAGGTCGTCCGGTTCCTGCCATGGGCGTCTTCAGATCCGGGGGTTTGGTAAGATTTCCGGCAGCAACGGATCATCGTCCCCGATGAATAAAACCAGATTACAGCAAACCGGACACCAGCAAGCGGGTATTCCACCCCGCGACGGTTACGACTGGCACTACCTGGCTCGCATCGCCCTGGAACACAGACGCGATCTGGTAATGGCCAATGTCATCGCCGTGATCGCGGTGCTGGCCGCCACGCCGATACCCCTGCTCATGCCGCTGATGGTCGATGAGGTCCTGTTGGGCAAACCCGGGGTGCTGGTCGGATGGATGAACAGCCTGTTCCCCGAGGCCTGGCATGGCCCCGTTCTCTACATCACGGTGATCCTTGGTGTGACGGTGATGTTGCGCCTTGTCTCCCTGGTGTTCAATGTGATGCAAACCCGGCGGTTCACGCGCATCTCCAAGGACGTGACTTACCGGCTGAGGCAGGAACTGCTACTCAGGCTTCGGCGGGTCGCCATGTCGGAGTACGAGAGTCTGGGCGGGGGGACCGTGGCCTCCCATCTCGTGACCGATCTGGAGACGGTTGACCAGTTTGTCGGCAGCACCATCGCCCGTTTTCTGGTTGCGATACTCACGATACTGGGCACGGCTGTCGTGCTGCTGCTGATGCACTGGCAACTCGCACTTTTCATACTGCTGATGAACCCCGTAGTGGTATATTTCACCATGATACTGGGCAAGCACGTCAAGACGCTCAAGAAGCGGGAAAATGCGGCCTTCGAGGTGTTCCAGCAGGTCCTGACCGAGACCCTGGACGGTATCCACCAGATCCGCGCCGCCAACCGTGAGGAACACTATCTCAGCCGGGTGGTCCGAAATGCCCGGCAGGTCAAGGAATACGGCACCGCGTTCGCCTGGCGGAGCGACGCGGCTAACAGGGCCTCTTTCCTCGTCTTTCTGGTCGGATTCGATGTCTTTCGCGCCGTCAGTATGTTGATGGTCGTATTCTCCAGTCTTACCGTTGGTGAAATGATGGCGGTGTTCGGCTATCTGTGGTTTATGATGGCACCGGTACAGGAAGTGCTGAACATCCAGTATTCGTATTTCGGGGCGCAGGGCGCACTGGATCGAATCAACAGACTGCTGAGGCTGGATGAGGAACCACAGTACCCTCACCTCGTGAACCCGTTCGAGGGTAAGGCGACTGTCGGGGTTCGCCTGGAAGGGATCGAATTTTCCTACGGCGAAGACAAGGTCCTCAGCGGTGTGTCCGTGGAGATCGCGCCGGGCGAGAAGGTTGCGCTGGTCGGTGCCAGCGGGGGTGGAAAGTCCACCCTGGTGCAGGTAATTCTCGGCTTGTATCCTCCTGACAGCGGCATGCTGTATTTCGACGGCGTACCGGTGACGGATATCGGAATGGATGTCGTTCGGGAAAACGTTTCGACCGTATTGCAGCACCCGGCGATGTTCAACGACACGGTGAGGGAGAACCTCACCATGGGGCGGGACCTGGAGGACGTCGCACTCTGGCGCGCCCTGGAAGTGGCGCAGTTGCGCGACACGGTGGACGCCATGCCGCGGGGACTGGACAGCGTTGTGGGTCGCAGCGGGGTGCGCTTGTCCGGCGGGCAGCGTCAGCGGCTTGCGATCGCAAGAATGGTGCTTGGGGACCCGAAGGTTGTAATACTGGACGAGGCGACTTCGGCCCTGGACACCGACACCGAAGCGCGATTGCATTACGAATTGCGGCGGTTTCTGCGGGGACGCACGACCATTATCATCGCGCATCGATTGAGTGCGGTGAAGCAGGCGGACCAGGTGTATGTGTTCGAGGATGGCCGCATCGTGGAGTCCGGGGGACACGACACCCTGATTGCCGCTCGCGGCCTGTACGCAAAATTGTATGGAAAGTCCCAGCACTGACACCGAACATTCACCGTTCCGGCGAGCATTGATGGATTGATTGATAGAAGGGCATTCAGGAAAGCACGTTGAATCAGCAGCTCAGGTCGTTCTTCGGTTCCCTGGCGTCGAGCGCGCGTGACCTGCTGCCACTCGTCCTGGTGATCGCCTTCTTCCAAATCGTCGTGTTACAGCAGCCGGTCCCGGAACTGGGATCGATGCTTGTGGGATTGTTGCTGGTAGTATTGGGACTGACATTCTTCATCCAGGGCCTGGAACTGGGACTGTTCCCCTTTGGAGAGGCACTCGCCTTCGGGTTCGCACAAAAGGGCAGTATCGCCTGGCTGGTGGTATTCGCGTTTGCCCTCGGATTCGCCACAACGATTGCCGAACCCGCCCTGATCGCGGTCGCCGAGGAGGCGGCGGAGGTGGCCGCGGCTTCCGGGGTTATTGCCCAGGACGACGACGCCATGGAAGACTACGCATTGGGCTTGCGGCTCACCGTGGCTCTTGCCGTCGGGTTCGCGATCGTCATCGGTGCAATCCGTATCCTCATGGGTTGGCCTATCCACTACCTTATCGTCGGGGGTTACATTGGAGTCGTCGTGATGACGGCGTTCGCACCGGAGGAGATCATCGGGGTGGCCTACGATTCGGGCGGAGTGACGACCTCGACCGTGACAGTCCCTCTCGTCGCGGCCCTTGGTGTGGGACTCGCTTCGAGTATCGAAGGTCGTAATCCGATGACCGACGGTTTCGGCCTGATCGCCTTCGCTTCACTAACACCGATGATTTTCGTGATGGTATACGGGCTATGGATCTGAACGCCCTGCTTGGCGAGCTGTTGACAACCACGGTGGGCACTGTCCTGGATGTCACCCCTATTATGGCGGTGATATTCGGGTTTCAATGGCTGGTGTTACGGAAACCGATCGCCAATCCGGCCATGGCACTGAGGGGATTTGTGTTCGTCATTCTCGGGCTGGCGCTGTTTCTTGTGGGGCTGGAACTCGCCCTGTTTCCGATCGGAAAGGTCATGGCGCAGCAACTGACCGCACCGGAGTTCATCATGGAAGGGGCCGGACACCACCTGGAACGTCCGATTCGCTGGTACGATTACGGTTGGGTGTACTTGTTTGCCGCCGCCGTCGGATTCGCCTCGACCATCGCCGAACCGGCGCTTATCGCAGTGGCGATCAAGGCTAGCAGTGTTTCCGGCGGTACCATCAGTGTGTGGGGTCTGCGCGTGGCGGTGGCGATCGGGGCAGCCGCGGGAATTTCACTGGGGTCCTTTCGTATCGTCACCGGGACCCCGCTGCACTACTACATCATCGCGGGGTACATCGTGATCGTCGTGCAGACGCTGTTCGCCCCCCGCCGGATTATCGCGCTGGCCTACGATTCGGGTGGCGTGACCACGTCCACCGTCACGGTTCCTCTCGTTGCCGCCCTGGGGCTGGGGCTGGCAAGCAGCGTACCCGGGCGTAGCCCACTCATCGACGGCTTCGGTATGATCGCGTTTGCGTGCCTGTTCCCGATCATGACGGTCATGGGTTACGCAATGCTGGGGAGCGTTCTGGAACGGCGACTGAAGCGGAAACATTAGACGGGCCAGGGTTCACGCCGCCCGAGGGTTTTTCGCGCTGCTGGAACCTGTCCGCCAGAGAATGGAGTGCCGTGCACAAAGGTGCGCCGGGGGGCTGGTTATAGATACGCATCAACAAGATTTCATGATTCGGTACATTAACTTCTGACAGGCTGGACCAATGCATTTCAAGTTACTGATCGCCCTGGTAGAGGACAGCAAGACCAACGACGTCCTGGTTGCCGCCAGGGATGCCGGCGCCACCGGGGTCACGGTCATCAATCAGGCGAGAGGCGAGGGACTGGTTCGGGCCAAGACCTTCTTCGGCATGAATCTGGAAACGCAGCGCGACATGCTGCTGTTTCTGGTCGAGAAACACCTGAGCAGGCAGATCCTGGAACACATCGCGGAGATCGGGGAGTTCGATGAGACGCCGGGGTCAGGTATCGTGTTTCAACTCGACGTTGAGGACGTCTTCGGGGTAACGCAGCAGATCCGCAGCCTGACGGATGTGGTGGAGGACAAACTATGAGTGAAGTCTACAGAATTCCGGTCGGCGAGGTGATGACCGATCGCTACGAGACCGTGGACGGCATGATGGCGGTCGTGGATGGTCTGCGAAAAATGAAGCGGATGAAGGCAGAGGCATTGATCGTCGATCGGCGACACGAGGGCGACGAGTACGGGATCGTACTGCTGTCCGATATCGCCCGTAAGGTCCTTGCGCAGGACCGTGCGGCAGACCGGGTCAACATCTACGAGATCATGTCCAAGCCCGTGATCACGGTGGACAGCCATATGGACATCCGGTACTGCGCCCGCCTGTTTGACAGGTTCGGATTGTCCTATGCCCCCGTGGTAACGAATGGAAATCTGGTGGGGATCGTCGGCTATGCGGATATGGTGCTGCACGGGTTCTGCGCCCAGCTGAAAGAAGACGAATAAAAGCCCGGCAGGGCCGGGCTCAATTCGGGGCAAATTTTAATGTTGTGTCAGGTTACTTGCGTGCGCCGGGCCCGTTCACCTCGAGACCGTTGCTCATGTAGGTATGGAAATACTCGAGGGCGCGATATTCTTCTCCCTGTTTCTTGAAGGGCTTGGCGCGAACCTGCTTGTTGCAGCCTTCGTAGCGCCGGTGAAGCGTGCCGAGTCCGCCCCACTTGGAACGGTAGACCGGAAAGTGCGTTACCTGACCCAGCGCCGGGCTCAGCAGGTCGGCCCGGACATAGCTGCCGGAGTAGTACACGTGGCAGTCCGCACAGGCCATATTGAGCTGCCCACGCTTGGCGTAGAAAAAGTGCTTGCCCTTTTCGTACCATTCCTCGGCCTGCTTGTTCGGGATCTCGACATCGATCTCGCTGCCCCTGGAGGTATAGGCCATATAGGCGGAGATGTCGGCAATCTCGCCCTTGCCCAGGCCAAGAGGCTCTTCGCCATTGTCTGTACGGCACTCATTGATCATCATTTCCAGCGTCACGACCTGATTTGAGTCCTTGTCAAAGTGCGGGAAGTCCTGGCGCACGTTTTCCCCGCCATTCTTGAAGCAGTCGGCATAGGTCTTCCCATTCTTGAACGGCTTGCTGAAGAGCTGCTCGCCGTTCTCGACATTGATCTCGTAGGGCGGGAATTCCTCGATGGCTTCCCACTGTTCCCGTGACGCCGGATCGATCGAATACACACCGTTGACGTAGTCGTCAAAGGGTGTGTCCGGAAACTTGCTCTTGAAGTAGGCCCGGAAACTATCCAGGTCTTCCTTGGGTGTGGCCAGACCCACCTGAGATCCTAAAAGGGAAATCAGGACTGCGGCCGTGACGGTGGTAATGATCGTTCTCACTGTACTTCCTCCATCCTCGGGTCTTTTTGATTGTCGCAACCGGCACGTGGCCGGATATCCCGGCCACGCCACCTTGCAGTTTTACTTTACCGATGCCTCGGTGCTGTCCTTTTCCCCGGTGTTGTCTGTCCAGGACACCGTGAGCTTGTCCCCTTTCTTGCCCGCGTATTTGAATGACAGGTAGGGATTCTTGGACACGCCGCCACTCCAGTAGGCGGTCAGTTGACGTTTGCCGTTTGCGTCGACATCGACTTCCTGAATGAAATGCGCCGGTATCAGGCTGCCGGTCTTTTTGTCCTTGCGCAAACCGGTTTCCATGGGGTGGCTGATGAGCGCCTTGACGGTGACGACGCCTCCGCTCTCCTTGGCCCGGACCTTGATCGAATTTGCCATGCTGATTTTCCTCGAGATTTATGCAGATATCGGGGGGGCAGGGCAGTGGCCTTCCCGACAGGGCCGGCGAACCGGCTGGTTGCGCCCCTGCTGATGGCTGATGCGTCCCCTCCTCAAATTGGTATTGAGTGCCGCGACGCCGAAAGCTGTGCTAGCCGCCGCAACCGCCGATGGTGACCTTGACTTCCTTCTTCGCGCTGTACAGCTTTCCGCCAGCCTTGACCACCGCGAGCACGTTGGATGTCTTGCCCATCTTGATCCGGGTCGAGACGAACGCTTCGGTTCCTTCTCCCAGTTCAAAGGTCGAAGTCAGTGGACTTGCGTTCTGTTCGGCGAGGAGCGCGATCGACGAGGCACCGGCGATCGTGCTGCTGATGGTGATCGGCACGACTGCGCCGTTCTCTGCGATATCAGGGGCCTTGACGGTGATGTCGCTCGAGGCCTCGGTCTTGTCGCTGCCGACAGCTGCCGACAGTGCGGCGTCGACGGACTTGGCGTCAAATGCCGATTGTGGCCACGACGCAAGGACCGCACGTGGGCTCAGCAGCCCGGCCCCGACAGCAACGCCGACCGCGCCTGCAGCCAGACTTCCCTTCAGGAAAACTCTGCGTGTTTCATTCATCTGGATGGATCCTCCTGGTGTGATTCTCAAAGTGTATAAATGAATTCGGTAATCGCATCGAGTTCATCCTCGCTGACGATTCCGTATTTGCCGAAAGGGGGCATGATCGAGTTGGGGTTTGCCTTGGTGGCGTCACCGATTTGTGTCTTCAGCTTGGCCTTGTCCGGGAATCTTGCCTGCATGGCGATAAGCGGCGGGCCAATGTTGCCGGGAAGCGAGCCGCCTTCGATGGCGTGGCACGCAAGGCAGTTACCCTTCTTTCTGTCGAAAGCCACCTCACGACCTTTTTCAATGACGTCGTCCTGGGTCGGCGCCGCTGAGACACTCTGCGAGGTCAAGGCCGTCGCACCCAGAGCGACATAGCTCAAAAGTGTCGCTGCGGATGTGGCCAGGAATAGGCGTTTGACTGATTTCCGCATTTCTCCTCCTGTGGTTATTAGTGCTGTGATCAATGACAACGACTCGTCTTCCAACGTCGAATCAGCCCGATCGATTATTATTGGTATTCTCGATTCCAATATTGCTCCGCACTGATTTCGGCGCTGTGGCTGGCAATATTGTGCCGGAGCGTTCGCATTCGCCACTCCGCAGTGTGAGAAGGGGCGGGTGAACCCGGAATGCAGCGGTACTCGAACTGTCTCCGCGCGTCTCCGGGACCAGGATTCCGCTTTGAACAGACTGGCCAAAACTACCGCTTGCACGGCGGGATCCGGTTCAGTTGCTCGCACACTACCGGTACGATATACCCGAGCGTCACAATTCTCAAAGGATACAGGTAATTGAAAGTTTGGCAAGATGTCGGGGTGGGCGACAGCCGGCAGGGCTGCCTCTATTTCTCGTCCAGCTTTTTCAACTCCTTGCGTTTCACTCGTATCCGGGCCTGAGCGACCGTATTGATGCGGCGCCCCTGGAGTGCAAGTTCAAGTTGCTCGAGCGCCGCGCTGAAGTGCCCGTATTGAAGATAGTAGTCCGCCAGTGCCTCGTGACTGAGCCAGGGTTGTCCGGCCTGGGCGCCTGCTTCGGCCCGCAATTTGTAGAGGGCCGGGTTGCTCACTCGCTGAACGGGGATCGTGTCGAGGATCCTGAGGGCTTCTCCCCCCTTTTCCTGGTCGAGCAGGCTTTGGGCGAGGTAATAGACAACCGCCTCCTGGTTGGGGTAGATCTCATTGATGTCGCGTAGCAATTCAGTCGCCTTCGGGAGACGCCAGCTCTTCATATAGGCCTGTGCCAGGGCGAGCTGCAACCAGAGATTGTCGGGGTCCGTCTCGACCAGTTTGTCCAGCACCGCAATTGCCTGTTCCACGTCCCCGTTGCGCGTGAGGGCGATGGCATAGGCATAGGAATCCGTCCGGTTGAGCGTTTTCTTCCGCGCCTGGTCAATCAGCGCAGTGGGCGACGTACCAAGTGCGAGCAGCCTCGCCTTTGCAAACCGGAAGGTTTCCGTGTCGTTCAGATAGTCTCTGCGTCCCTCGGCGATGAGCTGCTCGGCCCGGTTTCGCGTGTCACTGATCCGGCTCAGTGTGACCGGGTGGGTGCTCAGAAACTCGAGTGCCGGTCCCGCGTTGAGTTGATTCGCCTTCTGCAGCTTTTCGAAGAAACTGGGCATCCCGTTGGGGTTATAGCCGGCCGCGGTCAGCAGCTGCATGCCGACCCGGTCAGCCTCGCGCTCATTCGAGCGGGAAAACGCCAGTTGCGCCTGTGCGGATGCCGCAAGCGTACCCTGTACCGCCGCGGCCCCGAGGTTGGGATCCAGCATGCCGGCGGCGATCGAGGCCAGCACCCCCAGGGCAGTGGCAATATTGATCTTGCCCGCATTGGCGTAAGTACGCGCCATGTGGCGTTGTTCCACGTGCGCGATTTCGTGCGCGACGACCCCTGCAAGCTCGCTTTCGTTTGCCGCGCCCACCAGAAGACCGCTGTGGACGGAGATGACCCCCCCGGGAGTCGCGAACGCGTTGATATTGGGGTCATCGATCAGCAGAAAGTGAAACAGAAGCTCCGAGTCAAGCCCTTCGGTTATCAGGCGGGTGCCCAGGGACTGGATGTAGGTGTTCAGCTCCGGGTCGTCGATGACCGGAAAAGAGTTCCGTATCTGACCGAGAATGATGGTGCCGAGTTGCTGTTCCTCTGCACGGCTGAGGACCGCGCTCGCCGGGTCCCCGATATCGGGTAACCTGATGTCCCGCTCCTCGGCAACGGAGATGCCACTCGCCGGCAAGCAGATCGCCAGCGCCACGAACAGAGAGTTAAGGCGATTGCCGGAAAATGGCATACCGGAATGCGCCGGATTTTCGTTCGACTTCAAGGCGCGACAACCGGAGCGTAGCGAGCTACGTGACGGTTGGCGCAACGCCG
>JAYENI010000039.1:0-3433 GCA_034722015.1 Pseudomonadota bacterium
CGACGCCTGCGTCACATCGCAGTTCGAGCAGCAGGCGTCGAGGGTGTAGTGCCCGCTGTTGTGCGGACGGGGCGCGATCTCGTTGACCAGCAGATCGCCTGGGGTCGTCACGAAGAACTCGACCGCCATGACGCCGACATAGTCCAGGGCCATCGCGAGGCGCGAGGCCAGTCGACGGGCCTCGTCGGCCTGGTCCGTGGAGATCCGGGCCGGTACGGTGGTCACGTCGAGGATGCCGTCGCGATGTTCGTTTTCCGCCACCGGGAAACAGTGCACCAGTCCGCAATTGTGGCGGGCGAGTATTACGGAGATTTCCCGGTCCAGCTCGACCCGTTCCTCGAGGACGCTGGGCACGTTGCCTTCGGCGGAGAAACCCCGTCGTGCAGAGTCGATATCGTTGACCGGATACTGGCCCTTGCCGTCGTAACCCAGTGAGGAGCGTTTGAGGATGCCGGGCATCCTGAGCCCGTCGACGGCGGCGTCCAGCTCCCCGGCTTCGAGCACCGCTGTAAAGGCCGCCGTGGGAAGGCCTAGGTCCCGGATGAAGGTCTTCTCGCGGATGCGGTCCTGGGTTGTCTCCAGGGCGCGTGCCGAGGGGTGCACCACACAGTCGGACGCGAGTGCACGGATCGACCCGGCGGGTATGTTTTCGAATTCCGTGGTGACGGCCTCGCAGCTGACGGCCATACGCCGCAGCGAATTCATGTCGTCGTAGGGGGCGCACAGGTGTTCGTCCGCCATCGCGCCCGCGGGGCTGTCGGGGTCCGGGTCCAGGACGCACACCCGGTAGCCCAGGGTGCGGGCGGCGATCGTGAACATGCGCCCGAGTTGCCCGCCGCCGAGCATACCCAGCGTGGCGCCGGGCAGGATCATTGCGGCGGCAGGGTGGTCTGAAGGACCTGGTCGCGCTGGCGGTGGCGGAACTCGACCAGCCTTTCGGCCAGCGCCGTGTCCGTGGTGGCAAGCACGGCGACGGCGAACAGGCCCGCATTGGCGGCGCCGGACTCACCGATCGCGAAAGTGGCTACCGGGACCCCCTTGGGCATCTGAACGATCGAAAGCAGCGAATCCTGTCCCTTAAGGTACCGGGAGGGCACCGGTACACCCAGTACGGGCAGCGTGCTGACCGCCGCCAGCATGCCCGGCAGGTGCGCGGCGCCGCCCGCGCCCGCGATGATGCATCTCAGGCCGCGGCCGGCCGCCGTTCTGCCGTAGTCATAGAGCAGGTCCGGTGTGCGGTGCGCGGAGACGACGCGCGCCTCGTGAGGCACGCCGAAACTTTCCAGACGGGCCACGGCGTGTTCCATCACCGGCCAGTCGCTGTCGCTCCCCATCACAACGCCCACCAGGGGCGCGCGCGTAGCTTCTTGCATGAATCGGGGGTTCCTCTGGACCAAAGCCGGCTATTGTCACCGAAACCGTGGGGCGGCTCCACCCGGTTGGGCGGTGATGCCGCGGATATCGGCGTTTTTTGCGCGCGGCCCGATTGGCCGGCATCCAGGAAAAATGTTGCTTTTTCGGTAACGCATGCAACGCATTTGTATTCCGCACGACGACATATTTCGGCTGCGTGCCGCGTTGGGCTCCTCGATCTATCGTGATAATTCAAGTAAATTCAATTTGTTGTGACGACATTTGTGTAGTTGGCACAGGGAGTGCATGGTACTTGGTTCGACGCAATCAGGCGTCATTCGTGCGCCCGACCCGTTGAACGCGGCTGCCGCGGTGTTCAATTGACAGCGGATTGATGCGTGTCAGAATTTTCCTGTGTCGGTATCGCACGAACACAGGCGCCAGGACGACGGCCCGCGGCATCGCTCCCTTGCGGGAGAGGTTGGCCCGGGTATCCCGGTGGGACGGCGATGACATGGATATCCGGGAGGAACAACGAATGAATCAATGGTGCACGGTCTGGTCAGGACGCAGGCGGTTCACGCCGGCCGTAGCCGCGTGCCCGCGGGGTACGTCGGTGATTCGCGTCCTGGTGGCCGCCGCCGGGATTACCGTTCAGGTCGCATGCTCGAACCTCGCCGGACCGGAATACGAACGCCCCGAAACCGCCGCGAAACCGGCGTGGACGGACGAGGCCGCGATCGACGTGTCGGCGGCAGAGACGGTACGCCCGGACTGGTGGCGCAATTTCGATGACACCTACCTGGACGGACTCATCGACACGGCGATCTCGGAAAACATCGACATCAAGGTGCTGGCCGCGCGCAGTGAGGTTGCGGGCGCCGCCATCAGTCAGGCCGAGGCGTTGCGATTGCCTACCGTCGGTGCCGCGGCAGGTGCCAATCTGCAGAGCAGCTCCGGGCTGGGCACGACTACGCAGTACAGCGCCGCCGCCTCACTGAACTGGGAGCTGGACATCTGGGGCAAGTTCAAGAAGGGGGTCCAGGCCCAGGAGGCGGGATTTCTCGCCACGGAAGCGGACTGGCGCGCGGGTTACCTGTCGATGGTCTCGGACGTGTCCACCACCTACTTCAGGATCCGGCAGTTCGATGAGCAGATCGCGCAGCAGCAGGCCGCAATCAACAAGAACCGCCAGATCCTCCTGATCTACGGCGCCATGCTCAGGGAGGGGCTGATTCCGGAGACACGGTTGATGCAGCAGCAGGCCGAGGTCGGTCGCCTGCAGAACGAGTTGCTGGAGTTGAAGCGGGTCCGGCAACTGTCCGAGAATGCCGTCTCGACATTGCTGGGTATCCCGGCCGGGGAATTCGATGTCCCCCCGGGCAGCCTGCGCAACGAGGTCCAGCTGATGGCGGTCCCGGGTGGTCTTCCGTCGGCTCTTCTCTCGCGTCGGCCTGATATCATTGCCGCGGAGTTCCGTGTCCTGCAGGCGCACGAGCTCGTCGGACAGGCCAGACTCGCCAGGCTGCCGTCGATCACGCTGACCGCAAGGGGCGGTAATTCCAGCCTGGAACTGACTGATTTGCTGGCCTCCTGGACGGTCGGGTTTCTTCCCAAGATCGATATTCCGATCTTTGATCCGAACGTGCGGGCGCAGCTGAAAGTCAATGAAGCGAGGACGCGCCTGGCCGAGGAGGAGTACAAGCTGACGGTCATCAAGGCATTCGAGGAGGTCGAGAACGCCCTGGTGAACCTGGCCAGCCACCGTGCGCAGAAGGCGGAGCTCGAGATGCAGCAGGAGAACCTGCGCATCGTCTCGCAGCAGGTTCAGCGGCAATTGAAGGAAGGGATGGTTTCACAGCTCGAGTGGTTCGAATCCGAGCGCTCGCTGTTGCGGGCCGAACAGGAACTGCTGCAAAACCACCAGCTGATCCTGTCCGACACGGTCGAGCTCTACAAGGCGCTGGGCGGCGGGTGGCCCCCGTTCACCGTCGCAGTGCCCGGCTGAGCCGGAGCGGGCCTGGTTTGATTCGACCCTGAACAACAGCGGGACGCCCTGCGGGGCTTGCCAACGCGTGAT
>JAYENI010000040.1:0-3431 GCA_034722015.1 Pseudomonadota bacterium
CCAACGCATCCGCGCCAGCCTCCGAACGGCACGCAGGACGCGGTTATCCGCCCAGTTACGCCGTCCGCTTGGCAATGATGGAAAACACAACCGGTAGGGGTTGCCGCACTCAGATGGACACCCCCTTATCGCCGATTCCAGGTTTTATCAGTTTCTGTTTCATATCGATCAACAGATCGCCGCGGAGGTTCAGGGCGCAGACTGCCCCGAGTGTGGTGGTCCGCTGCATGTTGCCAACTACCCACGCAAGCCTCGCGGCCTTCGTGAGCTGTTGGACGAGTCCTGGCGGATCCGCCTGAGCCTGTGCTGTGGACGGGAGGGCTGTCGACGCCGCTGCACCCCGCCCTCGGTGCGCTTTCTCGGGCGCAAGGTCTACCTTGGCGTGGTGATGATCCTGGTGACCGCCATGAACCATGGATTGACGCCGCGGCGTCGCCGGCAACTGATCGACCAACTCGACCTCTGGCCCCAGACCATCGCCCGGTGGCGGCGATGGTGGCGCGACGTCTTTGTGCACAGCCGCTGTTGGCGCGGCGAACGTGGCCGGTTCATTCCGCCGGTTGGGGAGAATGGGTTGCCCGGTGCTCTGCTGGGCCGCTTGATCGGGACAGATTTACGTGACCGGCTCTGTCTTGTGCTGCGCCTTGTGGGGCCGCTCACCACCGGCTACTGTTCGAATTGTTTGCTGTGACAGGTACCGCAGCTCTCGGGCGACGGATGCTCGACATTGGCGACGCCGGGCAGATCACGGTTGACGCCGTTGTGGGATGCGCTGCGGGTCGAGCTTGCGGAATTCGTGAGACTGATCCGGGAGTTGATCGGACCGTAACAGGTGACGCGGGCGCGATGGCCGGTCGGCTCCTTACATCGATTGGGATCGCTGGACAGCCCGGAATCCTGGAGACACAAGGCAGGCATCTGGTGGATTTCGACACAGCTGTCCGCAGTCACCGGCGGAACAGCCGGATAACCGATGACCAACAGCAGGCCGAGAAAAATCCAGTGCATGTGACGTGACCTCTGCAGCGTCGGGATCCTGCCTGAACAGGCGTCGGGCGATCCTCAAGCGTGCCGTGACATCTTCGCTCCGGAGAGTCGAAGGTCTCGATCGCTGCAGTTTGTCGGCGGAAATTCGACTGTCGTTTCCGCTCCTTTTTGAGACACTACGGGTAGTGCACCTGGCGTCTGCACAGACTAGGTGGTGGCGACCCGCAAGATTACGTTTTCCCTTGGACTTCCATATGATTGGTGTTCCTTTCCCGTTTGTCAAATAATTGACATATTTGCGTAACATTCAATAATGTTGTTATATTTCAATGAATTATAGCTCAGCCAATGTGGTCGGGGCGATTCGCATTGATTCGTACACCTGAAAATGTGTACTTGCCTGGACTGAGATCAAACTGCATCCCTGGAAAACGACACGCCAATCCACGTCCGCGTCGGGATGACTGGTCAGACACAACCGGGGCCACCCGTTTTCGTAGCGCTGATCGGCGGGGTCTTCGGTAGCGCGACCCATTCCAAAGCCGCACGCCGGAAAGAGGTCAGGAATCGCTGGCGACTTTCCGGGCGGTCTCCCGACTGTTCCGTACGCAGTCGTTCAGCGCGATACCGTAGTAGGCGTTGGAGTTCAAGTGCAGCCCGGGGCAGGCGCGAAGCTGCTCGAACAGGGCGTCGATATTGGACAAATGACCGACCCGGTAGTTGGGAATGCCGCGGTCCCAGCGCTTGACGAAGGTCACATCCGGGGCATCATCGACACCCATGGTCTCCCGGATTCCGCGAAGCGCGGTATCGACCAGCCGATCGTCTTCCTGCAGCGCCAGTTCAGGGTTTCGCTGTCCGCCGATCATGACTCGCATGGCCTTCGCGCCCTGCGGAGCACGGTCGGGGAAGATCGAACTGTCCCACAGCACGCCGAGAATCGGTTTCCGGGCCGAGGCCGTCGTCAGCAGTCCGAAGCCCTTTAGTGGATGCTCGAGCCGGTGATAGCCAAGCCCCACGACCGATATCGGTGAATAGGCGACCTGCTCCAGCCGGTGGGCTGCGGCGGCGTCCATGTCCCTTACCAGATCCGCGGCCACATAGGCCGGGGTCGCCAGCACCAGCTTGTCGGCCTCAAGGCTTTCGTCACCGGTGTGCAGCGTATATCGGCCCTGTGCATAGCTGACACCCTCGACACGGACACCGGTACGCACGTCGGCGTCCAGTGTTTCTCGCAGGTGCTCGATATAGCTGCTCACACCACTGACAAAGCTCATGAGGATGCCACCGGGACCGGCCTCCTTCTTCCGCTTGCGGATCATGCCGCGGAACAGGCCCCCATGGTCACGCTCCAGCGCTACCACTAACGGGAATGCAGCCTTGACGGAGAGCGCTTCCGGTGTCGAACCGTAGATCCCGGCCGTCATGGCGTTGAGAAAGGTATCGGTAAATTCCCTGCCGACCCGGCGATAGCCGAAACTCTGTACGGTCTCGTCGGGCGCATCCTTGAGCGCCGGGACGAGGACTTCGCCGAGCGTACGCAGTTTGCCCCGCCAGCTGAGGAGCCCTGTACCAAGGAAGGCCGGCGGACTCTCAGGCAGTCTGTGCAGGGCGTCTTTATAGATGAATCTGATTCGGGCGGCGTCACTGCTCGACAACAGCAGGTGTTCGGCCCCGCTAGCCTTAACCAGGTCGAGGGTGTCGGGTTTGTTTGAAAGAAAACCGTTACTGCCCTGTTCGAAACGAAAACCGTCGACTTCCGTGGTCCTCATGGTACCGCCGAGCCGGTCGTCGCGCTCCAGAATGGTCACCTCCCAGGTGGGGCGCAGTTGCCTGACATAGAAGGCGGTCGACAACCCGCTGATGCCACCACCGATAATTGCGATACGCATTTCAGTTCCTGATTACCTATGTGTCTAAGCCAGTTTTCCAGCGATTTTATCTCCATAACGACTTGAATTACAAAGGAATATATTTTGACCAGAAAACAGTGTTCAAGTGGATCTCGGACGTATGCCAGAATCAGCTGACGAACCCAGCAGCGACGTTTTGGCTAGGTAGTGCCAGGACGAAAACCCCTCATTTCTCAAAAAGCCTCATGAGGCCACGCTGAAAATTAGGTGCGCCGAGCCTGACGGTGGCAATTTTTGTATTTCGATCCTGACAAATAGGAATGCTTCTCATTATCTACGATCAGCAGGCACACCTATCCTCGGCGGCTACCTCCTTGCCACCCCAATGCTCAGGCAGCCTTTCTGTAGGCGCCGCGTTTTCGTTCTTCCGCTTCACGCTCCTGTTGGCGCAGCACCGCGCCAAGGCGTTGTACGTTGCGTGCAACCACGGCCAATGCCACGTAACGCTTGAAGCCATCGATACCGTGGTCCGGGCAGGTATCCAGCCCATGACATTCGAGCGCATTGATCGCTGACTCGACCGCTGAATGC
>JAYENI010000041.1:0-16025 GCA_034722015.1 Pseudomonadota bacterium
TGGAGAAAACACCGCCGCAACGCCACGCGGCCATGACTTGGGCGCAGCGCCTGAAGCGCGTGTTCGGCATCGACATCGAGACCTGTCCGGCCTGCGGTGGGGCGGTCAGGATCATCGCCTGCATCGAGGATCCCCGGGTGGTCGAGAAGATACTGACCCACCTGGATCAAATAACTTCTGCAGCGGCACCGAACCTGTTACCCAGGAGCCGCGCTCCGCCGCCTGCGGGTCTGTTTGGACGGCACTGAACGAACTCACCATACCACTGCGATTACTGCTGCCCTGGCGGACGCGGCAGGAGGTGTTGTGGCCTGAAGGCCCGAATCGGGGGAGAATTGGGCGCAACAGCACCGGAAATGACGGAGAAAGGCCCTCCGTGACAACGGATCCCATCAAGATTCAGAGAAATTGAGGTGCTGCGCGCGAGGGGATGGGGCAGAAATTGGCTTCGCGCATTGCCCGGGAGGGCTTTTATGCTTCCTATACTTGCGCGGTGCCGGGTGGCCTGGCCGCTACGATGCTATGATTTCGGGATACAAGCTATCGGAAGGAGTCAGTATGTCACTGGCGCGGCAACATCAGGGCGTTTCGGTCGAGGAATACCTGCGTAACGAGGAACGAGCTGAACGTAAACACGAATACCTGAATGGTGAGGTCTGGGCAATGGTCGGGGCTACCGACAATCACGTTACCGTTGCCGGTAATCTCTTCGTTCAGCTGAGACAAGTCCTGAAGCCCGGAGATTGCCGATCCTACATCTCCGGCATGAAGCTGCATGTCCAGAGCGCCGACGCCTATTTCTACCCCGACGTGATGGTATGCTGCGATCCTGCCGATCGCGAAAATCGCTTGGCGAAGGAACACCCGGTCTTCATCGCCGAGGTGCTGTCTTCCTCCACCGAGGCCTTCGACCGCGGTCGCAAGTTCAGCATCTACCGCCAGATCGACAGCCTGCGGCATTATTGGCTGATCGACACCGAACGTCGTTCCGTCGACGCCTTTACCCGCGCCGGAAATGGCGAATGGAGGCTGCGTGGCTATTCCCCGGGCGACGACCAGGTGAAGATCGACGCATTGGATTGCCGCATCGCGATGGCGACGCTATTCGAGGGTATCGAACCAGATGAAATCACCGATGCCAACGAAACGGAAGGCGACGCGGAATAGTCGCTATGCTCTTCTAACCCGATCGCACCGCTGCCTTCCCCGATCCGATGCATTTCCGCGGTATCGCTTTCCGTACCATAGCGATTCAGCAGGTCGCTCAACGCCTCGCGACAGATCACCGAGAGCACCGAAGGACTCGATGCCGAGCACCATGGCCAAGGTTGCACCCCGGTCATCCGCGATCGGTGTTCGGCCGGCGTGGGGCTTCCTGAAACCCCAGGATGCACCGGCTGATCCTTGTTGCTGTTACCACGGTCGTCGGGGTTCACAAGCGTAGCGTTGATCCTGAATAATTGAACACCCTCCGATTATCGTAGTAGCTGCACAAAACGCGCACTTACCTCGACAAGACTCCCCCACCACCTCTGCGACCATGTCCGAACACGACAGGTAACGACAGAGGTGATCAGTGAAGATCGCAATCCAGACATTGCTCGCCCTGGTCCTCACCGGGGCAGGGCAGGCGGGCGCCGCGTCGTCATCCGACTCGGCATTTTCCGGGACGATGAAGGACATGGTGGTCCTGCCGATGCAGGCGCTGGTCGTGGCGAGGAAGAACGGCCACACCGTGATCGTCTCCGACAACGGCCGTTTCGTCGTCAGGGGTGAGTTGTACGACACCTGGTCGAAACGCACGCTCCGCGATCTCGACGATGCGCGCGAGGCGGCCTCGCGGATCGACCTCGACAAGATGCGCCTGAAGATCGCCGATCTCGGGCCGCTGGTCTACGGTGGTGGCGCCGAAAGGGTCACGGTGTTGCTCGATGGCGACCGCACCGCGAGTCGTTCGCTGCTCGATCAGATTCGCGCCCTCGGGAACCACTATACCTTCGACCTCGTACTCATGCCGGGCGGCACTACGCAAAGCGTCGAGGCGGCGCGCGACTATCGTTGCGCCACCGTTCCCCGCCAGGCGGCGGAGCGACTGGTCTCATCCGGCGACACGACCGGCCTGAATATCGATCCCGGGTGCACACCGGAACTGGCGATGCGCGCCATGGTCGCCGCGCGTCTGCTCGGGGTACGCAGCCTGCCTTTTCTGATCGCCCCCGACGGTCGCGTCCACCAGGGCGCGCCGGGCGATCTGTCGCGGTGGCTGGGGGACGCGTCATGAGCGCCGCGGCCGCGCTCGCGCAACCGAGGATCGCGGAGCTCCTGCAGGTACTCGCCTACGCCCCGGACGAAGCGCTCTTTCTGCTGGACGACCAGACGCTGGGCTTCGGCTTTCTGTGCATCCCGCTTCCCGGCGGCGACCAGAAGGCCGCCGATCGTTTGAGCGTGATGCTCAATTCCGAGGTCCCGAAGGGCTCGCTGATGCAATTCACGCTCTGGGCCTCCCCCGACATCCAGCGCCAGGTCAACGAGATGCGATCGATGCGGGCGCTGAACCCTGATCCGATGATGCGCGAGATGGCCGAGCAGCGCGCGCGGTTCCTGGAGCAGGGGACCCTGCAAGCGATCGATCCGGGCACCGGGACGCGGGTGCGCAACACCTACCTGATCGTCAGCGCCAAGCTACCGCTGGCCAGGGCACAGCCGAGCGCCGAGGAGATCGACTCGGCACGGTCCCTGGCCATGGAGATGGCGAGCGTCCTGAAGACGGCCGGATTCGAGCCGCGCGCCCTCGCTGCCGGGGACTGGGTACGCGCCGTGTCCTCGATGATCAATCCGGGCGCGAACGCCTCCTGGCGCACCCCCGAGACTGCTGGGGTCGATCCGCGGAAGGTGCTGCGGGAACAGGTGGCGGACTTCGACACCGACCTGCGGGTCGACAGTTGCGGGCTGTGGCTCGGCGACACGCGGGTCAAGACGCTCTCGGTCAAGCGCTATCCGAAGGAAGGCTGGTTCGGCATGGCGATGTCGTACCTGGGCGACTACCTGAGCGGTACCCGGGGCATCAAGGAGACCTGTCTGGTCAGCGCGACGATCCACTTTCCCGACCGCCAGGCGAAGAAGTCCGCGATGGAGACCAAGCGCCAGTGGGCGACCAACCAGGCGTACGGGCCGATGGTCAAGTTCGTGCCGATCCTGGCCGCCAAAAAGGAAGGCCTGGACGCCCTGGTCGAGACCTTCGACGACGGCGAGCGGCCGGTGGAACTCTACCTGTCGATGGCGCTCTACGCCGAGGACGAGAACGCGTGCAAGGCGGCCGCGGCGAACGCCAGGACCTATTGGGGCGAGCAGGGCTTTCAACTGCTGGAGGACCGGTTCTTCTGCCTGCCCTTCTTTCTGAACCTGCTGCCGCTGGGGGCCGACCCCGTGGCGATCCGGGACACGTTCCGTTACCGGACGATGGCGCCGCGGCACGCCGTGACGCTGCTGCCCATCTTCTCGGACTGGAAGGGCACCGGCACGCCGGTCATGACCCTGATCTCGCGCGGCGGGGACCTGATGAACGTGTCGCTGTACGACTCCGGCAGCAACTACAACACCTGCATCTGCGCGCAGTCGGGCTCGGGCAAGTCGTATCTCGCCAACGAGATCGTTTCCTCCTATCTCGGCATCGGCGGCAAGGCGTGGGTGATCGACGTGGGCCGTTCGTACGAGAAGCTGTGCGACGTCCTGGGGGGCGACTTCGTGCAGTTCGGGTCCGACAGCGAGATCTGTCTCAACCCGTTCCCGCTGATCCAGGACTACGGTGAGGAGGAGGACATGCTGGCGGGCATGGTGGCGGCGATGGCCGCACCCACCCAGTCGCTGTCCGACTACCAGATGGCGGGCCTGAAGCGGACGATGAAGTCCGTCTGGGACCGCCGGGGTCACGACATGACCATCGACGAGGTGGCCACCGCACTCGAGGCCGAGGACGACCGGCGGATCAACGACATCGGCGAGCAACTCTACGCGTTCACCTCGCGCGGTGAGTACGGGCGCTATTTCAACGGCCCGAACAACGTCGCGTTCCGCAACCGCTTCACGGTGCTGGAACTCGAGGAGCTGAAGGGCCGCAAGCACCTGCAACAGGTGGTGTTGCTGCAGTTGATCTACCAGATCCAGCAGGACACCTACCTCGGAGACCGCTCACAGAAGAAGGTGGTGCTCATCGACGAGGCCTGGGAGCTGATCGCCCAGAGGGCGGGACCCGGCAGTGATGGCAGCGAGGTGGCCCGGTTCATGGAGACCGCCGCGCGGCGCTACCGCAAGTACGGCGCGAGCCAGGTGGTCGTGACGCAGTCCGTGCTGGATCTCTACCAGACCTCCACGGGCCGGGCGATCGCCGAGAACAGCGCCAACATGTACCTGCTCGGACAGAAGGTCGACGCCATCAACACCCTGAGAAAGGACGGTCTGCTGCCGCTGAACGAGGGCGGTTACGAACTGCTGAAGACGGTCCACACGATCCCCGGGGCGTACTCGGAGATCTTCTTTCTCACCGAGCGCGGCGCGGGGATCGGGCGGCTGATCGTCGAGCCGTGGAAGGGGTTGCTGTACTCGACCCGGGCCGAGGACGTCGCGGCGATCGACGCCAGACGCAGTGCCGGACTGGGCGTGCGCGAGGCCATCGAGGCGGTGATGCGGGAACGGGGCATGTCCCATGGATAGTCCGGTAGTTGGAACGAATCGGTTCGCCGCGCCGAATGTGCGGCCATCCGCTGCCGTCATCGCTCTCCTGCTGCTCGCCGGTATCGCGATCTCGCTCGCCAGTGGCTGGGGTTTCAGCCGCATGGTCGAGCGGCGTCTGATCGAACGGCTGGAGCTGGCGCCACCGCTGGCGGTCGTGGATTTCGCCACCGTGCTTGAGGGCGCCCCCGCGGGGACGTCCGGGGTCGGGATGCGCGACGCGGTCCGGGACCTGGAGGCCAGGGCACGCAGACTCGGCCGGGCCGGGTACCTGGTGATCGACGGTCAGGCGGTGATCGCCGCACCGAGGGACATCTATGTGCCGGTCCGGGGCGGGACGGCCGATCGCCCGGATACGGTGGCGCGTCCGTGAGTCACGCGGCCGTCATGCGTCGACGCCGTCCCTGGACGGGGTTCGCGGTCAAGGCCGCGCTGATTGCCGTGGCGCTGGTGGGCGCGGGCGAGTACACCCGTGCGAACTTCTACCTCGGTATCGCGACACAGTCCGAGTTGTGCATCCCGGGTTACCACGTCTTTCTGATCGACCGCAGGGACACCACGCCCCGTCGCGGCGAGGCCTTCGCATTCACTGCAAGCGGTCTGACGGAAATGCTCGAGGACGTACCGGAAACACCCCGCACACCCGAAGGCGCATCGGTCTTCGCCGACGGCGCGATGATCGTCAAGATCGTTTCCGGGATGCCCGGCGACCGGCTGCGGGTGACTCGCGAGCGGACCACCGTTAACGGCGCGGTCGTGGGTCACGGGTTGTTTCTGGCCCACACCCTGAGCAGGCGCTTCGAGGACTTCGAGCGCGAGGCAGTCGTGCCGGCGGCCGAATACGTGTTCCTGGGCCAGACCACCGACAGCTACGACTCGCGCTACTGGGGCAACGTCCACGCGGGGCAGATCGTCGGGAGGGCGTATGCGATCTTCTAGACGACTGCTCGCGGCGGTGCTCGCATTGACTTCGATACTGTCGGGGGGCGTGTCCGGGGCGGACCCCGGCGCGATCGCCACGTCGAACCTGTCCGGCGTGGACATGCGCTGGATCCGCGAGACCATCGAGGCGATCCGCGGCAGGGCGGAGCGCGTGCCGCCAACGGGACTCGAACACAATCCACGCATGGACTCGGCGCGCGCGCAGGCACTGGCGGTCATCGAGTCCGTGCCGACGCCGTTTTCCGACCTGGACATAGAGGAGCATTCGGGCAACGAGGTCTACGTCTTCGTCTCCGAATCGCTGGGTGACGCCACGCTGCGCGACATCCTGGCGCGCGCCTCGGGTCGCGACGAGGTGACCATCGTGCTGCGCGGCATCCGCGACGGGGAGACGATCCGCCGGGGCCTGCTGTGGGTCCGGCGGCTCGCCGAGGGCCTCGACCCGGTACCGGACGTGGCGCTCGATCCGATGCGCTACCGCGAGTACGGCGTCACCGCCGTCCCGGAAATGGTGCTGGTCAGCGACGGCCAACTCGCCGCGCGCGTTCGCGGTCTCGCCAATCCCGACTGGCTGATCGAGCGCGTTGCGCAAGGCCAGACCGGCGACCTGGGCGCGTACGGCGCGACCCTGGCGATCGCCGAGCCCGATCTGCTCGCGGTGATGCAGGAAAGGATCCGACGGATCGACTGGGCTGAGAAAAAGCGCAAGGCGGCCGAACGGTACTGGGATCACGCCAGGTTCGAGCTATTGCCGGCGGCGCGCCAGACGCGCACGCGGCGCGTCGATCCGACCCTGGTCGTGACCCGCGACATCGCGACACCCGACGGCAAGGTGATCGCCCGCGCCGGCGAACGCATCGATCCGCTCGGGATGAAGCGATTCTCCCTGCGCCTGGTCATCTTCGATGCGACGAATCCTGCCCAGGTCGAGCGGGTTGCGCGGCTCGCGCGGCAAGAAGGGGCGTGGACGCGCACCGTCTACATGACCACGCGGCTCGACCGGGATGACGCCTGGAAGCGACTCGGCGAGATCGAGGACACCCTGGACGCGCCGCTCTACCTGCTGACGCCCGATGTCCGGACGCGTTTCGAACTCGAGCGTGTGCCGTCGGTAGTCACCGCCGACGAGTCGGCATTCGTGGTGCGCGAGTTACCCGTCACTGAACGACCCGCTCGCGAGGGACAGGGAAAAGGAAATGGCTAGAGGGATACGTCTGCCGCGCGCGGCGCTCTTTGCTTTGCTGCTGGCATTTGGCGTCGATGACGTACCGGCCGAGGCGGGATGCCCCGACGCCGGGGTGTTCTCGGGCAAGCTGATCACCGACATCTGCTGGTCGTGCATCTTCCCCATCCGCGCCCTGGGTATGACCATGGGCGGCGAGGGGAGGGCGCCGTCGAAGGCCAGCAGTGATGTGATGTGCTGGTGCGACGACCAGCTTGGCGTGCCGCATCCGGGAGGCGTGGTGTCGATGTGGGAACCGGCGCGCCTGATCGAGATCGTGCGCATGCCCGGCTGCTCGGCGACGCTCGGCGGGATCGAGCTGCCGGTCACCGGCCGCCGCATGCACGGCAAGATCGGGGAAGGCGAGAACGACGGCGGCGACCTGGGGTTCTGGAACTACCACTACTACGCCTTCCCCCTGCTGGTGATGATGGAACTGTTCGTCGACGACAGCTGCTCGGCCGACGGGTTCATGGACTTCGACCTGATGTACCTCTCCGAACTGGACCCGACCTGGAACAACCCGGAGCTGGCCTTCTTCACCCAGCCCGAGGCCGCGGCGTTCGCCAACCCCGCGGCGCTGGCGGCCTGCGCGACCGAGGCCGCCGCGGTCGCGGTCGACGAACCGATCGACAGCCTGTTCTGGTGCGCGGGCAGTTGGGGCGGCCTGTATCCGTTCACCGGCTACGTGAACGCGACCGGCGGGATGCCGCAGCAGACCTCGATCGCGGCGGTGCGTGCGCTGGCCTCAATGCACCGGCGCGGACTGGCGCGCCGCACCATGGGCGCGGACGTGCAGTGCAAGGCGAAGGTCGAGCCGATCCTGCCGAAGTCACAGTACAAGCTCACCATGTTCTTTCCCGTGCCGGAGACCTCGAAGGCGCACCCCATTGGCCAGTCGCCGCTGATCTGGGGCAGGAGAAGGACCATCCCCCATGTCGGAGAGGACGCGGTCTACACGCTCTGGCGATGGAACGACTGCTGCATCGTCTACTGATCGCGAGCAACGGAGAGAGTCAAGGATGATTCGGTACTTTCGGAACGGCGACGGGTGGAGGCAACTGATCGCCGGGCTGGTCAGCGCGCTAGTGGTGTGGACGCCATTCTCCCTGTCGTGGGCCGACGCCATCACCGACGCCGGGGCCGAGGGGCAGGCGGTCGCGGACCTGTTCTCCGAATCGTTCGAGATGCCGGGGGTCTCGAGCAGCGCGTTCCGGTATACGAACCCGAACGGTGAGCGGATCGACATCGACATCACGGAGATATACCGGGACGCGAACTCGCCGGACGTCGCGTCGTGGTCGGACACCTACGGCGACGAGGAGGCCGCCGCACGTCTCGGCTACCAGGCGCGGGCCGACCTGCTCGAGGGCGAGGGTGGGGCGGCAGCGGCCTACCAGTCGTTCGTCGATTCACGGAATAACCTGGTCCGGCCGGACCTGAGCCACGATCCGATATGGAGCCGGGCCGACCGCGCCCTGGGGGACCTCGAGACCTTCGAGAGGGACTTCGCGGACTGCGACACCACGACCACCCTGGTCGAGGGCGGCATCCCGGCGCATGTCCCGGACATTCGTCACTGCACCCGCGCCCGGTCGCCGTTCGCCGACTGCGAGATCACCCACGACTATACGATCCCCTTCGAGGAACCGCTGTACGAGGCGATCGAGGGCGCGCAATACGTCGCGTCCTGCGGCGAGGGTTGCATCGACATCCGGGTGGGCACCGAGCCCTGGCCGCCGGGGGACCATGCGTTCGGCGACGCGCCCCTGCACGAGGGCCACGTCCGCCTGCGTTTCCCCCGACCCGGGCTGATTCGCAGCGCCAGACTGGAGACCGTCCATTCGGATGCGTGGGAGGATGCGTTCGGCGGGGCGAACCTGAGCAACCTGCTTACCCTCAACGGCGACTACGTGGTCGCCAGCGGCCTGACGTCCCGACAGGAAAACTGCTGGCCCAGCTGCTCGGCCTGGTACTGGCCGGACTACGACGGCAGCCCGAACACCGATCTCACACATTTCTTCAAGTCCGGCCATGTCGACCTGGGGTTCACCGAGCGCGGCAGTGTCGACGGGTCGGGGTCATTGATCACCACGGACATCGACGCGCGCTACCGCGTGCGCTTCGAGGTGCCGCCGAAGAAGCCGCCGGTCGATCTGTGGTATCCGCAATCGTGCATCGACGATGCGTTGAAGATTCGAGACTCCAGGGCCTGCGGCGGCGAGATCGTCGTCTCCGACGGTCCCGATGAGCGGGGCTGCGTGGCGATGGAGGATGGGCGCACGGTCTGCGAAGGGTCGGCCGAGGTGGATACGCTCAAGCAACCCCCCCTGCCGGGGGTGAGTCGCCTGGCCCGTACGGTCAGTCTCTCGAACGTCAAGTGCTTCTATCAGGCGGCATACGATACCTGCCAGAAATACCAGGACGATGCGCAGTGCGGATTCTTCTCCGCCGAGTGCCGGAGCGAGGACGAATTCGGCAACTGCCTGCTCCATCGAGAGACCTACGACTGCGGCGTCGACACGGTCGTGCCTACCGTGGAGAAGGAAGTGGCATACCAGTGCGCCGGCCCGGTGCGGTGCCTGGGCGATGAGTGCTTCACGCCCGCCGCCGAACAGAGCCAGGACTTCACGCGTGCGGTTGCGGCATTGCAGACCGCGCAGTTCATGAAGATGGACACCGCGTGCGACAGCGCGAACCTGAGTGACTGCAAGATCTTCCAGGGCGTGGACGAGCGTTGCAAGGTGCCGCTGTCGGGCGACGTCGGAGACCTGGTGGTCAATTGCTGCGACCAGGACGCCGGGGTCGGTCTCGGCGGTTACGTCGGTCTGCTCACCAGCATGGCGGCGCTGGACTCGGCCATGATGTCCGAAGCCGGGACAGGCACGGCGTTGCGTGCCGGCTGGGAGACGCTGCGCAGCCCGGTAACCAACGGCTGGGGGTCGGTCAAGGGCCTCTTCGCCAACCGCTGGGACGCCCTGACGGGCACGACGCAGGCCGCCGGCACGGAGGCAGCAAAGCAGGGGGTCATCGCGGCGACCCGCCAGCAGCTGGTGAACAACGTGGCGACCTGGGTCGGAAACTCGTTCGGGACCGGCACGCAGAGCGTGTTGTTCACGGAATCCGCCGCCGGTAGTGGCGTGTTCATGATCAATCCGGTGATCGTCTCGGTCCTCTACTGGGTCGCCATCGCCTACGCCGTCTACACCATCGTCCTGTTCGTCATCAACTGGGCGTTCAAGTGCGAGGAGAGCGACTTTCGCGCGGTGTACAAAAACCAGCTGAAGAACTGCCACTACGTCGGCGCCTACTGTTCCGATCCCTACAGCGCACTGTTCATCTCTGGCTGCTGGGAGGACAAGCAGACCTACTGCTGCTTCAACTCTCCGCTGTCGCGCATCGTCCAGGAACAGATACGCCCGCAACTCGGCATCGACTGGGGGACGCCGGAGTATCCCAACTGTCAGGGGCTCAGCATTGCGCAGATCCAGGACGCGGACTGGTCCCGGGTTGATCTCGACGAGTGGCTCGGGATACTGAATGTCACCGGAAACCTGCCCAGTGCTCCAGAGATCGATATCGAACGGCTGACCGGCGCGGGCAGCGCGCTCAATGTGGACGGTAACCGGGCGGATGCCCGGACCCGCACGATCGAGCGCATCGAGGGGATCGATACCGACCGGTTGCGGCGGGATGCGCGCGATGAATTGCGGGACAGTCTGGCTGGTGCGCTGAAATAAGTACGGATGGCGAACATGGATTCAGGATCGAGTCGCCGATATTATACGTTTTACCGCATATGGAGAAATTATTCGCCTTAGGGTATATAATATGGATATACGGTCAATCGTATAGTGCGGGTATCCTGTGGGAAAGATCGTTCGTAACAACAAAGATCTCGGTGAGGCGATACGCCGGGCACGCAAGAGCAAGGATTTGCGGCAGGTCGATGTAGCCCGAAGAGCGTCCATGCGGCAGGCCTTGGTCTCCGAACTCGAGAACGGTGCGACAACGGCGAAACTCGATACCGTGATCAGGGTTCTGGCAGCTCTGGATATGGACCTGTCGATCGTCCCGCGCAGAAAAGCCGAGTTCGATCCCACGGAGTATTGAGTGGCGCGGAAACGCAAAGGTCGCGTGCTGGATGTTTATATCGGCTCAAGCAAAGTCGGCCGGTATTTCCGGGAGCCAAGCGGTGCAACATCGTTTCGCTATGATCCAGAGTGGATATCGTCGGAACGTGCATTTCCTATTTCGCTGTCCATGCCACTGTCCGATCGTGTTTGGACGGGGGAAAGTGCGACCAGCTACTTCGATGGACTATTGCCTGATGATCGCACCGTAAGAGAAAAAATAGCCGAGCGCGAGCATGCCGATAGTGCCGGTGTCTTTGATCTGCTGGCCGTGATTGGACGGGATTGCGTGGGGGCGCTGCGTTTCGTTCCCGAGGGCCTCGATCCTGGCGATCCGGCAAAAATGACCTTTCGGCCTGTCAGTGATCACGAGATCGCTTCGCGGATTGCCTCTTTGGCGACCACTCCCCTCGGCGTCCAAGCCGATGATGATGATTTTCGTATCTCCATTGCGGGAGTACAGGAAAAGACGGCCTTTCTGCAGGTCGATAACCGGTGGCAGCTTCCACTCGGTCCGACGCCAACTTCCCATATCTTCAAACCCGCCATGAAGTCAGTCGGGAACTTGAGCCCGTCCGGAGCTGACTTTTCCGATACGCCATGGAACGAGTGGCTCTGCCTGACACTGTGCCGCGCCTTGGGTCTTGAGTCGGCAAATGCCGACGTGCTGATATTTGATGGGAAGTCGGTAATTGTAGTGGAGCGTTTCGATCGTGTCTGGCTGGATGGCGTGCTCTACCGGTTGCCGCAGGAGGATATCTGTCAGGCAATGGGCGTTGCGTCCGTTCGGAAATATCAAAGCGATGGTGGTCCGGGCATCATTGATGTTCTGAGGGTCCTTGACGGTGCCGCCGCGCCGCATGCAGATCGTCTGGCCTTTATGAAGGCACAGATCGTGTTCTGGTTACTGGCTGCCGTCGACGGTCATGCAAAGAACTTCTCAATATTTCTCACGCCGGGTGGTTACAAGCTGACGCCACTCTATGACGTGATGTCCGTGGCGCCATATCCGGAATTTCCGGTTCAGAAGATCAAGTTGGCGATGGCCATCGGGAACAAGGGTTACTATCGTCTGAAACAAATCCAACTCCGGCATTTCTATCAGACTGGTCAAAAAGCCGGTCTGCGTGAGCAGGATATGGATAGTATCTTCTCAGGATTGGCCGTGCAGTTGGACGATGCGATAGCCGCAGCGGCAGCTTTGGCTGCCGATACCGGTATGCCGGAATCCACGTCTGAGCCGATCCTTGCCAGAGTGAACGAGCGAGCAAAAATGATACGAAAGGAATGAGCCGAGTACTCATCCGGGTTTCGGTTATTTTCCGGGGTTCAGGCGCAAGCGCGGATAGATAAACTCAAACAACGACTTGACCGCATCGAGCGTCGGTTGGAGCCTGTTGCGCTGACTGCCCAATGTAGTCGGATCCAAGGCCCATCCAATGGCTGTATTAGCGCACCCGATGCGCCGCAGTTAGACATAACACGCATCTATTTCGACGCATCTCAGTGTCAGACCCGGTTATCGTCCGGGATGCGCTAAACGGAGATGCTACATGAGTCCCCTCGGGCATCACCTCCCAGGTTTCGCAGCAGGTACAGTCGGCTTTCTGGCGATCGCGCGCGACGCTTACCGGAGACGCTGGATAGAAAACCCCAGCGATGTGCTGCAATTTCATACCGCGCCGCACGCAGCACCACTGGCCGTGGCCCCGGTTCGCTCTGCTCGTCGCGGCGGTATTGGCGATAGAGGATTCTTGCCGGGGCGCATGGGTCGCCGGCGGATGGCTGTTCGCGGGTTTCGCGATCAGCGGCCCGCCGCACCCGGCGTTCGATTTATTTACGCCGACGGGCGAACCGTTGGTTGACCCGTCCTGTCGGCGGATCGTGATGCCGGGCTACCAGTTCGGCGGGGCAGGGGACGTGTGGCTGTCGGCGGGACCCGCTGTCGCGCTGCTCTAAACGTGGTAGGCGCTGGCTCGATCGGGTGGTGCGGTGAGGTGGAGGGCCGATTGGCCGGAATTGGAAAACACGAGGCAAAGGAAAGCAAGGAGGAACACATGGTCAGGGACACGACGGAGACCCCGGGAAACGCCACCGACCAAGGCGTTCTGATCTCGCTGGCCCTGAAGATGCTAGAGCAGCAGCGCCGCGACCTGAAGTGGCGAAACATCCGCATGGTGCTGCTGGCCGCGGCGATCGTACTGGCGCCGCTCTTCTATCTGTTGTCGATCCTGCAACTCGTCGGTCTGGGTCCGGACGACTACGCCGCGGTAGTGCGAATCGACGGAATGATCGGGGGCGAGGAGCGCCTGAGCGCGCAGCCGATCAACAAGGCCCTGACCCGGGCATTCGAGGACGAGGACGCCAAAGGCGTCGTGCTGCTGATCAACTCGCCCGGCGGCACGCCCGTGCAATCGTCGCTGATCTACGAGCGGCTGATGTCCCTCAGACAGGAGCACCCCGACGTAAGGGTGATCGCCGTCGGCGAGGACATGCTGACCAGCGGGGCGTATTTCGTCGCCGCCGCGGCCGACCGGATCTACGTCAACCAAAGTACCATCACCGGATCGATCGGGATGGTCTCGTCGAGTTTCGGGTTGACCGAGCTGATCGCGCAACACGGCGTCGAGCGGCGGGTGATCGCCGCGGGTACGCGCAACGCCCGGATGGACGCCTGGCTGCCGATGTCCGAACGGGACAAGGACAAGATCGAGTCGGTTCTCGACAGGATGCACGCGCATTTCATCGCCTCGGTAAAGGCAGCGCGGGGAGACAGGCTGCGGGGGGAGGATGGCGATCTGTTCTCCGGCGACTACTGGACCGGCGACCAGGCCCTGTCGATGGGGCTCGTGGACGGGATCTCCGATCTGTATACCGTGATCGACGAGCAGTTCGGCGTCGAGGACCTCAAGGACTACACGCCAAATCGTTCGGTCCTGGACCGGATCTGGCCGACCGTACGCGTCTCGGTCGAGGGACTCTTCGGCGTGGTAGACCGCACGCCTTTCCGTCTGGTGCCTCGGATATGAACTCGGTCCGAATCCGTTTCGACGAGGACACCGTGGTGGACAGGGAATGGCTCGAGGCCGATTTCGAGCGATGCCAGCGAATTCTCGAGAGGTACCACGGCACGAATCCGATGTGCCTGTGCAAGGGGCAGGGTGTCTCAATGTACATCGCCCGGCGCAACCATTGTCATCTCGCCCGGATGCCGAACTCGGCCGCGGTCCACGCGGTCTACTGCCCGTCCTACGAGCCCCCGGTCGAACAGACAGGCCGGCAGGTCTACGGCAAGGAGGCGATCCACTACAACGCCAACGGGACAGCGACCGTGAGACTCGCTACGGCGTTGTCGTCACCGACCGTTGAAAGTTGGGGAAGCGATTCGGAAATCGAGGCGAGTGAAGGGCGGGGTGATGTCGTAGGAAGTACGCTCACCAACGCTTTGCGTAACACGGTTTCGCTATCCGGGTTGCTCAGTCTTATGTGGGAGACGGCCGGCTTCAATCGCTGGTCTCCGAGGATGAAGGGAAAGCGCACCTGGCCGGTAGTGAGAAAGTACGTTTCGAGCGCCGCAGAGCGGATCATCGTCGGCAGGCGGAGGCTGTCCGACAGGCTCTATTTACCGGAACGGTTCATTGGCTCGCAGGCCGGACCGATCGGGGCGCGTCGCAGGGAGCAGTTCGCCCGGGTCATGAGGAAGCACGGCAGACGCAGAAACAGTCTGGTCGTGCTGGGACAGATCCGGACTTTCATTCGGGGCGATTACGGGGATAGTATTCGGCTGCGGCACCTGGGCAACGACGTGACGTTCTGGCTCGGCGGCAAGGCGGCACGGATCGCCGAGCGCTGGCGACTGGAAGAAACGATGATGTGGAAGTCCCGCTCCGTGATTGTCCTGATGGTCGTGGACCGAATGCCACAGACGGGTGCGTTACAGGTGAAGGACATCGGCTTGATGCGGGTCGACGGGAACTACCTGCCGGTCTGTGACGACAATCATGGGGAGCTAATCGAGGCGCTGGTCGAACGGGAAAGGCATTTCGTGGTGCAGATGGTGTACGAGGAGGGCGGTGTGGATTTTCCGCGCCTGTTGCTGACCGATGCCGGCGAGGACGCCGTGCCGATGATGGCCCTAGCGGCAAGGGTGAGCGAGGAGAAGAAAATGGTCGAGCGAGAGGTGCTAATTCGTTGGCGCGAGAGATATGGACGGGTGTGGGTCTGGGACCAGGTGAGGCAGGGGAAAACAGTGCCGGGGTTTCCGGGAAATTGAATTGCACTCGGGGATAGGACTGCGTGACGTACACGGCGGGAAATCGGTGAAGTCCTAGCAGATGCCCATCGCGCGCACGATGGTCTGGTAAGTGGTAACTAGTGCCGGGACGAAAACCCCTGATTTCTTAAAAAATGCGTCTTGAGGCCACGCTGAAGATCCGGCGCGCGGAGCGGATAGTGGCGTTTCTTGTATTTCGATCCTGACAAATAAGAATGCTTCTTGTTCTCTACGATCAACAGGCGCACTTATCCCTACCGCCTCGGCGGCTACCTACTTGTCGCCCCCAATGCTCAGGCAGCCGTCTTGTAGGCTCCGCGTTTTCGTTCTTCCGCTTCGCGCTCCTGTTGTCGCAGCACCGCGCCAAGGCGTTTTACGTTGCGTGCAACCACGGCCAATGCCACGTAGCGCTTGAATCCGTCGATACCGTGGTCCGGGCATGTGTCCAGCCCATGACATTCGAGCGCATTGATTGCTGACTCTACCGCTGAATGCTGGCGACGCAGACGTCCAAATTCCGGATCGGATTCACGTGCTTTATCGGCTTTGGAGAGTCTACCTTTTTTCGGCAGGACCACTTGCTCCAGGCGTTCTTTGAGTGCCGTCTGATTTTCCGGGCTGTGAAATCCCTTGTCCATGCTGATGATACGCAGTGTTGGAAACCGTTGTTTGGTTTCATCGACCATGCAGACGGCAACCTTCTCGTCAGTGGTTCTTTCCATGCCTA
>JAYENI010000042.1:0-16013 GCA_034722015.1 Pseudomonadota bacterium
TGGCGACAACATCAAGATGATGGTGAGTCTGATCGCGCCGATTGCGATGGAAGACGGACTGCGCTTTGCGATCCGCGAAGGCGGCAGGACGGTCGGGGCCGGCGTGGTGTCGAAGATTATCGAGTAAGTTATGAAAAACGAGTAAGGAGATTGAAGTGGCAGGATGTTCAGGTGTCAAGGCAGTTGATTGACAGTGCCCGGGCACCTGGTGCTTCTGAAGCGTTCGAAAGTTTAAGGCCAGTAGCTCAATTGGCAGAGCAGCGGTCTCCAAAACCGCAGGTTGGGGGTTCAAGTCCCTCCTGGCCTGCCAGCTTTATCCGATTCCCGAACTAGGTCATTTAGATTCCAATGTCTGCAAAGGCCGAGGTCCGGGCATCGAGCCTGGATACATTAAAGTTGTCCGTTTCCGTCCTGTTGCTTCTTGCCGGGGTGGGAGCATTCTATTACTACGCCGATCAGTCCCAGCTTTACAGGGTGCTGGGATTGCTTGCGATTGCTGCGGTTGCCGTAGCAATCGCGTCAACAACGGCGAAAGGTCGCGCGCTGTGGGCATTCATGCAGGATGCGCGCGTGGAAGTGCGCAAGATGGTGTGGCCCTCGCGGGCCGAAACCGTGCAGACCACGCTGGTGGTCTTCGTGGTTGTAATCATTGTCGGAATTTTTCTCTGGCTGCTGGATATGTTGCTCAGTTGGCTGGTTCGTTTCGTGATTGGGTAGCGGGGACGCTGATGGCGCTACGGTGGTACGTGGTACATGCTTATTCCGGATTCGAGAATCAGGTGAAGCGATCACTTGAGGAGAGGATCGGGCGCTATGGCATGGAGGATGATTTCGGCCAGATTCTTGTCCCGACCGAAGAGGTCGTGGAAATGAAAGAGGGCCAGAAGCGGCGTAGCGAGCGGAAGTTTTTTCCGGGGTATGTCCTGGTGCAAATGGAAATGACGGATGAGTCATGGCACTTGATCAAGGATGCGCCCAAGGTTCTTGGTTTCATTGGCGGAACCTCGGACAGGCCTGCGCCTATTTCAGATGCCGAAGCGGACGCGATTCTCCATCGTATACAGGATGGCGTCGAAAAGCCGAGGCCCAAGGTTCTGTTCGAGCCCGGTGAGTCGGTTCGCGTGATCGATGGCCCGTTCAATGATTTCAGCGGAACCGTTGAGGAAGTTAACTACGACAAGAGTCGACTCCTGGTGGCGGTACAGATCTTCGGGCGTTCAACCCCCGTCGAGCTGGAGTTCGGTCAGGTCGAGAAAGGTTAGAAAATTCTTCCTCGATTTCGGCAGCAGTGTGTTAGCAATGTATCGAGCCCGGGGACAATGTTGCCTGGGCCGCAATTGTTCGAATAGATGCAGGAACTCTTGGCTGGTTTCCTTGAGGAAGGTGGGACGGCGACGGGATAGTCATACGAAGTGCCCGCAGGGCACTGGGCACGGTAGGGGAGCCGCGAGGCGATAGTACCCACAGGAGTGAAACAATGGCAAAAAAAGTAGTAGCGTACATAAAACTTCAGGTGCCTGCGAACCAGGCAAACCCAAGTCCGCCCGTGGGGCCCGCGCTGGGTCAACACGGTGTGAACATCATGGAGTTTTGCAAGACATTCAATTCCAAGACTCAGGGTCTGGAGCAGGGATTGCCCGTGCCGGTGGTGATAACTGTCTACAGTGACAGAAGTTTTACGTTTATTACCAAAACCCCACCCGCTGCGGTTCTGCTTAGAAAAGCGGCAGGTGTCCCCAAGGGAAGTGGTACGCCGAATACGCAGAAGGTCGGCAAAGTCAATCGGGCGCAACTAGAGGAAATTGCGAAGACCAAGGAGCCGGACCTGACAGCCGCTGATCTTGATGCCGCGGTGCGCACGATCGCCGGTACCGCGCGCAGTATGGGGCTGGACGTCGAGGGAACATAGGCTATGGCAAAATTATCCAGGCGAATACAGGCAATCCGGGAAAAGGTCGTGCCCGGGAAGCAATATCAGGCGGTAGAGGCTTTTGTGCTACTCAAGGACTTGTCGTCGACGAAATTTTCGGAATCCGTAGATGTGAGCGTGAACCTTGGTGTGGACCCGAGGAAATCGGATCAGGTGGTCCGCGGTTCCACCGTTCTACCGAACGGAACGGGTAAGGATGTGCGCGTGGCGGTCTTCGCCCAGGGGGCCAAGGCTGACGAAGCCCGGGAGGCGGGTGCCGACATCGTCGGTCTCGATGATCTTGCTGATAGCGTGAAGCAGGGCGTGTTCAATTTCGACGTGGTCGTGGCGTCTCCGGACACGATGAGGGTCGTCGGGAAACTTGGCCCGATTCTGGGTCCTCGTGGATTGATGCCGAATCCGAAAGTGGGAACTGTGGCAGCCGATGTTGCCCAGGCAGTCAAAAACGCCAAGGCGGGGCAGGTCCGGTACCGTACGGACAAGGCCGGAATCATCCATTGCATCATCGGCAAGATTGAATTCGAGCCGTCCGCGCTTGAAGAGAATCTGAAGGCGCTGCTCGCGGATCTGGTCAAGGCGAAGCCCTCGGCGGCAAAAGGGGTGTACCTCAAGAAAATTACAGTCTCCAGCACTATGGGTCCCGGTATCCAGCTGGAGCAGGGAGGCCTGGTTTCAATTTGAGTATCACCCGCCGTCAAGGCGGGTGTGCGTCGAAGACCGCAGGCGCTGACCGTACGGAATACCGAGTGCCGTTCGGGTGGCTTAATCAGGGTTTTCAGGGTGCGATTTGTCATCGCATTCCCTGTCCGCTCCAGCCTGCGCAGGCGGTGTTATCCGATCTAGTGGATTCTTCCATGCGGAGCGCCGCGGGGGACGACCGTTTCAGGTCGTCTGTTTTAAGTTCACGGGGTTTCCCGTGTGTAATTGGGAGTGTGAGATCGTGGCGCTGACTCTGGAAGTCAAAAAGCAGATCGTGTCTGAGGTGGCTGAGGTCGCCGCAAGCGCACTTTCGGCGGTTTCCGCGGAATACCGCGGGCTGACCGTCGAGGACATGAACGGCATGCGAGACAAGGCGCGTGAAAGCGGCGTGTATCTTCGCGTGGTGAAAAATACGCTCGCCCGTCGTGCGGTTCAGGACACTGAATTTGAGTGTCTGGCGCCGGAACTGAGCGGTCCTCTAATTCTGGCGTTCTCTCAGGAAGAACCGGGTTCGGCGGCGCGCTTGTTCAAGGAATTCGGTAAGGAGAACGATTCGCTAAAGGTTCGATCCATCGCTATCGGCGGACAGTTGTTCGACGCGAGTGAACTTGGCAGGCTGGCCAGCCTGCCGACACGTGACCAGGCTGTCAGCATGTTGATGGCGGTCATGAAGGCGCCTGTAGAGAAGCTTGTTCGGACCCTTGCCGAGCCGCACGCGAAGCTGGTGCGCACAATTGCGGCGATCCGGGATCAGAAACAATCCGCCGAATGACTAAGGCGATTGCCGGAAAATGACATACCGGATTGCGCCGGATTTTCGTTCGTCATCGAGGCGCGACAACAGGCGAATAGTCGAACTATGTAACGGTTGTCGCAATACAGAGGACGGATGAAAAGACAATCAAGATGGTATGTCATTTGACAGAAATCGCCTCAGTGCGGTATCGGATAACGGTTTAAATCAGGAGAAATCATCATGGCAGTGTCCAAAGAAGAGATTCTGGAAACGATATCGAATATGACGGTAATGGAGGTCGTTGACCTCATTTCCGAGATGGAAGAGAAGTTTGGTGTTTCCGCGGCGGTGGCCGTTGCGGCGGCCCCGGCTGCTGCGGCAGGCGAGGGCGGTGGAGAAGCCGCTGCCGAGAAGGATGAATTCGATGTCGTACTGACGGGGTTCGGCGGAAACAAGGTGCCGGTCATCAAGGTCGTACGCGCCATCACGGGGCTTGGTCTGAAGGAGGCCAAGGACATGGTCGAAGGTACACCCTCAACCGTGAAGGAAGCGGCCGGTAAGGACGAAGCCGAGGATATCAAGAAGCAGCTTGAGGAGGCCGGCGCGAGCGTAGAGTTGAAGTAAGCATAACGATTGTTCTGCTTCAGCTCCTGGGACGTTTGTAATTTGCAGGCTGGTGGCCGCCCTGCCACCGGCCTGTTTGTGCTTGTGCTAATTGTGCGCCCGCCACGCCGACGTTCGTGCTCGGTGTCGTTTTAAACCGGGCAGCAGTATTCGGGAGCCAGTCGGGTTGCCAGACTTGTCGCGAAATTTTCGTGCGCGTGTCCGGACCGACAGGTGACCTGCACACACAATGGGTGTTAATCGAATTCCACGGGGATCCGTAATGACTTACAGCTACACCGAGAAAAAACGCGTTCGAAAGGATTTCGGCAAGCGTCCGCGAATTCTGGATGTGCCTTATCTGCTCGACATCCAGCTCGCCTCCTATCGCCGCTTTCTGCAAGAAGGCGCGGACGATGAATCCCGCAGGCAAAGCGGTTTGCACGCCGCGTTTGCGTCGGTATTCCCGATCGTCAGTTATTCCGGAAACGTGGTGCTCGAATACGTCGGTTATCGTCTCGGCGTCCCGACATTCGACGTAAAGGAGTGTCAGTTACGGGGCCAGACCTACGCAGCGCCTCTGCGAGTCACATTGCGTCTGGTGATCTACGACAAGGATGCGCCGGCCGGCACGAAGAAGATCAAGGACGTAAAGGAGCAGGAAGCGTACATGGGGGAGATTCCCCTGATGACGGACTATGGAACCTTCGTTATCAACGGCACCGAAAGGGTCATCGTATCCCAGCTTCACCGCTCGCCCGGGGTGTTTTTCGATCACGACAAGGGCAAGACCCACTCGTCGGGTAAACTGCTGTATTCGGCCCGTGTCATTCCCTACCGCGGGTCGTGGCTGGATTTCGAATTTGATCCCAAGGACTGTGTCTTCGTCAGGATTGATCGGCGACGCAAGTTGCCCGCCACTGTGCTACTTCGCGCGCTTGGCTGCGAAACCGAGGAGATACTGGAAAAGTTTTTTGAACTCAACACCGTCCGTGTGACAAAGAAAGGATTCGTTCTCAAGCTGATTCCTGAAAGACTACAGGGGGAGATCGCCGGATTCGATATTAAGGTCGGCGGAAAAGTGGTCGTCGAGGCAGGGCGCAGGATTACCGCACGTCATGTGAGGCGCATGGAGGAAGGAAAACTCGCCAAACTTGAACTGCCCGATGAATACCTTATCGGAAAGACTCTGGCGAAGGACCTTGTCGACAAGGAAAACGGCGAACTCATCGCGCCCGCCAATACAGAACTCACGGAGGAAATAGTTGAAAAGATCCGTGAGTCGGATATCACGGATTTCCAGACGATCTACACCAATGAGGTCGATCGAGGTTCATTCGTTTCTTCAACGCTGAGAATCGATTTGACCCAGTCCGAGCTGGAAGCGCAGATCGAAATCTACAGAATGATGCGTCCCGGGGAACCGCCGACGAAAGAAGCAGCGCAGAATCTGTTTAACAATCTCTTTTTTACCGAGGATCGTTACGATCTTTCGGCCGTTGGCCGCATGAAGTTCAATCGTCGGGTGGGGCGCAAGGAAACGACCGGCCCTGGGATCCTGAGCAAGGAAGATATCCTGGAAGTGCTGCGGGTCCTGATCGACATCCGCAATGGCAAAGGCGTTGTCGATGACATCGACCATCTCGGGAATCGTCGCGTACGGTGCGTGGGAGAGATGGCCGAGAATGTGTTTCGCGTCGGACTGGTTCGCGTCGAACGCGCCGTGAAGGAGCGGTTGGCGCTTGCGGAGTCCGAGGGCCTTATGCCCCAGGAGCTCATTAACGCCAGGCCGGTTGCTGCGGCGATCAAGGAGTTCTTCGGCTCCAGCCAGTTGTCGCAATTCATGGACCAGAACAATCCGCTTTCCGAAGTGACACACAAGCGCCGCATTTCGGCTCTTGGCCCCGGCGGACTGACCCGAGAGCGGGCGGGATTCGAGGTCAGGGATGTGCATCCGACCCACTACGGACGTGTGTGCCCTATCGAGACACCTGAAGGTCCCAATATCGGGTTGATCAATTCACTTGCCGTCTATGCAAGGACCAACGCGTACGGATTTCTGGAAACTCCGTACCGAAAGATCGAGGACGGTCACGTAACCGACGAGATCGAATATCTGTCCGCCATCGATGAAAGCCAGTATGTCATCGCACAGGCAAACGCGACGCTGGACGAGAAGGGACGGCTCGTTGACCAACTCGTTTCGTGCCGTCAGCTGAACGAGTTTGCGCTGTCAACGCCAGATCGCGTCGAGTACATGGATGTGTCGACAAAGCAGATTGTATCCGTAGCCGCATCGTTGATTCCGTTTCTGGAGCACGATGATGCAAACCGCGCCCTGATGGGGTCGAACATGCAGCGGCAGGCCGTTCCCACGCTGAGAGCCGAGAAGCCGCTTGTGGGGACCGGTATGGAACGGACCGTCGCGATTCATTCCGGCGCGGCACTCGTCGCCAGGCGTGGCGGGACGGTAGACAGCGTTGATGCCGCGCGCATCGTGGTTCGGGTGAGCGACGCAGAGGCCGAGGCCGGCGAGCCCGGTGTGGACATCTACAACCTGACCAAGTACACGCGGTCCAACCAGAACACCTGTATTAACCAGCGGCCACTGGTGATACCCGGAGACCAACTTCAAGCCGGTGACGTCTTGGCCGATGGCGCCTCTACCGACATGGGCGAGCTGGCGCTGGGCCAGAACATGCTGGTGGCCTTCATGCCCTGGAATGGCTACAACTTCGAGGACTCCATTCTGGTCTCGGAGCGTGTTGTCGAAGAGGACCGCTACACGACGATCCACATTGAGGAGCTTACCTGTGTTGCACGCGACACCAAGCTGGGGTCGGAGGAAATTACGGCCGACATCCCGAACGTCAGTGAGACACTGCTTGCCAAACTCGATGATTCCGGAATCGTGTACATCGGTGCCGAGGTCAAGCCTGGGGACATCCTGGTCGGCAAGGTGACGCCCAAGGGGGAAACCCAGCTGACACCAGAGGAAAAGCTGTTGCGGGCAATATTCGGCGAAAAGGCGTCCGACGTGAAGGACACCTCTCTCAGGGTGTCGTCCGGCATAGAAGGCACGGTCATCGACGTGCGGGTATTTACGCGTGACGGCGTTGAAAAGGACAAGCGGGCATTGCAGATCGAGGAGACGGCAATGGCGCAGTTCAGAAACGACCTTAACGATCAGTTACGCATCTACGAGAATGACGTCTATTCACGTGTCGAAAAGTTGCTCACAGGCAAGGTGGCCGAGGGCGGACCGGGGAAGCTCAATTCCGGTTCCAAGGTCACGAAGACCTACCTCGGCAGTATTGACCGGAGCAAATGGCTCGAGGTGCGGATGCGAAGCGAGGAAGTCAACGTCCAGCTTGAGAAATTGTCGGCACAGCTCAAGGAGCAAAGGGAAAGTTTCGAGGATCGGTTGACGAGACAGCGCGAGAAGATCTCCGCGGGTGACGATCTTGCACCTGGTGTGCTGAAGATGGTGAAGGTTTACGTTGCTATAAAGCGTCGGATGCAACCTGGCGACAAAATGGCGGGAAGACACGGGAACAAGGGCGTCGTGTCGATGATCGTGCCCGTTGAGGACATGCCGTACATGGAGGACGGGACGCCAATCGACGTTGTGCTGAATCCACTTGGCGTGCCGTCCCGTATGAATGTCGGACAAGTGCTGGAGACGCATCTGGGTTGGGCCGCGAAGGGACTCGGCGCGAAAATTGGCAAGATGGTCGATATGGGCGGGAAGATGGTCGAGCTGCGTGATCTGCTGGAGAAGGTATACAACAGTAGTGCCGATCAGTACGAGATGCTCGATCTCAACGAGTTCTCCGACAAAGAAGTGACGGGTCTGGCGCGTAACCTGCGTCACGGTGTCCCAATGGCGACACCCGTGTTTGACGGCGCAAACGAGGAAGAGATCGGGAAAATGCTGCAACTGGCCGATTTGCCGGAGAGTGGGCAAACTACCTTATACGACGGACGCACGGGAGACTCGTTCGATCGACCGGTTACCGTGGGTTACATGCATGTTCTCAAGCTCAATCACCTTGTTGACGACAAGATGCACGCGCGCTCGACGGGTCCATACAGCCTGGTGACCCAGCAGCCACTGGGCGGCAAGGCGCAGTTCGGTGGACAGCGTTTCGGAGAGATGGAGGTCTGGGCCCTCGAGGCTTACGGTGCCGCCTACACGCTTCGCGAGATGCTCACGGTCAAGTCGGACGATGTGAATGGCCGGAACAAGATGTACAAGAACATCGTGGACGGTGATCATCGAATGGAGGCCGGCATGCCGGAGTCGTTTAACGTGTTGACCAAGGAAATCCGATCCTTGGGTATCAATATCGAGATGGAACAGAACTGATTGCCGCAATGCGCGTCTGCTGTGAAGGGGCGCGTGTTTGATGGTGGTTCCGGGGCTGTTAAGGCCCCGGATGGCTCGGTCGGCAGGAGAGACGATGAAAGATTTACTGAACCTCTTGAAGCAACAGGAACAGGTTGAGGATTTTGATGCTATCCGCATTGGACTGGCGTCTCCGGACCTGATCCGGTCCTGGTCCTACGGTGAGGTGAGAAAGCCGGAAACGATTAACTACCGCACGTTCAAGCCGGAACGCGACGGGCTTTTTTGCGCAAAGATTTTTGGTCCCACGAAGGACTATGAATGTCTGTGCGGCAAGTACAAGCGGCTGAAACATCGTGGCGTGGTGTGCGAAAAGTGTGGTGTGGAAGTGACTCACACGAAGGTACGTCGTGAGCGCATGGCGCATATTGAACTTGCGAGTCCCGTTGCCCACATCTGGTTTCTGAAATCGCTGCCATCGCGTATCGGGCTGTTACTTGACATGACGTTGCGGGATATCGAGCGCGTACTCTATTTCGAGGCGTTCGTTGTCGTCGATCCCGGGATGACGACCCTGGAGAAGGGCCAGCTGCTATCGGACGATACCTATCTTGAGGCCTTTGAGGAGTACGGTGACGAGTTCGAGGCGCTGATGGGTGCCGAAGGGGTCTACAAATTGTTGGCCTCGATCAAGATGGCCGAGGAACAGACAACCCTGCGTAAGGAAGTCGAGGAAACCCGGTCGATGACCAAGCTGAAGCGGCTGTCGAAGCGTCTCAAGCTGGTGGAATCCTTTCTGGAATCCGGAAATCGTCCAGAGTGGATGATTCTGACTGTGCTGCCGGTGTTACCTCCGGATCTCAGGCCTTTGGTGCCGCTCGATGGGGGCAGGTTCGCGACTTCCGATCTGAATGATCTCTATCGACGGGTCATTAATCGGAACAATCGACTCAAACGGCTGCTCGAACTGAACGCGCCGGACATTATCGTGCGCAACGAGAAGCGTATGCTGCAGGAGTCGGTAGACGCGTTGCTGGATAATGGCAGGAGAGGCCGGGCGATCACCGGGACCAACAAGCGCCAGTTGAAGTCGCTCGCCGACATGATCAAGGGAAAGCAGGGTCGTTTCCGGCAGAACCTTCTCGGCAAGCGGGTCGACTATTCCGGACGTTCCGTCATCGTGGTCGGTCCGACGCTCAAGCTGCATCAGTGCGGGTTGCCGAAGAAGATGGCGCTCGAACTGTTCAAACCCTTCATTTTCAGCAAGCTCCACCTGCGCGGGCTCACCACCACGATCAAGGCTTCGAAGAAGCTGGTGGAAAAGGAAGGCGCGGAGGTCTGGGATATCCTCGATGAGGTCATCAGGGAGCACCCGGTGATGCTGAATCGGGCGCCCACACTCCACCGTCTCGGAATCCAGGCATTCGAACCGGTGCTGATCGAAGGCAAGGCAATTCAACTGCACCCGCTGGTGTGTGGTGCCTTCAATGCCGATTTCGACGGGGACCAGATGGCGGTGCACGTCCCGCTTTCCCTGGAGGCCCAGCTGGAAGCGCGCGCATTGATGATGTCGACGAACAACATCCTGTCGCCCGCCAACGGCGAGCCGATTATCGTTCCCTCCCAGGAGATCGTCCTGGGGCTCTATTACATGACCCGCGAGCGGATCAACGCCAGGGGCGAGGGGATGATTTTCGCTGACGTCGATGAGGTGCACCGTGCATATGAAAGTGGTGCGGTTGAACTGCACGCCTTGGTGCAGGTGCGTATTCGCGAGGTTCTGTTCGGCGAAGACGGAGAGCGTAGGGAAACGATCCGCCGGGTGAAAACGACGGTCGGACGCGCATTGCTCTCCCAACTGCTTCCCGATGGCCTTGGATTCGATTTGATCGACAGGGACATGGGAAAGCGTGCGATATCGGGCTTGATATACGCGTGTTACCGTAACGTTGGATTGAAGGAAACGGTGATTTTCGCGGACCGTCTCATGTATGCAGGATTCCGGTACTCGACACGGTCCGGCGTTTCCTTCGGGGTGGAGGACATGGCAGTCCCCGGGGAGAAGGTGAAGATTCTCGCGGCAGCAGAGCGTGAGGTCAAGGACATCGAGGACCAGTATTCAAATGGGCTGGTCACCAAGGGCGAGCGATACAACAAGGTCGTCGACATCTGGTCGCATACCAACGATCAGGTGGCCAAGGCAATGATGTCACAGCTGGGCAGCGACGAGGTCGTTGATGCCGGGGGGAACACGGTGACTCAGCCCTCTTTCAACTCGATCTACATGATGGCCGATTCCGGCGCCAGGGGTTCCGCGGCGCAGATCAGGCAGTTGGCGGGGATGCGCGGCCTGATGGCCAAGCCGGACGGATCGATTATTGAGACCCCCATTACCGCGAATTTCAGGGAAGGACTGAACGTACTCCAGTACTTTATTTCCACTCACGGGGCGCGCAAGGGCCTGGCTGACACGGCATTGAAGACGGCCAACTCCGGTTACCTTACCAGGCGTCTGGTGGATGTCGGGCAGGACATGGTGATCACTTTGCCGGATTGCGGTACCGGCGAAGGAATTGTCATGAAACCGATCATCGAAGGGGGCGACGTCGTCGAGCCATTGAGTGAACGCGTTCTCGGGCGCGTGATCGTCGAGGATGTCATTCCGCCGGGTGCCACGGAGCCGGTGATGGAGGTCGGGGCGCAACTTGACGAGATGCTCGTGGAACAGCTTGAGGAACTCGGGGTTGACGAGGTCAAGGTGCGCAGTGCGATCACGTGTGAATCCCGCTTCGGGATTTGCGCGACCTGCTACGGCAGGGACCTGGCGCGGGGACATCTGGTGAACAACGGAGAGGCCGTCGGCGTGATTGCCGCCCAGTCCATCGGTGAACCGGGTACCCAGCTGACGATGAGGACGTTTCACATAGGCGGCGCAGCCAGCAGGGCAGCTGCGGCCAGCAACATTGCCGTCAAGGGCGAAGGTACGATCCGTCTGCACAAAATCAACCTCGTGAAACAGCAGAGCGGTAACAATGTCGCCGTATCTCGGTCAGGTGAAATCAGTCTCGTGGACCATCATGGTCGGGAGAAGGAGCGTTACAAGGTGCCGTACGGCGCGGTACTTTCCGTCGCAGAAGAGACACCGGTCACCGCGGGTCAGATCGTAGCGACCTGGGACCCGCACACTCACCCGATTGTTACCGAGGTGGCCGGCACGATTCGCTTCGTCGAGTTTGTCGAGGGCGTGAGCGTGACCCGGCAGCTGGACGAGATTACCGGGTTGAGCTCAACCGTAGTTACCGATCCAAAGAGCCGTGGTACATCAGGAAAGGACCTGCGGCCGATGGTGCAGCTTGTGGACGAATCCGGAAACGAGCTTTGCCACGCGGGAACGGAGATCCCGGCTCACTATGTCCTCCCGGCCGGAGCGATCGTGAGCCACGTGGACGGCGCGACGGTTGACGTCGGCGACGTCATAGCCCGCATTCCCCAGGAATCGTCCAAGACACGCGACATCACGGGAGGCTTGCCCAGGGTTGCGGACCTGTTCGAGGCGCGCAAGCCCAAGGAGCCGGCGATCATGGCGCCGCACACGGGCACCGTGAGCTACGGAAAGGAGACCAAGGGGAAGATGCGACTGGTGATCACCGACGATCAGGGGGAGGCGATGGAGGAACTCATTCCCAAGTGGCGACAGGTCAACGTGTTCGAGGGTGAACATGTGGAGCGGGGCGAGGTGATTGCGGACGGGGAGCGAAATCCCCACGATATCCTCAAGCTTCTCGGTGTGACGGAACTGGCCGAGTATCTGGTTCAGGAAATCCAGGACGTATATCGGCTCCAGGGTGTGAAGATTAACGACAAGCACATCGAGGTCATCATTCGACAGATGTTGCGGAAGGCCGAGATCATCGAGTCGGGGGACACCCAGTTCCTGCAAGGCGAGCAGGTAGAGCGCACGCGGCTGAATGAAGAGAACGAGCGGATGGAGGCTGAAGGGAAACAGCCGGCCCGGGCCGAGCCCGTATTGCTGGGGATCACAAAGGCCTCTCTCGTAACCGAATCGTTCATTTCCGCTGCTTCCTTCCAGGAGACGACGCGAGTGCTGACCGAAGCTGCGGTACGAGGCGGTCGAGACGATCTGCGGGGGTTGAAGGAGAACGTGATTGTCGGGCGCCTGATTCCGGCCGGAACCGGGCAGGCGTTCCATGACGAGCAGCGTAGAAAGCGGGCGAGGGACGTACTGTCGATGGAGATGCCGGTATCTCCGGTCGCGGCCGGAGAGATGGAGTCGGACCAGGAAATACAGGGGGCCGGGAGTCCGGCGGAATAAGCCGATTTTCCCGGAACGGGGAATTCTACCGGATTAACCGTTCTTCAGCTTGACACTGAGGGGTGCAGTTTCTAAAATCCCGCAGCCTTGGACAGGCCGGCCCAAACCGGCCTGTCTTGCTTTTTCGGGCCCCGTTCGGGTGAGACGGGATCCGGCGCGAAACCCGGTGCTGCAGTACGAGCAGCATCTGATCAGGTAGGTAATCAGGAAATACCATGGCGACGATCAATCAGCTGGTGCGCAAGCCGCGCAAGCGAAAGATGGAAAAGACAAACGTTCCCGCGCTGGAGGCAGGCCCGCAAAAGCGAGGTGTGTGCACCCGCGTTTACACGACGACCCCGAAAAAGCCGAATTCCGCGTTGAGAAAGGTGGCGCGCGTTCGACTGACCAACGGATATGAGGTCACCAGTTACATCGGTGGGGAAGGGCATAATCTGCAGGAACACTCCGTCGTCCTGATAAGGGGCGGACGTGTGAAGGACCTTCCGGGCGTACGATACCACGTGGTCAGGGGAAGCCTTGATACACAGGGAGTGCAGAACCGGAGGCAGGGTCGCTCCAAGTACGGCGCGAAGCGACCGAAGTCGTAATCCGAAACGGACCAGGTAAGCAATTCATCATGGCGAGAAGAAGAGAGATCCCGAAACGAGAGATCCTGCCGGATCCCAAGTTCGGGGAACTGAAAGTGGCGAAGTTCGTCAACATGGTCATGCGCAGTGGCAAGAAGTCCGTTGCGGAAAAGATCGTCTACGGCGCGCTGGGCCAGCTATCCGAGAAGAAGGGTGGGGACAGTGTCGACTTGTTTGTTCAGGCGCTGGAGAACGTCAAACCTGCCGTTGAGGTCAAGTCCCGGCGCGTAGGCGGCGCGACCTATCAGGTTCCAATTGAAGTCAGGCCCATTCGCCAGATGGCGCTCGCCATGCGCTGGATCGTGGACGCCGCGCGCAAACGCGGAGAGAAGTCCATGATGAACAAGCTCGCCGGTGAACTGATGGATGCGGCGGACAACAGGGGCGCGGCGGTCAAGAAGCGGGAAGATACGCTTCGCATGGCGGAAGCGAACAAGGCATTTTCACATTATCGCTGGTAATTGGCGAGGTGCTCCGTGGCGCGTAAAACACCAATAGATCGTTATCGCAATATCGGCATCATGGCGCACATTGACGCCGGGAAAACCACCACGACCGAGCGGGTGCTGTTTTATACGGGCATCTCGCACAAGATCGGGGAGGTGCACGACGGTGCGGCGGTAATGGACTGGATGGAGCAGGAACAGGAGCGTGGTATTACTATCACGTCCGCCGCCACGACATGCTTCTGGAGCGGCATGGATCAGCAGTTCCCCGAGCATCGAATCAACATTATCGATACCCCGGGGCACGTCGACTTCACCATTGAGGTGGAGCGGTCCTTGCGTGTCCTCGACGGCAGCTGCGCCGTTTTCTGTGCTGTCGGTGGGGTAGAGCCGCAATCCGAGACCGTGTGGCGGCAGGCCACAAAGTACAACGTGCCAAGGCTGGCGTTCGTCAACAAGATGGATCGGGCCGGCGCCGACTTTCTTCGTGTCGTCGCCCAGATTCGGGAGAGGCTTGGATCCAATCCGGTCCCGGTCCAGTTGCCCATCGGGGCGGAAGAGCATTTCCAGGGCGTCGTCGACCTGATCCGGATGAAGGCGATTTACTGGAACGAGTCGGACATGGGTGCGACTTACGAAGAAAAGGACATTCCCGCCGACATGGCGGACGCCTGTCAGGTGTGGCGAGAACAGATGCTGGAGGCCGCTGCTGAAGCCACAGACGAGCTGATGGAGAAGTACCTGGAGGAAGGTGATCTGTCGGCCGATGAAATCCGGGCGGGATTGAGACAGCGTACCCTCGAGAATGAGATCGTGCCTGCGCTGTGCGGAACGGCCTTCAAGAACAAGGGCGTACAGGCAATGCTGGATGCGGTTGTAACCTATCTACCATCGCCGAATGACGTGCCGCCTATAAAAGGCGTGCTGGATGATGCGGCAGAATCCGAGGGCGTGCGCAAGGCGTCGGACTCCGAACCGTTTGCCGCGCTTGCATTCAAGATCGCAACTGACCCGTTTGTCGGGACGCTGACGTTCTTCCGCGTCTACTCCGGTGTGCTGAAGTCCGGTGATACGGTGTTGAACGCGGTGCGTGGCAAGAAGGAGAGGGTCGGTAGACTGCTGCAGATGCATTCGAACCGCAGGGATGAGATCAAGGAAGTCCTTGCTGGAGACATTGCCGCAGCCGTTGGTCTGAAGGATGTGACGACCGGCGACACGCTGTGTGACCTGAACAACGTCATTACGCTGGAGCGGATGGAGTTTCCGGAGCCGGTCATCGCCGTGGCCGTTGAGCCCCGGACAAAGGTCGATCAGGAAAAAATGGGTATCGCCCTGCAAAAGCTCGCGCAGGAGGATCCTTCGTTTCGTGTGGCCACCGACGAGGAATCAGGGCAAACGATCATATCCGGCATGGGCGAACTGCACCTGGATATTATCGTTGACCGAATGAAGCGGGAGTTCAAGGTTGAAGCCAATGTCGGCGCCCCCCAGGTAGCGTACAGAGAAACCATCAGGCGTCCGGTCGAGCAGGAGGGCAAGTTCGTCAGGCAGTCGGGCGGTCGCGGACAATACGGTCACGTATGGCTGAGAATAGAGCCGCAGGAGGCGGGGGCCGGTTTCGAATTCGAGAACGCTATCGTAGGTGGCGTCGTACCCAAAGAATACATTCCGGCAGTCGGAAAGGGTGTGGCAGAGCAGATGGGCAATGGCGTCATTGCGGGTTACCCGGTCGTGGACGTCAAGGTCACCCTCTATGACGGTTCCTACCACGATGTGGACTCCTCGGAGATGGCGTTCAAGATTGCCGGATCCATGGGTTTCAGGGAAGGCGCTGCGAAAGCGGATCCTGTCCTGCTTGAGCCGGTCATGAAGGTCGAGGTGGTCACCCCGGAGGACTACATGGGAGACGTCATGGGTGACCTCAATCGTCGGCGTGGAATCGTACAGGGTATGGAGGATGCACCTGCCGGGAAGGTGATTCGCGCCGAAGTGCCGCTGGGTGAGATGTTCGGGTACGCCACAGACCTCAGGTCCGCCACCCAGGGGCGTGCCACCTACTCGATGGAATTCCAGAAATACGCCGAGGCGCCCAATAGCGTCTCAGAGGCGGTCATCAAACAGGCCTCATAAGTCATCACTCTAACCGGAGAGGATTCGAGACGTGTCCAAAGAAAAATTTGAGCGTACGAAGCCACATGTGAATGTAGGAACGATTGGTCATGTTGACCATGGGAAGACGACATTGACGGCGGCGCTGACGAAGGTGATGGCGGAGCAGCGTGGTGGGGA
>JAYENI010000043.1:0-3382 GCA_034722015.1 Pseudomonadota bacterium
CGGAAGGTTGTAGACGTCCAGCAGGCCGGCGCGGATCCGGTCCTGGAGATCCGCGAACTCGGGTTCCCGGTGGCACAGGTCCGGTCCCTGAAGCGCCTCGCGCACACCGGCGCTCAGGGTGACGGGGCCCGGGTTCAGGAGGACCGGTCCGGGATCGGCTGGATGGGCTGTACCGGTCCCGCGCGTCATGCCGTTTGCGCCAGATGTCGGGCCAACCGATGGTGTACCGCTTCGGGGCCGAGTTCGGGCCGTGGAAGGTTTTCCATGACGCCGCGCGTCAGACGAATGCGACCGAAGCGTGGTCCGTTCGTAGTCGTATCTTCCAGCAGGCGGTCCACGATACCGATGTCGCTGCCCTCCAGCGCGATCCCGTATCCACAGGCCTGCGCGATGCGTCCGAAGGACACGCCCGCCGAGACCGTGGCCTGGGCGCCGGTGGATTCGTGACAGGTGTTGTCCAGAATCAGGTGGACCAGATTCGACTGGCCAAAGGCGCCGATAGTGGCGAAGTTTCCCATGCGCATCAGCGCGGCGCCGTCGCCGTCGACGATCACGACACGCAGGTCGGGACGCGCAAGGGACAGCCCGAGGCCGAGCGACGAGGCGCAGCCCATCGAGCCGACCATGTAGAACTGATTCGGCCGGTCGGCGACGGCCGACAGTTCACGTCCGGTGTAGCCGGTGGTGCCGACGACCACGGTCCGGTCTTCCGGCGTGTGCGCCACGATGCGGTCCAGGACCTCGCGGCGGGTCGGCGCGCGCGTCGCTATGTCCGCTACCGATTCATATGCCCCGGGAGACGTGCGCTCGGGGGTGAATCGGGTCTTTTCCGGTGGGAGCGGCCAGGGTTCGACCGATCCCTTGCGCATCACCAGCGCGAAGGGACGGGCGTTGTCGCGATGCTGTTCGTCGACCCGGTCCAGAACGGTGTCGGTCTCTCCGTTTTCCGAGGGAAACCAGGCCCAGGGAATCTCCATGTCGTCCAGCACCCTTGCCGTGATGCGGCCCATCAGTTCGTGCTGGGGTTCGTCGGTCAACTCAGGGTCCCCGCGCAGGGTGACGATGACCAGCATCGGGATGCGAAAGGTGTACGCCAGTGAGGTCAGCGGATTGACGGCGTTGCCGAGACCGGAGTTCTGCATCATCGCCACCGCGCGCTTCCCGCCGATCACCGCACCCGCGGCGGTGGCCACGGCATCGCCCTCGTTGGCGCAGGGAACGTAACGAAGGGAACCGTCGGAGATGGTGTAGTTGATGAAAGGTGTGAGGAACGAGCACGGTACGCCGGCATACCAGTCGAACCCGCGTGCTCGGGCGCGCTCCACGAAGACCTGAGCGGCGATCATCGTTCCGCCGCGCCCCCGTAGGAAAAGTCTGTCGCCCGGCCCAGGTCCTCCATGCCGTTGACGTCCAGCCAGTGCCCGTGAATGTAGAGCACCTTGACCGGCGTTTCGCCGGACGCGAGCGTATTGATCAGGTCGGTCAGGCCAAGTCGGTCGAAGTCTTCCCGTTTCCTCAGCGTCGCCATCGCCGCGTGCAACCGGTCGACCCCGTGGCCACATACCCGCAGCATCCCGATCCAGCGTCCGCAGGGCAGCGAGGTTTCGTCTTCGGCCCCGAAACTGACCTTCAACAGATTCACGTCTTCATGAAACAGCTGGTGGCTTCCGTCACGCGTGCACCAGACGAGATCGCGATAGTCCGGGCTGGTGTCCTCGGGCAGTCGCGTGTCCACAACCGCAACGACCTCGTCCCGGTGCGACAGCAGGTCGTCGAGGATATAACTGCGAAACAGCAGGTCTCCGTAAGTGATGACGGTGTCACCGGAGATCGCGTGCATCGCGCAGTTCAGCGATGCCAGCTCGCCGTTGTTTGCAAAGTCCGCATTTCGCACGATCTCGATTCCGCCGATCGATTCGATCGCCTCAGCATGGTACCCCGCGACCACGGTGATATCGTTGACGTGCCGGCGTTTGAAGGTGTCCACCAGCCGCTGCAACAACGGGCTTCCAGCGATCGGAATCATCGCCTTGGGCAGTTCCGCGGTCACCGGGTCGAGGTCATCGCCGCGGGAAGCCGCGAGGACGACGGCGCGGCGCTCCACGGTGCGGCCGCCGAAGTATCGCTTTTCCGCTCCGGCAAGTTCCTCCGCGCCCTGCAGCCGGAATACCTCGTTGACCGGCGCGATCTGGTCCTCGATGTTTGCAAGGCTTTCGGCATTGTGGATCTCGCCGGCGGCGCGCTGCATTGCCGTGATTGCGGCGCGGAGCAGGTGATTGGCCCAGATCGCGACACTGATGCCGGCCTTGCGGTAGATGTCCGCCGGTGTGCTGTAGTAACGGGTCGGAACGATGACCAGCGGCGCCCTGTCCTGCCATCGCCTGGCAAAGGCAAGCACCTCGTCGGGTTGCCGCTGTTTGCTGTGGATCAGGATCGCGTCGGCCCCGGCCTCTCGATACGCCTCGGCGCGGCGCAGCGCCTCGTCCAGCCCCCATCCCGCGATCAATGCCTCGACGCGCGCCACGATACAGAAATCCGGGTCCAACCGGCTGTCGCGTCCAGCCTCGATCTTGCCGCAGAACTCTTCTACATCGGCCAGGGGCTGGCGCTCACCGCCGATGAAACTGTTCGTTTTGGGAAACAGCTTGTCCTCGATGCAGACACCCCCAATGTCGCGCTGCTCAAGCTTGCGCACCAGACGACGCATGTTGTTGAAGTTCCCGTAGCCGGTATCGCCATCCAGCAGGATCGGGATCGAGGTGGCGTCGGACATGAATTCCAGCATGTCGACGATCTGCGTCCAGCTTGCCTCGTTGTTGTCCCGGACGCCGAACTGGGCCGACAGCGCCAGCCCGCTCGCCCAGATGCCGTGGAACCCGGCCTCCTCCACGATGCGTGCGCTGATGCCGTTGTGCGCCTCCATCAGGAATTCCAGCCGCTCCGATTCCAGCAGGGCGCGCAGCCGGCTGGACTTGCGGTCCGTCGCGGGGCGGGCGTCTCGCCCGGTCTCGGAGACCTTGTGAGATTCGGCGGTCTTGGGGCTGTTTGTCAGTGGTTGCATGTTTCCGGTTATCCCTTAGGCGATTTCTGTCAAATTACATACCATCCTGCTTGTCTTTTCATCCGTCCTCCGCGTTGCGACAACAGTGACATAGTTCGACTATGCGCCTGTTGTCGCGCCTTGATGACGAACGAAAATCCGGTGCAATCTGGTATGTCGTTTTCCGGCAATCGCCTTATGCCTCCTGGCGTCAAACGGTCGGCGCGCCGCCGGTTGCAACGTCGCGTGCCGGGGCGGGGGAGAGGCAGAACGGATATCGGGGTTCGGTATCGGTACTGACTCGATATGGGATTCAGGCGCTGATGCGCGGAAGGATTTCGC
>JAYENI010000044.1:0-15850 GCA_034722015.1 Pseudomonadota bacterium
CCTGTGGCTCGCCACCATCCACCGGCTCAAGGTTCGGGAGGGGGAAAACGGGGAACCGGACATCTACCGTTCCTGCGCCACCCCCTGGTTCGGGCTGCGACTGCGCTCCGGCAACAGCCTGATCGGAGCAAGGCGGGCGGTCTGGACCGAGGAGCAGCTCACCCGGGGCAGGTTCTTCGGCAAGAACGCCGAAGCGCCCCACCAGCTCGAACCGGGTGAGCAGCGCAAACCCGGCGAGGTCTATCACTTCCTGGTCTGGGACGAGGATATGGCCCCGGCGGCCAGGGACAGGCTGATGAAGTCGTTCTGGCCCGACGAATGCCGGACGATTGCCGACTGGCAGCGGGTCGAGGTCAAGAAAAAGTGGACACCGGAGCAGCTTGGGGCCGCACGGCGGGTCTGTGATCGTATCGACCGGCTTTGGGAGGACTATGCAAAAGAGCGCCTCGCCGGCCTGGAAAAGACGCGCTGTGTCGCCAGCGTCTGGCCCGATCCGATACCCCAGGCACGGATCGAATACGATGGGCCGACCCTGACCGAGCAGGAGGAGGTCAAGGAGAGGCTCGAATCCGGGTCTGGCGCCTTCCAGCGATTGCGCTTGTTGATGGACGCCTGGTGCAGCCTGTACTTCTGGCCGCTGGACGCGGCCGGGGATCTGCCCGGCCGCCAGGCCTGGCTCGCCGCCGCGGAGGTCCTGCTCGGTGTCGGCCTGGAGGATGCGTCGACGCGGAATATGCTGGACATCCGGCTGGGCGAGAAGGTCGACCTGGAGGGGCTGTTCACGGCGGTACGGGGCGGGTTGCCTGATGCGACGGCCCTGTCTCGGGCCGTGCCCTGGTATGGCGTGGCGCGGGCGACGGCCCGTCAACAGCCTTTTCACCACTGGGAGCTGGTTTTTACCGAGGTGCTGGGGCCGATGTTCGAGGGGCAGACGGACCCGCCGCGGGGGTTCGACCTGTTATTCGGCAATCCACCCTGGATCAAGGTGAGCTGGAACGACGCCCCGCTGCTGGCCGGGTTCGAACCCCTGCTCGGGGTGCGGGACGCCAAATCCGCCACCTACAATCGGGAACGGCCCGGGCTGCTGGAGCACGAGGACCGGCGTTTGTCCTACCGGGACGCCTTCGAGCAGGGGGAGGGCGTGGGTGTCTTTCTCAACGACCGGACCCTGTATCCCAACCTCGCCGGGGTGCAGACCAACCTCTACAAGAACTTCATCGAGCGCAGTTGGGCTCTGCTGGGCGGACAGGGCGTGGCGGGGTTGCTGCACCCGGAGGGGGTGTTCGATGATCCGAAGGGCGGGGTGTTTCGGGAGGCGTACTATCGGCGGTTGTTGGCGCATTACCAGCTCAAGAACGAACGTATTCTGTTTGCCGATGTTCACCACGTCATGGCATTCAGCATCAATATTTACCGCGGCCGGGTTGGCCCAGTCGAGCTACGGGCAATCTTCAACCTGTTCGATCCTGGCACCATCGGACAGTCCCAACGCCACGTAAATTCGCACGATCCCATCCCCGGTATCAAAAACGACGCTGGGAGTTGGGAGACCCGCGGCCACGTCGAGCGTATCCTCACCGTCACCGGGCATGAGCTGGCCTTGTTCGCCAGACTGTTCGAGGACGAGGACACGCCGCCGTTGCAGGCCCGCCTGCCCCAGGTACACAGCCGGCCCCTCCTGAAAGTGCTGGAAAAGTTCGCCGCCATGCCCCGGCGACTCGGTGACCTCAAAGGCCGTTACCTGGCCACGGTGATGTTCGATGAAACCTACGCCCAGCGTGACGGCATCATCACACGGCAGGAAGACCCCAGCTTCCAGCCCGGCGGTCCGGATGAATGGGTCATCTCCGGACCGCATTTCTTTGTCGGAGCGCCACTGAACAAGACGCCGCGCTCAAGCTGCACCGCCAACGGCCACTACGACGACATCGACCTCACCGAGATCCCGGACGACTACCTGCCCCGCGCCGTCTACCGACCCGGCGACCGGGACGGTAACCTGACCGCCTTCCATGCGGCAATCCCGGAATGGCCCAAGCCCCGGAAGCCCGAGAACGCTCGCGGTGGTTTCTGGCCTGTCAGCGACGCCCAGGTGCCCGCCTGGGAGGCCTTGCTGGGCGAGTCCCTGCGCCGCTACGGGATCGATCCCGGCAAGCCCGGCGCCCACACCGCCCGCCGGTTCGGCTGGTTCACCCAATGGCGGGGCGATGTCGAAGCGGCGGTGCGTTGGCTGTTGGCCAACGAGGGCAAGCGAAACAGCGATGCCTTCGTCAATAGATTCGCCGATGTCGGATTGCGGCAAGGCATTCCTGATGAAAAGGCGATGCGGTGGTTGCCGAGGCCGTTGAGCAGTTACGCACGTTTTGTGGTTCGTGATATGTGCCAATCTGCAAACGAGCGAACTTTGATTGGTGCATTACTACCCAGCGGATTCACAGCGATTCACACCGTAAGGTGCATGCCGTTCCTCCGTGTGCACGAAATGTTGAGGTTCTCTAGTGTTGCAGTGTCGGTGATTGGTGATTTCTATATCAAGCTAAAAGGTAGGGGGCATGTTCATGATGCTGATCTACAGGGGCTCCCCATCGATCTCGGCGAGTTAGCGACTCCGGCAGTGCACAGGTTGCTCAGAGTCTCTTGCTCGACAGTTGCATATTCGAATCTCTGGCAATCCGCCTTCGACCACGCCATCCGAAACGACGCCTTTACCTGGGATGTGCCCCCCGCCGATGACGGGGGTGGAGTTGGCGGTGCCGGGAATGCGGTTTACGGTGCCGGTGTGGTTCGCCCGGCCGACCATACCCTGCCCTGGTCCGGGCTGACGCCCGAATGGCAACGCGGCTGCGCCCTGCGCACCGATCGCGAGCGCCGCCAGGCCCTGCTGGAGATCGACGTCCTCGTCGCCATGGCCCTGAACCTGACCTTCGACGAACTGAGACAGATTTACGAGGTCCAGTTTCCGGTGATGAAGGCCTACGAGCAGGCGGACCTTTACGACGCCGCCGGCCGCCGCCTCCCCAACACCACACGAAAGGACGCCGGCGCCAGGGAACTGCGCGACGCCCTGGCCAACCATGACGGCAAGTCCCCCGTCACTGTGAGTTGGGCCATCGACAACGGCAACCAGACCGTGTCCAAGACATTCTACCCGCCCTTCACCCCGGTAGACCGCATTGAGGACTACCAGACTGCCTACCGCGTGTTTCAAGAGCGGCTCGGAATGTGAACCACGAAGGATATGAAGGGCACGTTCGTGGTGAAATACGCTGCCGACGAGGACCGCAGGTGATACCTAAAAAAACATATTTTTTCTTTGCGCCTTGGCGCGACATTTCGCCTTCGTCCGCGAGCTATGACCGAACGTAAGGCCAAATACAGGGGTAACCGATGATTAAAGAAATCCGGTTGAACAAGTGGAAGAGTTTCTCGGATGCGACACTTTTCGTCGATTCGGTGACCGTTCTCATTGGCACGAATGCGAGCGGCAAATCGAATGCCCTGGATGCCTTGCTTTTTCTGAAACGAATCTCCACCGGCATGTCATTTACGGCTGCACTTCAAGGAGATCAGAGTACGAGGGGGATCCGCGGCGGGTTAGAGTGGGCTTCGCTCGACAAGAATGGCAAGTTCTCAATCGAGGCTAAGGTCGAAGGGTCAGATGAACGTACAGACTATGTGTATCGAGTCGAATGTGTCGTGGAAGAGAACCGCTGCGATCTGGTCAGCGAATCACTTCAGAGACTGAAGTATCGGTCTGCTCGTCGATCGAGCGGATCGAGACCGTACAGCATCTTTCTATTTTCGACCGATGCTTGTGCGTCCGATGCCGCATCGATCACAGCGAGACTCTACAATGAGAAACGCGGAAGCCCCCGCCCATCGCTGCGTTCCCTCGCGGTTATCCACCAGCTTGCTCAGCAACCGACGCGTAAGGAGATTGAAGCAGGTATTCGCGATGTGCTGACGGCATTCAGGCATATCTTTGTCCTCGACCCGATCCCGGCGCATATGCGCGATTACTCACCCCTCTCCGATCAGCTGGAACCTGACGCGTCCAACATCGCCGGGGTGATCGCCGCATTGCCGGGGGACGATCAGAAGCGGCTTGAGGACCAGTTGTCGAAGTACGGCGGACATCTTCCGGAAAGGGATATTCGCCGCATCTACGCAGAACCGGTGGGCAAGTTCAGAACGGATGCCATGCTATATTGTGACGAGCAGTGGAGCACGGAAGGCGGTGTATCGTCTGTAGATGCCCGTGGAATGTCTGACGGGACGCTCCGTTTTCTGGCTATCTTGACCTCGTTGCTGACTCGGCCAGCGAATAGCCTCCTGGTTGTGGAGGAGGTGGACAACGGGCTACATCCATCTAGAGTCGGGCTGTTGTTGGAGATGCTGACTGTCATCGGCGAGCAGCGTGGTATCGATGTTCTGGTAACAACGCACAATCCTGCTTTCCTGGATGCAGCGGGACCCGGCATGGTGCCATTCATTACAGTATCTCACCGGGACCCGAAAACGGGTGCCAGTCGTCTTACTTTACTCGAAGATATCGAGCAGCTACCGAAGCTGCTGGCCAGCGGTGCCGTAGGCAAGCTGTCCAGTGAGGGCCGCATCGAGCGAGCGTTGGTTGCTCAGGGGTAGAGGATGGCACGCATCGTGGTTTTCGATACGTCTGTGTTGTGCGTCTGGTTGAACGTCGCGGGAAAAGAGACCTGCGGAAGAGAGGGAGATCGTTGGGATCGGTTACGTGTGAATGCGCTTATCGAAGGAGAAAAGGAGGGCCAAAGTACATTCGTGTTGCCGTTAGCGACAATCGTCGAAACCGGGAATCATATCGCTCAGGCTGCTGACCGCAGATACGAGACGGCACGGGAACTGATGACATTGCTGGGGCTTACGTTGGATGAAAAGGAGCCTTGGGCCGCATTTTCTCATCAAATGGACCTGTGGGGGCAGCGGAACCTGGAGAAACTTGTGAATTCCTGGCCCCAACTGGCAGCGTCCGGCCTATCGTTAGGGGACGCGACAATCAAGAATGTTGCCGAGTTCTACGCGAAGACGGGTGCTGAGGTGGTGATCGCAACCGGCGATAAGGGACTGAAAGCGTATGAGCTAACCACACCTCAGAAAATTCCCAGAAGACGTAGGTGAATCGTGGCTGAGACCGCGCGCGGTACATGCCGCCGCGATGCTTTTCTCGCCACGGTAACGGCGGAACATCAAACGAGCCGAAGCGGCGAGATATTCAACGCAGGCGGGCGCGGCAGGACCGCTCGCTGGAAGTTGTCGTCTTAGCTTGGGCTAGCTTGAAGTTAGCTTGGACCCAGGTGCACCGCATGGACACTTCCGGTCGACCCGTCGAGTTCTTCAAGGACGGCTTTGAGGAAATGCAGTTTCCTGGCGAAACCGGGGAGCAAGAGATGCCCAAAGCTTAGTTACAAGCGGCATTTAGCGATAGGGATGAGCGCTGCAAAGATGGTGCTAATGAGCTGAAGGTCACTGATTGGTCTGGACTAGCTAGCATTCTGCAACAAGTCTTCCATGCGTTCGCTTGAAACAGTTCGAAAAATCAAGGTAGGTGCGATGAGGAACGAGTCCTACCCTACGACCTGTTTTTTCATCTTCTTCGCGTCGTATTGGCGCCTTTGCGCCAGAACTCTTCCCGACAATGAGTCAGCCAGAAGAGGCTCCGAGACCCTGTGCTACACTGAACTCGTGTATTCGTGACGGAGGCGGACATGGCCAATCTCACTATCAGCGTCGACGAAGAGGTGCTCAAGCGGGCACGCATCCGTGCCTTGGAAGAAAGCACCTCGGTCAATGCCGTGCTTGGAGGCTATCTCAGAGAATACGCGCGCCTGGACGAAGTTCGACGTAATCGCCTGGCGGCGCTGAGCAGGTTGCTGAAAATCGCGGACGAACATCCCATTGATCGCGGCGGGAGGCGATGGAACAGGGATGAACTCTATGACAGGTGATCGCTGGTTCTTTGATACCAATGTGCTGATCTATCTGTTCGACACGAAGGCCCCGGATAAACAGGCCACTGCGCACAATCTTTGGGATCAGGCTTGCCGCAAAGCCGCACCCGTGCTCAGCACACAGGTTCTCCAGGAGTTCTTCGCCACCGTTACCAAAACGGTCAAACAGGGCGTGCCGATACCGAAAGCGCGTGAGGCGATCCTCGAGTTCTCGGACATTGCAGACATCGTCACCATCTCAGTGCCGTTGATTGCCACCGCCACGCAACGGGTCGAGGTCTCCAGCTTCTCCTTCTGGGATAGCCTGATTATTGAGTCCGCGATCGAAAGCGGTGCGCGTCGGTTATGGACCGAGGACCTTCAGGACGGTCAAACCTTCGGTGAGCTCATGGTTGTGAATCCATTCAAGTCGCCGATGGAGGAACGCGATGCTTGAGTCTTTCGTGGATCGAGAGAAGCAAATAGGGCATACCGACACAGGTCCCACCAAGGAGTTTCTCCGGGTCGTGGCGCAAGGTCTTCCCGGCTTCGCGTGGAGAACAGGCTCGTGAATATTCCCACGACGGTGGATTAGCTCGGCGCCATGCTTCCCGCAACCCTCGCCCACGAAGTCCGCAAGCAGGTCCTTCACTATCTGGAGGCGACCTTCAATACGCGGGACCGGCGGGTCGAGGAGGCGCTGCTACGCTTCTTCAACGATCCGGAAAACGGGCTCTTCAAGGGGCCCTGGTTGCAGTTGCGTCGTCCCTTCCGGCGGGCGGCGGACGACGGTGGCCGCTACTTCGACCTCTCGCTCCCGTTCGCCCCATTCCGCCACCAATGGCTGGCCTGGCGGCGCCTGACCAGCAAGGGGAACAGTCCGCGTCACACCCTGGTGACGACGGGCACGGGCTCGGGCAAGACCGAGTGCTTCATGTATCCCCTGCTGGACCACTGCTGGCGCGAACATCGATCCGGTCGCCGTGATGGTATCAAGGCCATCGTGCTTTACCCCATGAACGCGCTGGCCGCGGACCAGGCGGGGCGCTTCGCCGAGGAGATACTCAAGTCCGACCTGCTCTCATACGACGCGAAGGTCGACGGCGGTACGGTCCGCAAGGCGCGTGTCCGGGTAGGGCTTTACACCGGGCGCATGCAGCCGGGGCAGGAGGACCACAGAGGTAGTGACGCGAACACCTGCAAGGAGGTCCAGGTCATTCGCGCGGCACGGCCCGACGGCAAGCCGGCGTACGCGGCCATCACCGATCGGCAGGTGATGCAGGATGACCCGCCTGACATCCTGCTCACCAACTACAGGATGCTCGACTATCTGTTGATGCGCCCGAAGGACCAGGCCATCTGGCGGCACAACGTCGAGCATCCCGAACGGTTGCGGTACCTGGTGCTGGACGAGTTGCACACCTATGACGGAGCGCAGGGCGCCGACGTGGCCTGCCTGATCAGGCGGCTCAAGGAACGCCTGGCCATCCCCAGGGGAAAACTATGCGTCGTGGGCACCAGCGCGACCATCGCGGGCAGCGAGGACGAGACCACCGACGACCCCATCAACCGGCTCTGTCAGTTCGCTTCGAGCCTGTTCGAGGAGCGCATCAACAATGACGCGGTGATAGAGGAGGATCGATACAAGATCGAGGACATCATACGTCGTGACCCGGGCCCCGAAACCGCCGCGGTCGAATTGCCCGATCCGGAGGCCTGCCTGCCGGGCGAGCGAGAGACGGCGGACGAGTACGCGTACCGGATTGCGCCCCTGTTCGGTGCGCCGGTCTATCCGGTTCCCGATGACGACCCCTGGCTCGCAAAGGCGGGAGTGGTTGGGGAACAGGGTCTCGCCGATCGGTGGGGGCTGGCCCTTGGGGAGTGGTTGAGGACGCAGCCCCTGTTCCACAACCTGCTCAAGTCGACCGAGAACGGCGTCGTGAAATGGGCCGAGTTGATCAAGGGCCTGTCCGCGGAGGATTTCGGGTTGCGCGAGGTCGGCGGTGTTGCCGCCCGAACCCAGGTGGTGGCCGGTTTCCTCGCGCTGGTTGCCCAGACCCGCGAGCTGCGATCGGGTCGGTCCTTTCCGTTCGTGCCGACCCAGGTGCAGTTCTGGATCCGGGAGTTGCGGCGCATCGGACGCGTCGTGGCCGTCGACCCCGTCTTCAGTTGGCTCGACGAGCCACTCGCCGAGCGCAGGCAATTGCCGACGGTCCATTGCACCGAGTGCGGGGAGTCGGCCTGGGTGGCCCTGCACGATCCGGATCAGGACGGCACGATCCGCCAGAAGGTGGCCGGTTTCGCGCTGGACGACGACCCGCAGCGTATCTACCAGGGCTGGGGGTTTGAACGCTACCCGTCACGACGCCTCGTGATACTGAGTCCCTGGCGGGAAGGTGACGACCCGTTGCTACCGGATGGCCAGCAACAGCTCGAGGTCACCCGCTACTGGCTGGCGCCCACCGAACTCGTGGTGCGGGCAGGCCCGGGTCCCGGGCCTTTGACCGATGAGGCCACGTTTCCGGTCAAGGTGGCGAACGAAACGCGTACGCTGGAGAGAAACAATCTGTTGATCGGTGTGCGCCGCTGTCCGCACTGTCAGGCCGAAGACAGCCTGATGTTTCTGGGCGCCCGGGCGGCCACGACAGCCAGCGTGGCGATCGACGAAGTGTTCGGCTCCCTGCTGAACAACGACCCCAAGTTGCTGGCATTCACCGACAGTGTCCAGGACGCCAGCCACCGGGCGGGTTTCTTCTCCGCACGTACTTACCATTTCACCTTTCGCACCGCCCTCCAGCACGTCATCGACGACGCCGGCGATGCCGGGCTTCCGGTCGACGAGGTCGGCGAGCGGCTGCTCGGATTCTGGTCGCAGCCGCTGGCAGGGCGTCCTGGATCGGTGCGGGAAATGATGGCCACGCTGATTCCGCCCGATCTGCGCGAGTACGGACCCTACCTGGAGATGCGCAACAGTGTGGCGGAGCGTGCGCCCGGCGCACGGCTGCGTCTGGACTTTATCGAGCGCCTCAACTGGCAGGCCGTCAGCGAATTCAGCCTCATGATGACTCATGGCCGAACCATGGAGCTGCACGCAAGCGCCTGCCTCGGCTGGGACGAGGGCGTAATTGCCGACACGGTGCAACGTCTGCGCGCCCGCCTGCCGGGCATCAGTCCCGCACTGGAGACGGTGCCGGACGATGATTGTCGCCTCTGGATCTTCGGCGTCCTGCATCGTCAGCGAGAGCGTGGCGGGCTTTATCACCCCTTCCTGGACAGCTATGCGCGGCAGAACTATTGGGGCAAGTTCCCCTTCGGTCGCATGGTACCCGGACGGGAGATCTATCCACCGGCTGGACGCTACAGGCCCCGGCTGATGGTCACCGGGCGTGACCGCTACAACGACCATGTCCTGGCGCCCGGCGCGCAGGGGCAGCAGCCGCCCTGGCAACTGGTCTGGGTCCGACGTGTGCTGGGCGTGCCGGGCGTCGACGATACCAGTCTGGTTGACCTGATAAGGGCATTGCTCGAGGAGGGGGCCGGCGCGGGGCTCTTTCGATGCCTGCACACGGACGGCGACAAATCCTTCTACGCACTCGACGCAAGTGCCGCCCGGCTTTTCAGGCACGGGCGGAAACTCACCTGCAATGTGAGCGGGCATGTCCTGTTTCGCCCCTGGCCTGAGGCACAACGGTGGGAAGAAGCACCGAGCCTGTCGTACAGAGGCAATGCCGGACGATACCGGACGGCGGAACTCAACGATCGTGAACGCTATTATCGGGAGCGCTATCGAAAGGGCGCGCTGAGGCGGGTATTCGCCCACGAACACACCGGTCTGCTGACCACGGAAGAAAGGGAAGCACTGGAGCTTTCCTTCAACGTCGGGGGGCACGCCGACGATCCGAATGTGCTGACGGCCACGTCGACCCTGGAGATGGGTATCGACATCGGCGACCTGTCCACCACCTTGTTGTGCTCGGTACCCCCGTCGGTGGCGAGCTACCTGCAACGTATCGGCCGGGCAGGCCGTAGCACGGGCACGGCCCTGGTGTTGTCCATTATCAACCAGCGACCCCATGACCTGTTTTTTTTCGCACGCCCCGCGGATCTCCTGGACGGGGACGTGGAACCCCCCGGGTGCTGGCTCGACGCCAGCGCGGTGCTGGTTCGACAGTATCTGGCGTATTGCTTCGACCAGGCGGGAAAATCGGGTGTTCTGACGGGCCTGCCGGCGACGGGTAAGCAGCTCGTGGATGAGGTCATCGTCAACCGATCGGGGCATATTCCCGGGCTCATCACCTGGATGTTGGCCAACGAGGCCCAACTGCAACAGGCTTTCCTGGCGCGTTTCTCCGCGGACGTCCTTGCCGACACGGTTGAGCAATTTACCGAGGATACGCGCACCGAGCAGCTCCGGGAACGCATCGAGCGGGCCGCCCAGGAGTTCAACAGCCAGCGCCTGCTGCTGCAGAATGCAAGAAAGCGCCTCACGGATCAGAAAAACAAACTGGATCCCGGGACCGATCCGGAGGCGGTCACCGAAATCGAACGAGAGCAGAGAATCCTTTCGGCGCGCACGCGCAAGCTGGGTGAAATCTCCGCGCTCGAAGTCCTGATCGAACACGGCCTCCTGCCCAATTACGCGTTCCCCGAGCGCGGCGTGCGCTTCTCCGGGACCACTTTCAACCAGTATGCGAACCAGTCCTCGCCCGGCGGCGTTCAGGACGACGCCAATGAGGGGAAGCAGGACGGCGCCCGGGACCGGGTAAGGACCTACGATCTGATTCGTTCGGGGGCCGCCGCGATTCGCGAGCTTGCGCCGTCGAATCACTTCTATACCCACAGCCATGTCTTCGACATCCAGCAGATCGAGGTCGGATCTCGTAACCAGCCCTTGATCGAGGAGTGGGCGATCTGCGGTAAATGCGGTCACATGCGGACCGTCGCCGACGTGAAATCCCCCGACGCGGTCCCGGCCTGTCCTCAATGCGGCTACGACGGGCCGGATGGCCAGACCGATATCGGCCAGCACCGCGCCCTGCTGCCGTTCCACCGCTCCCAGGCGGTCTCCTACATGGAGTACTACGACTCCCTGTCCGGAGACCGGGGCGAGGAGCGCGAGAACGCGTTCTACCGCCTGGTTTCCAGCTTCGACATGACGGTCGCTCAGGCGGGCGGCGCCGTGGGTGACGATCATCTGCCGTTCGGCATCGAGTACCGGTCGGCGATCCGGGTCCGGGAGGTCAATGCCGGCTACAGCGATCAGGTCGATGTCGTCGCCTTCGGCGAGGAGATCAAGGTCCCCGAGGGTTTCGAGATCTGCGCCGGTTGCGGCGTTGCCGTTGAGCCGGGAAAGACGCGCGCCGATGTCAAGCATCGCAGGAGCTGCCCGGGCCGGCGCCAGACCGAAATCATGCAGCGCGAGGGCCGTTCGGGAAACGCCTTTCAGTGGCAGCAGGCCTGGCTCTATCGCGAATTGCGCTCGGAGGCAATCCGGCTTCTGTTGCCCGACGTCGAAGAGGAAGACCTGGATACCCTGGAGGCCAGCCTCTATCTGGGGCTGCGATTGCGCTTCCAGGGAGACCCCGCCCACCTGATGGTGCGCCCACAACAGGTGCCTGATCCCCGGACCGCGGTGACGCGCCGCTATCTGGTACTCATGGACGCCGTGCCGGGGGGAACGGGTTTTCTGAAGGCCCTGTACCAGGAGACGGATGATCGGGGGTGTGCGGGCGAGGGTGTCCTGGACATCATGCGGCGCGCGCTGAATACCCTGGAAACCTGTGAGTGCCGTCGTCTGCATCACACACAGGGCGAAATCGACGGCTGTTATCGCTGCATTCGCACGTACCATATGCAGCACCGCGCCGCGAACATCAGTCGCGAACGCGGAATCCGGCTGCTCAAGAACCTGATCGCGGCAGGGGAAAAGCGGACGGAACGGGAGGCATTGGACGAGATCAGTACCGCGTCACTCTACGGTAGCGTGCTGGAGAAACGATTCGTCGAGAAACTGCGTGAATGGGTCGGGGAGCAGCGCGGGCAGTGGCAGGAGACGCTGATCAACGGCAGCCGGGGATTCCGCTTCCTGCTGGCCGATCCGGACCGATCCTGGGAACTGAAGTTGCAACCATTGCTGGGCGCGGCGCAAGGAGTCTCGGTAGGGTGCCAACCTGATTTCATGCTGCGTTGTGACGACCCCGGAGTGAAACCGGTTGCGATTTTCGCCGACGGTTTCGGGCCTCACGTCAAGCCGGGAGAACCCGAGTCGGTCCTGGCGGACGACATACGGAAACGGCGCGCGATTCTGGACAGTGGCCTGTATTGGGTCTGGAGCCTTAGCTGGGACGATCTCCAGAAGGAAGAACCGCAGGCGTCGCTGTCCTTTCTGCAAACCCCGATCGTTCAACGCATTCTCCCGGTACGGGCCAACCAGATTCGCCAACGTGGCGAGAAGGCCCCGGATGTCCCGGCGGTCGCCGCCAACCCATGGCAGCAGCTCAGGGCATTTATCCTGTGTCCGGTCGAGAGCAGTTGGCGCGCGTTGTCCTCTTACGCGGGGGGCTTCTCGCTCGTTCTACTGGCGGGCCGCGGCATAGGGACCGATTCCGCCCCCATGCAGGGTACCTTTGAGCAGTGGCGCCGGGGCGATGACGTCCCGCCCCTGGGTAACGACATCACGGGTGACTGGTGCTGGACGAACCGTCTCGCCCTGTCCGAAGACCTGCTGGCCTATGCGCCGGTGGATCAGGAGCTGATGGACAACCGGTTCGAGCGTTTGCGGTTCGGGTTGCGCCTCGACGACAGTGAGCAGCAGCGGGCGCAGACCACCGCCTACAAACGGCGCTGGCGCCGGTTTCAGGCGTTGTTCAATCTTTTTCAATTCTCCGGTGCGCTCCTGGTGTTCACCACGTCCGAGGTCGCGTCCGGCGAAGCGCCGATTCTCGAATTGGCCGTGAGTGGAACAGTGTCCGATGCGTGGCGGGAGGTCATCGAGGATACCGTTTCCAGTCTGGAGCCGTTCGCGAAGGCCCTGGCGTCCTCCGACCGCGCGGCGCCGGAAGTTGAGTACTACTGTGATGAGGTCGGCGACGAGCTGTTTGCCGAACTGGCCTGGCCGTCGCTGAAGCGGCCACTGGCGGTTCTTACGGGTGATCAGGCGAGTTTCGCGGCAAAATGGCAGGCAACGGGGTGGACCGTGTGTACCGATGCCGATCTGAAGGCGAAGGGATGGCAGTGGGTGATCGACCTTCTCCCGCCGGCGACCGAGGGGACAGTGTGATGGCCAGACTGATGCTGCACCGTGAAGTACTGAAGACATTCGGGCGTCTGCCTTCGAAGGTGCAGAAAAAGATCTACGAATTGATCAGGAAGTTCGAGGAAGACAGCACCCAGGCAAGCATCAACCTGGAGAGACTGGGAGCGGCCCGGGACCCGAAAGTGCGCAGCGCCAGGGTGGGGGACGACTATCGGGCTATCGTCGTCGCGCCCGAGCAGGGAGACACCTTCCTGCTGATGTACGTCGATCATCACGACGAAGCCTACCGCTGGTGCAGGAATAAACAGTTCGAGGCCCACGGGACCCTGGGGACGCTGCAGGTCTTCGATGTCGTCGAGGCATCGCGGGCCGTTGAGGAACCCGTGATACCGTCCCCGGAGGATGACACAAGCTACCCGCTGGACGATCTCGATGACGAGGGACTGTTCCACTCGGGTGTGCCGGAGGCGCTGATCCCCGCGGTGCGCGCGGTCCGCTCGGACGAGGCGTTCGAACAGCTCGCGGACTACCTGCCCAAAGAGGCGTCTCAGGTGCTGTACGGTGTCGTAATGGGGCTGTCGCTCGATCAATCCCTGGAAGAGATGCTTGGAGGACTGGATGCGGGTACGGCCATGCCCGCGGGTCCGGGAGACTTTTCCCACCTGGCCGAGATCACGAACATGGACCTCGTTCTCGTGGAGGGAGAGGAGCATCTCAAGGAGATCCTGGGCGAGGACATCGAGGAGTGGCGGGTCTTTCTGCATCCCTACCAGCGCAAGCTCGTGGAATGGGATACCAAAGGGCCGATGAAGATCAACGGGGCCGCGGGTACGGGCAAGACGGTTGCCTTGATGCATCGCGCCGCCTGGCTCGGCAAGCGCCTTGACGGCGGCGAAAGGATCCTGGTCACCACCTATACAACGAACCTGTCGGTGACCATCAAGTCCCTGCTGGAAAAGCTTGCGCCGAAGGTTCATGCACGTATCGAGGTGACGAACCTGCACCAACTCGCCCGGACGATCTCATTCCGCTCGGGTTGGCGAGGAAAAATCGCCGAAGATAGCGATCTGGCGGTAATCTGGAACCAGGTTCTCACCCGTGACCGCCACGCGAGTCTGGAGTTCGACAAGGAATTCGTCGTGACGGAGTTCGACCAGATCGTCGATCGCATGGGCGTGGATTCCGAAGAAGCCTATCTGACGACGGTTCGTTCCGGCCGTCCGCGACTGGGACGCAAGCAACGCAAGCAGTTATGGAAGATATTTTCCGACGTCCAACGGGAGTTGGTAAAGAGAAACCTGCTTACCTTTGAAGGCGTAGTTCACCAGGCGCGACTCGCGGTGGAACAGGGTCAGTTCCATAAATATCGCTACGTACTGGTAGATGAACTTCAGGATTTCGGGCTGGAGGCCCTTCGGCTGATCAGGGCGCTGAGCCCGATCGAAGAGGGTCTCAGTAATCCCCTGTGCGTCGTGGGAGACGGTCACCAGCGAATTTACAATCGGGTGCCGATTCCCTTGAGCCGCGCGGGAATCGATGTGAGGGGTCGGTCCAGACGCCTGAAGATCAACTATCGTACCAGCGAACAAATACGTCAATGGGCACAGGGCTTGCTGGAAGGCGTAGAGGTCGACGACCTGAACGGCGGTTTTGCCGATACGACAGGCGATCGTTCGATTTTCCGCGGACCGGATCCTCAGGTAGTCAGTTGCGAGTCAATGAACACGGCCGGGACGGCCGTGGTGGCCTGGGTGAAGGGGCTTCTTGATGCCGGTCTCGGAACGCACGAGATTTGCGTTACGCCTACGGAACCTGATGTGATCTCGGCTCTGGAATCTTCTGGCATTCCCACTCTTGAATTGAAGCCTCGACAAAAAGATCCCGGCCAGGAAGAACCGGGTGTGCGCTATGGGACCAAGAAACGGATCAAGGGGCTGGAGTTCAAGGCCGTTGCGTTACTGCATAGAGTCTCTGCGCATGACGACAGCGTTGACAGGTTTGCCAACTATGTCGCCGCAACTCGCGCACGCGAGCATCTGCTTGTGGTCGGTCTGCAATAGATGGATTATCGATTACGCCGTGGAAGCCTGGCGGGAGGTACGTGGTCAGTTTCGCTGAAACGACAAAATCGATTGGGCCTATTGCGCTGACTAAGGCGATTGCCGGAAGATGACATACTGGAATGCGCCGGATTTTCGGTAGTCTTCAAGGCGCGGTAACGGGCGCATAGTCAATCTATGCAACCGTTACCGAAATGCGGAAGACGGACGAAAAGACAATCAAGACGGTTTGTGATTTGACGGAAATCGCCTTAGCGTGGCCAAGGGCAATACCTTTCGAGTTGCTTATGAATGACGAGATCAAAGAAGTGATGGAGCGGCCTGGTATCGGCCCGCGACGCGCTATGCCTACGTTGCCTCCACTATCTGTCGCAGCTCATGTGGCACGCATGCCACCGCCACCCGACGAACTCGTCGGCGCATTGCAAGACACGGTTCACAAGGAGATCGGAAGATCACGCACCGCCCGAGCGGTCAGGATCAACAGAAAACGATGACGAACATTCAAGCACGTCAATTCGATCCAGTGACTTCGGCAAGGCCCGGAGCCAACTGGCCAGCATTTATACGGC
>JAYENI010000045.1:0-3336 GCA_034722015.1 Pseudomonadota bacterium
CAGCGTAACCCGACGGGGTCATTCTCCTGGCGTCGGGTTACGCTGCGCTAACCCGACCTACTTCAGTCTCGAGCGCTACACACCCATTGCCGGGTTCAATGCCGGTTCCTGGGTACGGGAAAGCTGTTCGCGCAGTTCCAGGACGTGGTTCTCCCAGTAGCGTGCGGTGTTGAACCAGGGGAACGCTTGCGGGAAGGCCGGGTCGGTCCAGCGGCGTGCGAGCCAGGCGGCGTAGTGCATCATGCGAAGGCTCCTCAGCGCCTCGACCAGGTGCAGTTCGCGTGGGTCGAGATCGGCAAAATCACCGTAACCCTCGAGCACGTACGACAGCTGGATCTCCATTTCCTCTCGCTCCCCCGCCAGCAGCATCCACAGGTCCTGGATCGCCGGGCCGTTGACGCAATCGTCGAGATCGACGAAGTGTGGCCCCGCGTCCGTCCACAGGACATTGCCGCGGTGGCAGTCGCCGTGGATCCGGATCTCGCTCACGTCGCCGGCGCGTTCGAAACACCGTTCCACGCTGTCGAGCAGGTCGTCGGCCAGCGTGCGGTACGCCGGATCCAGATGCGCCGGGATAAAACCCTCGGCGAGCAGGTAGCCGGCCGATTCGCGCCCGTAGTTCGCGACCCCGATCCGGCGCCGGTACTCGAATGGCCGGCGCGCGCCGATCGCGTGGATGCGGGCCAGAAAGCGGCCCATCCAGGCCAGGTCGCGCCGACTCTCCAGGTCCGGCCAGCGGCCGCCTTGCTGGGGAAACAGGGCATAGCGATAGCCATCGTATACGGACAGCGTGTTGTCGGCTTCGTCCGCCATCGGCGCGACGACGGGGATCTCCGCCTCGGCCAGCTCGCGCGAAAAGCCATGTTCTTCCAGGATGGCTTCGTCGCTCCACCGTTCCGGCCGGTAGAACTTGGCCACGACGGGCGGCGCGTCCTCCAGCTCGACGCGATAGACCCGGTTCTCGTAGGAGTTCAGCGCCAGCATGCGGCCGCTGGTCAGGTGTCCCCGCGCCTCGATGGCTGACAGAATGGTTTCCGGATACAGGCCGGAGTAGTCGACAGGGGTCATGCGGCGCGCGTCACTCCAAAAGATATTCGATCGTCGATACCACGCGTACGGTCTTGTTGAACTGCCCGCTCTCCGAGACCCCCGGCATCCGGTCCCTGGGCAGGATCACGAAGACACCCTGATTGGCGCGGCGGATATCGCCGACCCGGCTGTCGGAGTCCCGCGCGAATTGCTCCGCCGCGCGCCGCGCCTGGGTGGTCGCCTCGGCGATCATCCCGGGCTTCATTTCATTCAGTCCCGTGAACAGGTAGGTCGGCCCGCCCCCGGGACCGGTATCTCTCGACAGAACGACGCCGGCCTCCACCAGTTCCCCGGTATGCTGGCCGGCCTTGAGGATCAGCCCGGGGTTGTCGGTGCGCACCATCAGCGTCTGGGAGACGATGAAGCGACTCTGTGTCGGACCGTTGCGATATCGGTCGGCGAGCCGGTCGGCAACGTCGAGCCGCCTGACCTCGACCTGGTCGCCATCGATGCCGTGGCGCCCGAGAAAATCGAGCACCTTCCGCTTGCTTTCCACGATGGTCTTCTGCGCCTGCCCCAGGTCGTCGTCGGTGGCGACGAAGGCAATGGGCCACAGACCGATGTCGGCGGTCACGTCGCGCTCGGCGACACCCTTGACCGTGACGTAGCGGTCGAGGGTCCTGCCCTCGACGAAGCCCTGGCCGACGAACCAGCCGGCCAGTGCGATGCCGGCGGCGACGAGCAGCAGGCCGGGTATACGCGACCCTGGATTCATGCGACCTCCCGATTTGGCTGGGGATTGCGGGGAAATACGGGTATCACGGCACGGGTCCCGCGCCCGACCGGGAAGGATACCACGCGATCCGTTCCCGGTTCGCCGCGACTGCATCGACCCGGCAAGATTGGTAAAGTGCGGCCAATGACCGGCCGCCATGTCGGTAAGCTCGTCGGTCTATCCGCTCCACGATCACCCGGTCGAAACCAGAACAGGAAGGGACAGACATGCGTATTGCAATGATCGGTGACTTTCCCCGGGACACGGCCCACATCGCGGGCGGCGTCGAGTCCGTGATGGCCAATCTGGCCGAGGGCCTTTCCCGCTTCGACGATCTCGAACTCGACATCGTCACGGTCGATCGCTGGCGGCTTGGCGCCCGCGAGGTGGACGAGGGCTTCGGGACGGTACACTACCTCGAGGCGTCGACCCGTCCCGGCCGCCTGAAGATCCGCCAGGACATCGAGAACATGACCGCCGAGCTGGTCCGCCTGAAACCGGATCTCGTCCACGCGCACATCGCGGGCAAGTATTCGGCGGCGGCCGACGCCAGCGGGATCCCCTGGGTCCTGACGCTGCACGGCATCCGCTTCCTCGAGGCCCGGTTGAAGAAGGGTCTGCGCGACCGCACCTGGGGCCGATGGCTGGTCACCCGCGAGGAACTCCGTTCGGTGTCCCGGGCAAGCCACGTGATCTCCATCAGCCCCTTCATCGGCGACAGCTTCGGCGGCCGGCTGCGCGGCAAGGTCTACGACATCGAAAATCCCGTTTCAGACACCTATTTCAAACTCGAAGGGTCCGACGAGGACAACACGCTGCTGTACGCCGGGCGGCTCACGTCGCGCAAGGGGATCGACACGCTGCTGCGGGGATTCGCCCGGCTCCATGAGACGCACCCCGAGGCCCGCCTGCACCTCGCCGGGAGTTTCGACAAGGCGGTCAACGATCCCTACGCGGAGCGCATCCACACGATCGTCGAGGAAGAAGTCCTGGACGAGGTCGTGGATTTTCTGGGGCTGCTCGGCGAAACGCGGCTTCTGGAGGAGTTCGCCCGCTGCTCCGCGCTGGTCCTCTCCCCGGTACTGGAAACCGCGCCCATGGTGATCGCACAGGCCATGGCCGCGGGCAAGCCCGTGATCGCGACGGACGTGGGCGGAAACCGCTACATGATCGAGGACGGCGTCAGCGGATACGTCGTTCCCGACAAAAACGAGGAGAAGCTCGGCGACGCCATGCAGATGGTGATGGGGGACCCGCAACGTCGCGCCGACATGGGCCGTCGCGGACAGGTGCTGGCCAGGGACCGTTTCAGGATCAGCGCCGTGGCCGAAAGGACCCGGCTGGCGTATTACGATGTGCTGGGACGGGCCCCGTCGGATTGATCGCTGCCCGGGCGGAGTCGGCCTATCGGGTCAGAGGGGGCCGCAGCCCCCGTCTGCCCACAGAACCGTGCGTACGGGTCCGTACACGGCTCCTCACGTAAGGCGTATCCACTGATTCACGTCAAACCACTTCGCATCAGTCAATAGGTC
>JAYENI010000046.1:0-3333 GCA_034722015.1 Pseudomonadota bacterium
AAGGTCGGCTTCATCCGTTACCCTTGCACCTCGCCTGCTTTCATGCCTACGCATCAACCAGCGCGTTACCGCTCTGACTGCAAGGCTTGATACCGAGCCCGTGGCTAGCGGTTACCCGGGCGGGAATTCCACCCGCTAGAATGTGCGGCATTGCCAGGCCGCTGCTGACCCCTTTCCCCTGAAACGAAAATTGACGAGGAGACAAATGACCGTGAATCGCTCGGGTTTATCCACGCGCGTATACTTAGGCGATATCTGTCAAATGACATACCATCCTGCTTGTCTTTTCGTCCGTCTTCGGCGTTGCGTCAACGGTTGCATAGAGTGACTATGCGCCCGTTGCCGCGCCTTGAAGACGAACGAAAATCCTGCCCGATCTGGTATGTTATTTTTCGGCAATCGCCTTAACGCTTTTCCCGTGAAGGAGGCCGCGCCCGGAAACGGCCAAGTCGCAGGAAAAGCAGGGTCTGCTCGATGACCTCCCCGGCATTCATGATGAAGGGATGCGTATAGGGAAGTACGAGGAAATCGGTCATTCCCCCGACCTTCGCCCGCTCCACCGCCACCTTGCCGTCGTCCGCGCCCGGGATGGCTTCCGCGAGCCAGGTATCGAAGAAGCTGTGTCGATTTCCGGTGATGATCCCCAGCGGAAAGTTCACGGGCCCGAGCGTCTCGGGTAACCCGCCGGGACCCGTTACGAGCTGCTGCCCGGCAGGGCCGTTGAACCACTGGTACCAGGCGGAATCCTGCAGGTGATCCGCGGCCTCGCTGCCCCGATTCGGCGGGCTCAGCATGACAACCCGGCCCAGATTCTCCGGTCGCTGAAGGCTCAGGTAATAGCGCACCAGTATACCGCCCATGGAATGGGTCACGAAATGAACGGTATCGGCCCGCCACTCGCGGCACCGCTCCAGACCGCGCTGCACGGTTTCCGGCGCCAATTCCTCGATTGTCTTCTTGCGCGAAGGGTAGTCCAGGTTTACGGGGTAGTAGCCCGCGGTATCTAGGGCGTCGGCGAGTTTGTCGAGGGAGCGGCTGGTCCTGCCGAGCCCATGCAGGAGGATCACGCATTCCCGCGCGACAGTTTCCGGCTGTTCACGAGGAGCCGCTTCGACCGCTGGAGCCACGAGCAACAGAAAGCCGGGAATCAGTCGCAGGAGTGGGAAACAGGACAATTTCAATGCGCAGCGCAGCAGTAAGGCAATTTCTGTCAAATAATGTACCACCTCACTTGTCTCTTCGCCCGTCTTCGGCATAGTGGCAGCGGTTGCATCGTTCGACGATGCGCCCCTTACCCTGTCTTGAAGACGAACGAGGATCCGCCGTGACCCAGTACATTCAGAATCGCAAGCTGCTTACCGGGAGATGCACATGAAGGTCGTACTCGTTGGCGCTACGGGAACCATCGGACAGAAGGTCAGGGAACGACTTGAGGACAGGCACGAAGTGATTCCGGTCGGTCACAAAGGTGGTGATTTTCAGGTGAACATTGCCGAGAAGGAATCCATACGGAGCCTTTTCGACCAGGTTGGCGAAGTCGATGCGGTGATCTCCACCACGGGACTGGCGGCATTCGGGCCACTGCACGAACTGACCGACGACCAGTTTTCCGTTGGCTGGAACAACAAGCTGATGGGACAGATTAACCTTCTGCGGGTCGGGCAGGCCTTCGTGAGGGAAGGCGGCGTCATCGTACTGACTTCGGGTCTGTTGGCCAGAGAGCCGATCCCGGGTTCGGCGTCCGTCAGCGCCGTCAACGGCGCGATCGATTCGTTTGTAAAGGCCGCCGCACTCGATTTCGGCGAGCGGCTGAGGATCAACGCGGTCAGTCCGATCTTTGTCAAGGAGACGATGGAGATGATGGGCATGGACAGCAGTAGCGGGATAACGGCTGCTGACACGGCAAAGGCCTATCAGGCGGCGCTCGAAGGTTCGATGACGGGAGAGGTCATCGACGTGCGGGATTACGTGTAACCGTCGCAGTGCTGTGTTGAAGACGATTCGGAACGGGATTCATCGTTGTCGGGGCTTCCTCCGGTGGCGATATTTCCCGCCCCTTTATCGAGTCTGCGAAAATCGCATATCAGGACATGGTTACTTGTTGATACGCTGTAAGTAGTTATCCGTAAGGATGACCACTTACACGCGTCACAAATCTGTCCCTCTGCTGTCGATGCCGGCGATCAGATTGGGATGTGTCATCGACGAATCCCCGGGAACCTCTACCTGTAGTGGGTCCCGAAACAACGCAGAACAAGGACAGAAAACCAATGGATACCTTGATCGTACTGGGCGTGCTCTGGCTGATACCGGCCCTGACCCTGGGCTGGATCCTCTGGCGCTGAGGCCCGCAAAAAAATACGGTACCGCCCGATCGCGAACCACCGGACGGGCGTTTTCGGGGGTTCATTTGAGATCTTGCCCTAGCCGATCATCTGATTCCATCCAACACCTCGCTCCTACTCTGTTTGCCCTACACCAACGACACTCCCGGCTTGACGGCTAACGATCCTCTGGCGTCTCCGGAAATAAACATTTTTTCCCTTTAATTTCAGCAAGTTGAAGATTATTTCCAGTCGAATCCGGTTATCTGGCACGCATGCTGCTTTATCCAGGTCATGGACGGATAATCGTTCATAAACCTTGAACACACAGACCTCATTCGAAATCAGGAGAACACACCATGTTGACGATCAAAGACCTCGCAGCCAGCAAGACCCTCAACCGCGACGCCATGGCTTCGGTTGCCGGCGGCTCCGGCTACGGCTTCCCCTTCAAGTCCGTGACCAAGGTGAAGGAATATGACTTCAGCGCCGATGTAAGCGTCCTGCAGGGCAATACACAGGGCCTGGAGAACACGATCAACAACGCGAACCAGTCGGCTTTCTTCAAGAGCCCTCGCGTCTACTCCGACCCGTCGCAGTACGCCGACAACACGTCGCACGTCGACATCCGCTTCTAAGGCTGGACCAGCCCGGAACCGGAGAGACAGGCGGGGCCCGAAAGGGTCCCGCTTTTTTTATGCTGCGCGTGATTGATCGAACACGCATGACAGACCGCCATGTAGCGCCTGCTGACCAGCTTTCGGAAGATTGAACAGACCCTCCCCGGGGTATAAGATCCAGACCGCCGGGGCATCTGGGTTTTTCACATGCTCCCGGCGAAACACGGGCGACGAAAGAACGAAAAGATACCGGGATCGGATGCTTAGGCGATTGCCGGAAAATGACATACCAGATTGCGCAGGATTATCGTTCGTCTTCAAGGCGCGGTAACGGGCGCATAGTCGTTCTATGCAACCGTTGCCGCAACGCCGAAGACGGACGAAAAGAC
>JAYENI010000047.1:0-3288 GCA_034722015.1 Pseudomonadota bacterium
CTCGCACTCGCGCTTGAGCGTCTCGAGCGCCACGATTGCCGCCATCAGCTCCATGCGGTTGTTCGTCGTACGGGACTCCGCGCCGCTGAGAGACCGCTCCCGCCCGCGGTACCGCAGCACCGCACCCCATCCACCCGGCCCCGGGTTTCCCCGGCAAGCCCCGTCCGTGAATACCTCGACGACATCAGACACCTGCGCTTTCCCTCGTGGAGGGTTCGGCGAGGTTGCCGGGCAGCAGGCCCCTGCGGCGGGGCCAGGCCAGCTTGATCGGCGTCAGTGTCGCCACCTTCTTTCGCGCCAGATGGACATGGGCTGAGCCGGCCTGGGGCAGGACCATTGCCACGTGATCGAAAAAAGCAGACCGCTGCTGCGTCGCCAGATGGTTGATCGGTGGCCTGAATCCGATCGAGGTCGTCGACATCAGGTCGAAGCCGAGCACCGACAGCCAGTCCCGAATCCTTGAACTCGAGTAAAAGCGTCCGCACCACGGCACCCTGCCACGGTGGCGAAGCAACATCCCCCAAAGTCCGTGAAGGCTCAGCGGATTGAAGCCCACGATCACGAGGTATCCCTCGGGAATCAGGGTTCGGTCCACTTCTCTCAGAATGGCGTGTGGATCTGCCGAGAACTCCAGTGAATGCAACAACAGGATCAGATCGAGGCTGTCCGACTGGAAGGGCAATGCGTCTCCGGATCCGACAACGTCCGAACCACCGAGGACCGAATCCAGTCGGATCCGGCGCTTTGTCCTGCAGCACTCCATCAAATCGGTTTCGACGGATACGCCGCCGATCTGCAGGGCGTAGTACCCGAAAATCCGAGGCAGGATGCGGTCCAGCTCGTCTTTCACACTCAGCAGCAGCGGCTGCCCGGCCGCCGTGCCATACCAGTTCCTCAGGGCGTTCGACAGTCTGGATGCGTTGTCGTGACAACGTTGCGATCTGGTCACCCCACACACTCCCGCCCGCATAAGTGCGGTACAAAAGGCCATGCGGCGATATCAGACCACCTGTCCTGAACCGGTAGAGCAGTATCTGTTATCACCGCCACAAACAAAGTAAGCTATTCCTCAAAGAACCATCGCATCAGGGATGTCCGGGCTCGAATTTCAATGGTCAATCCCGCCAGGTAATTCGCGCGCTTCCACATCGTGAATGAACGGGAGGGTGCGTGATGCCTGTGTCGCGTGCTGCCCATTATCACCTTCGGAATTCCTGATATCCAGCGCCCGCGATTGCACAGAGAAACGAAGCACGTCCCCGCCGAACGCGTGTTCGCGATGCGTTGAACCCGGCGATCGCCTGTGTTCGGTAGCGCGAAAGCCGCCAACGGCCCCAATTCCGCAAACGCGGTCTAATATCTACGTATGAATCTTAAAGATACCCTAGAGGTCGCCGGACGAACTGACAAGGGCCGCGTGCGATCCAGCAACGAAGACTACATCGGGGAGGAACTGGAGATTGGCGTCGTCGCGCTTGCCGACGGGATGGGAGGGTATCGTGGTGGCGAAATCGCCAGCGCCATCGCGATCAACACCATACTCGACGAGCTGAGACAGACCATTCCGGGGATCGGTCCGGGCGAGATCGACGAGAGTACGGGATATTCGCGACAGAGCATTGCCGCCCGCGAGTCCATCGTCAAGGCGAACCAGACGATCTACCAGACATCCCGCAGCCAGGCCCAGTTCCAGGGAATGGGGACGACTATCGTCCTCGGTATCTTTCACAACAACAAGATTACGGTCGCGCACGTTGGCGATTCACGAATGTACCGGCTCCGCGACGACGAGCTGAAGACGATCACCGTGGACCACACCCTGCTGCAGGAGTTGATAGACCGCGGGCTCTACACGCCCGAGGAGGCCCGCGAATCGCTTAACAAGAACCTTGTCACGCGGGCGTTGGGCATCGAATCGACGGTAGCGGTCGACATTCACGAAGACATCGTATTTCCGGGTGACTTTTTTCTCCTCTGCTCCGATGGCCTGAATGACATGCTCGAAGATGAAGTCATCAAGGCCGAACTGAAGGCATTTGACGGCAACCTGTCCGAGACTGCGGACCACCTGATCGAGAGGGCCAACGATAGCGGAGGCAAGGACAATGTCTCCGCACTGCTGATACATGCCCTGAAGGCCTTCCCGGACAAGGCCTCCTGGCGTCGCAGGCTCACCCGCTGGTTCACCTGACGATCCAACCCCCGCGCCCATCTATCGGCGTATGAGCAACTGACCGTATGCAGTGCAGTAAAGTCAGTTCCGAATGGATGCCAGAGACACCGGCACTGCGCGTGGAAAACTCCTTTTCCCCGAAGATCGCGAGGAGCACGAATCAAACGGTTCCGCCGACCGGCCGGCGACAGGGATACACGGCCCCCCGGAACGCGTCATCTTACGGCAAATCGACGATTTCCCGACCATAGATTGATATCCACGAAACTTATGAAACGGTGAGGCATCATGGCAAAGCTGATTGTTACCTCGAAAGGCAATCTGGTGGGTGAATTCCCACTCGGCAGGGAGTGCATCACCGTCGGGCGAAAATCCGACAATGACATCCATATAGAGAACCCGTCCATCAGCGGCTATCACGCGCAAGTTATCACGATTTTGAACGAGTCCTTCATCGAGGACCTGAACAGCACCAATGGCACCTTCGTCAACTCCAGGATGGTGCGAAAACACGCGCTGCACAACGGCGACGTCATTTCACTCGGACAGCACAAGCTCGAGTATGTTAACGAGTTGACCGCGAAGGACGCGGCACAGGTGGTGGACCGCACCATGGTCATCGGAGGCGACGCGAAGGTTGCCGCGAAACAGCGAATGACCGCCACCCAGGCAAAGGCCCAGGAACTGGCGAATGCCCGCGTCCGGATTACCAGCGGGTCCAACGAGGGCAAGGAACTCCTCTTGACGAAACCGGTGACCACGTTGGGCCAGCCGGGGGTCGTCGTGGCGGCGATATCCCGCAAGGACGACGGTTTCTACATCATGCTGGTCGAAGGCGATGACGAGCAGAAACACCCACAGGTCAACGGCGAGACGATCGACCAGGACGCCCGCCTGCTCAATCCGGGAGACAACATCAATATCGGCGGCATCCGGATGCGGTTCCTCGCGGGTTCGCTTACCAGTTCCTAGGCCTGAGGCGATTGGCTAAGGCGATTGCCGGAAAATGACATACCGGATTGCGCAGGATTATCGTTCGTCTTCAAGACGCGGTAACGGGCGCATAGTCGTTCTATGCAACCGTTGCCGCAACGCCGAAGACGGACGAAAAGACA
>JAYENI010000048.1:0-3279 GCA_034722015.1 Pseudomonadota bacterium
CCCTGTGTCCCACGCTGAAAATACGAAATCGGGATATCGGCCTGGAGCATTCACGACTGCGGGAACTCGCCGGACGGGCCAGTCGATTCACTCCCATGGTCAGCCGGGAGCCACCCGGCAGCCTTTTACTCGAGGTCAGCGGGAGCCTGCGTCTGTTCGGCGGCCTCCATCAATTGCGGACCCTGCTCCGCGCCGACTTCTCCCTGCGCGGACACCGATCCTGCATCGCGGTCACGCCCGCTCCTGCCGCAAGCCTGTTACTGGCAGCAAACGAATATAGCGTATTGATCTCCCGTCGGGAAGCGCTGCGCTCGGCCCTGGGACCGCTGTCCGTCGCCGACCTGTCTCTGCCACACAATACGCTCACCAGACTCGGCCATGCCGGGGTTCGCACGCTGCGTGACCTGTGGCGCCTGCCGAGCGACGGGCTTGCCCTTCGTTTCGGGCCAGAATTAACGCATTACATGAACCGGCTCACGGGTATGTCACCGGAGCCCCGATACAACTCGACACCCTCCGGGAAACTTGTGTCAACGCTCGAGCTGCCGGCAGGGACCGTGGAAACAGGGTATCTCTTGCCGGTCATGGGAAGGCTACTGAACGAGTTGGGTGACTGGCTCCGGATACGGGATGCCGGCACCCGGTCCGTCCGATTTTTCCTGTATCACCCGCACAGGCCGGCGACTACGATTTCAGTCGGCACCCGACTCGTCACCCGGGATACATCCCGGCTTTTACATCTTCTCGACGAACACCTGAACCCGGTCCGTTTGCCCGAACCGGTCACCAGGCTAACGCTTGCCGCCGGAACACCGGAACCATATGCTCCGGAATGCCGCAACCTCTTTCCGGGTCGGCATGATTTCCATGCCCCGGTAGGGCAGGAAAACGAATGGGCGCAGGTACTCGATCAACTGGTCGCGCGACTGGGCACAGAGGCGCTTCACCGCCCCGCCTCGCCACTGGATCACCGCCCTTCCGCGGAGAATCACGAAATTGGGAGAGAAAGCACCGAAAGACCGGTCTGGATTCTCCCGACAGCTCAGCCCCTCTCATGCCATCACGGGACACCCCGGCTGGGCGGGCGACTGTCTCTTGCTGGCACACCGGAAAGGATAGAAACCGGCTGGTGGGATGGAAGGGGCGTCTGCCGTGACTATCATGTCGCCACCGACCCTCAAGGAGGCCGACTCTGGGTATATCGTAATGCCGATACCCCTGAAAAATGGCACCTCCAGGGCTATTTTTCCTGAAGGCATCCCGAAACCAGAACGGGGCCCCGTTGTCATCCTGTCGCCCCAAAAGGCCAATGATGTTCGCTATGACAGTCTTTCGATGTACTCTTCCATCAATTTCCGACGGGTCGCCTCGAAGTTCTTTCTTCGGACCACACGCTGCCGCTTGGCTGCATTCTTGTAGTCATCATGATGACTCATACGATACTAATCATATCAATGGCATAGAATTTCTTGGGCAAAGTGTAGTGCCAGAATCGTACTCTCTGCTATTGACTTGCCTGATGCCCCCCCGATACGGTGCGCGGACATGTATATCCGCCGCACCACCATCAAGAGCCGGCGCACCGGAGAGCCCTACTACACGTATCGGTTGGTCGAATCGGTTCGTAGCGAAGGCGGCGTACGGCAACGCACGCTGCTCAACCTCGGACGCCACTTCGACGTGCCTCGCGAGCAGTGGGCGGGGCTGGCCCGGCGCATCGAGCAACTGGTCAGCGGGCAAGGCGAGATGATGGCGGTGGACCTGGAGCCGCAATGGGAGGAGGCCGCCCAGCGTTATGGCGCCCTGGTGGTGCGGGCGAGATCCCGACTGGAAGAAGGCGGCTCGCCGCGGGCGGCCGATTACCAGTCGGTCGATGTGGACAGCCTGGAGCTGGTGCGCCCGCGCAGCGTCGGGGTCGAACACGTCGCCCTGGAGGCGTTACGCCAAGTGGGACTGGACACCCAACTGGAGCAACTCGGCTTTAACGGACCGCAGCGCTCGGCGGCGATCGGGACGATCATCGCGCGCATGGCCGCTCCCGGCAGCGAGCTGTTTACGCAGGGGTGGCTGGGCAGGCGCAGCGGCCTGGGCGAGCTCATCGATTATGATTTTGCATCGCTGAATCTGATGCAGTTGTATCGTGTTTCAGACCAGTTGCTCAGGCACAAGGAGGCGTTGGAGAATTTTCTGTATACGCGCGAGCGCACGCTGTTCGAGTTCGACGAGGTGATCACGCTCTATGATCTGACCAATACCTATTTCGAAGGCGCCGGCTGCGGTAACGCCAATGCGGCGTTGGGCAAATCGAAGGAGAAGCGCTCGGACTGTCCGCTGGTGACCCTGGCCCTGGTGCTCGATGGCAGCGGATTTCCGAAACGCAGCGAGGTCTTTGCCGGCAATGTCAGCGAGGCCGGGACCCTGGCGCGGATGGTCGACGCACTGGCGGACAAGGGGGCGGGTCCGACGCCCACGGTGGTGCTCGACGCCGGCATTGCGACCGAGGAAAACATCGCCTGGCTGGTGGAGAACCACTACCGCTATCTGGTCGTCAGCCGCAAGCGTCACCGGGAATTCGACGAAACCGAGGCGGTCGTGGTCAAGGAGGACGGCGCGTCGTGCGTGCGCGCGCAACGTGTGGTCAACCCGGATACCGCGGAGGTCGAGCTCTACTGTCATTCCTCACAGCGCGAGAAAAAAGATCAAGGCATTCAGGAGCTGTTTGCCAAGCGCTTCGAGAGCGCCCTGGAGAAGCTCGCCGGCGGCCTCCACAAGAAGGGCACGGTAAAACGATACGACAAGGTGCTCGAGCGCGTGGGGCGGTTGAAACAAAAGTATGCCCGCGCCGCCCGATACTATGACGTGAGCGTGGCGCACGACGAGGCCACGGGCAAGGCCGGCGCCATCCATTGGCAACGAACCCAAACCCTCGACGAGACGCTACCCGGCGTCTATTGTCTGCGCACCAATCAGGACCAATGGGACGAGGCCACGTTGTGGCGCACCTATACCATGCTCACCGACCTGGAGGCCGTGTTTCGCTGTCTGAAATCCGAACTCGGTCTGCGGCCGATCTATCACCACACAACCGAGCGCGTCACCGGGCACCTGTTCATCTCGGTGTTGGCCTATCACCTGGTCCACACGATTCGCTTTCAGCTCAAGGCCTGCGACATCCACCTGAGCTGGGAGGGCCTGCGCCGGGAACTCGAGGGTCAGGACCGCGTGACCGTCGAGCTCAAGCGTGCCGACGGGAAAACCGTGCACATCCGCAAGGCCACC
>JAYENI010000049.1:0-3907 GCA_034722015.1 Pseudomonadota bacterium
GCGGCGCGCCTGCTGGCGCCCTTCCTGCGGACGGCGCGCGTGCCGAAGGCGCACAAGGAGATACTTGAAAGGGGTATCGGGGAGTACATCGCCGTGCAGGCGTTCAATGCCGAACGGCCCGAGACGCGCCTGAACCTGGGGACGCTCTACGCCGGGATGGGACGTGATAGGGAGGCCGGTCTCGCCTACCGCCAGGCCCTGCGGCTGCAACCCCGGTTTGTGCCCGCGCGGATCAATCTGGCGCAGCTGCTGAGCGAGGGCGGGCGCGAGGCGGACGCCGTCACCGTGCTCGAAGAGGGCATCGCGCTCGATTCCGCAGACGCGTCGCTGCAACATGCGATGGGTCTGTCACTGATCCGTCGCAAGCGGCAGGAGGAGGCCCTCGAACACCTGGCGGCGGCGGCGCGGGAGGCCCCCGGGGTGTCCCGTTACGCCTATGTCCATGGCGTCGCCCTGGTGTCCGGCGGCAACCGGGACGCCGGCCTGAAGGTACTGGCGCAGGCGCAGCGGCGTCACCCGGGCGACACCGATATCCTGCTCGCGCTGGTGTCCTATCACCGCGAGGCGGGCCACTCGAAAGAGGCCCTTGCGTACGCCCGATCTCTGCGGGACGTCATGCCGGGCGATCCGCAACTCGAGCGCCTGATCGGGGAACTCGAGCGCGGCGGGGTGTCGGGCGGGTGAGGTACGAACCGCGTTCGTCTGAAGAGATGCGGTTCGTGCCTCACCGCGTATGTGGACCCATCCCGACACAGGTGGTTGACACCGCCGTTTGATGCGAAGACAGTGACCGATTCACCCCCTTACACCTGATGTTGCCCGCGATCACAAAATCCGGTCTCCTATCGGTCCCGATGCTTGCGGTGAGCCTCGCGGCGGGTCAGTCCCTTGCCGACGATCCCCTCGATGCCGCGACCCGCATCCGTGTGGAAAGCCAGAGAGAGGCGGCTGCCTCCCAGGCGCGTATCGATGAGATGTCCGCCGAGTCGGCGGGCCTGCTGGAGGCGTACCGTGAGGTTCAGCGCGAGTCCGATGCGCTCAGGGCGGAGAACGACGTCCTGCAGGCCCGGGTCGAGGACCAGGGACGCGTGGCCGCGGATCTCGCGCGTGAGATTCGCATGGCGGCGGTCCTGCGCCGCGAAATCGAACCCCTGCTCGCGCGCAAGGTAGATGCCCTCGAACGTTTCGTGGCGCTGGACCTGCCCTTCCTTCCCCGGGAACGCGGTCTCAGGCTCGACCGGCTGAGCGCAATGCTGGACGACCCTAAGGTCACTCCGGCCGGGAAATACCGACGTGTGATCGAGGCCTACCAGGTCGAGACGGGTTACGGGCGCGGTGTCGAGGCCTATTCCGGGAAGCTGGCATCCGACGGCGCTGAGCGTACCGTCGAGTTTTTTCGCGTGGGCCGGATCGCGCTGATGTATCTCACCCTGGACGGTCGCGAATCAGGTCTGTGGGACACTGAAGCCGGTCGCTGGCGCGAGTTGCCGAAGCGATGGAACGATCGCGTTGCCAGAGGTCTGCGGGTCGCGCGGCACTCACTGCCTCCCGAACTGATACCCGTGCCGCTACGGGCGCCCCGGGACGCGCCGTGAAGCGGGCGCTGGCGGCAATCGGCCTGGCGATGCTTTCATCGACGGGTCTGTCGGCCGGGCAGGATCCGATGCAGGCGCTGCTTGAATCGGTGCGCGCCGAACGGATCGGGGAAGCCCGGGAAGACCGGGAGCGTGAGCAGCGTTTCATCGATGCGCGCGACGGGCAGCGCGAGATGCTGGAATCGGCGCGCGCGGTCATGGATCAGGAGAAGGAGCGGGCCGACCGACTCTCGCGGGCGTGGGGGCAGCGACGTACCGAGCTGGCGGCGCTCAGGGCCCGGCACGCCGAAGCCACAGCAGAACTGGGCGACCTGCGTACCGTTTTCTCGGTGGCGGCGAAAGAGATCCGGGACACGCTCGAGACCTCGCTGATCTCACTGGATCACCCGGACCTTGCGGCCATGGCGGAACGTCTCGCCTCGGCGGATGGATTGCCCGGCACCGCGGACCTCGGGGCGCTCTGGGAAATGATGCTTGGCGAGGCCGTCGCGACGGGCGAGGTCTCCCGCTTTTCGGCGCAGGTCGTGGACGGGGCGGGTGTGCCGCGGGAAAGCGTCGTAGTGCGGGCGGGAGATTTCAGCGTCGTGTCGATGGGGCGCTATCTGCGCCGCGTTCCGCAAACCGGCAGTCTCGTCGTGGTAGGGACGCAACCCTCCGCCTCGATACTGAAACTGGCCGCGGACTTCCAGGACGGCGATGCGGACACGGCGGCGCTCGCAGTGGACCCTCAGCGCGGCGCGGCGCTGGATGCGCTTCAGGGTCGAGCGGACTGGCGGACACGGATCCGTCAGGGTGGAGTGATCGGCTATCTCATCATCGCCCTGGGCGTCGCGGGACTGCTCCTGACGACCGAGCGCTGGGTTTCCCTGACCCGGACCGGGTGGAAAATGGAAAGACAGCGCTCGCGCGACGCAGCCGAACCCGACAATCCGCTGGCCCGGCTGATTCGGGTCCGGGACGCGCCGGGAAACACGGACCCTGAGACGCTGGCCCTCAGGCTCGACGAGGTGATCCTGGGTGAACTCCCCGGCCTGCGTCGAGGCCTCGGGGCCCTCTCGGTGATCGCCGCTGTGACCCCATTGCTGGGTTTGCTGGGAACGGTGACCGGCATCATCGAGACCTTTCAGTCCCTGACCCTGTTCGGGGCCGGCGATCCCCGTATGCTGTCCGGCGGCATCTCCCTGGCCCTGGTCACGACGGTCATGGGTCTTGTGGTGGCCATTCCGCTGGTCCTGTCCCACAGCGTCCTGTCGGCGAAGAGCAACGCGATCGTGCAGGTCCTTGACGAGACCAGCGCGGCGATTGTCGCCGATTCCTCCCGAGGTGGGTGTGATGGCGGCGTGGCCTGAGTGGGTCCCTGCCCTGCAGGCGCGCGGCGGCGACGCATTCGTGGCCATCCTGGTGCTATCCACCCTGATGTGGACGTTGATCATCGAGCGTTACTGGTTCCTCCGTCGAACCTACCCCGGGTGGCTGAGGTACCGCGTCGCCTGCTGGCGCCCCCGGCACCATGGGGCGCCCTGGCTCCAGGAACGCGCGCGACTTGGGTTCGTGTCGTCTGTCACCCGTAAGCTGCAGCTTCACTTGGCATTGATTCGCGCCCTCGTGACGGTATTGCCCCTGCTGGGTCTGCTCGGTACGGTCACGGGCATGGTTGGGGCTTTCAACGTGATCGCCGATGTCGGTGCGGGGGACGTCCGCGTGTTGTCTTCGGGGATCTCCCAGGCGCTGGTCAGCACCGCGGCGGGGCTGGTGACGGCGCTGTCCGGCCTGTACTTCAGCGTCGACCTGCAGTCGCGCGCCGAGCGTGAATTGGAACGCGCGGCCGGCCTGCTGGTGGGTGGCCGACGCCACACGGCGGCAACATGAGGCGTTCCCACGCCGGGCCGGACACGGTGGCCGTCGCGATCAATCTTACGCCCCTGATCGACGTCGTCTTCATCCTGCTCATCTTCTTCGTGGTCAGTTCGTCCCTTGTGAAGGAGTCGGGGATCGATGTCGAACGTCCCGCCGCGGACACCGCCGTCCGCCAGGCACGGGGCAACATCATCGTCACGGTGACGGAGGCAGGCGGGATCCGGGTCGGTGGACGGGAGGTGGACCGCCGGGCGGTCAGGAGCCACATCGCCCGCCTGCACGCCGGGGATCCCGCGGCCTCGGTTGTCGTAGTGGCGGACACCGCATCCCGCACGGGTTTCGTCGTCGACGTGGTCGACCAGGCGCGGCTCGCCGGCGTGACGGGCGTGGCGATCGCGACCACCCGCCGTGACGACGAATAGCATGAACGCGACCGAAGGCAGGGTCGCTACGCC
>JAYENI010000049.1:4007-15567 GCA_034722015.1 Pseudomonadota bacterium
GGTCTGCTCGCGTCGTGGATCGTCCTCGTGGAGGTCCTGTCCCCTGCGGGTGCCGATACGGGGTCCGCGACCCGGCTGACCGAGACGACCCAACGGTCGCTGATCGCCGTGCATGCCCTCATCGATGAGGGACGCTACGCGGACGCGGCTGAACGACTCGAAGGATTGAGGCGGCGCACGCGCCAGCGGCCCCACGATCAGGCGATCGTCCTGCAGACGCTGGGTCACGTTCATCACGCGATGGACAACGACGACGCGGCCATCGCCTCGTTCAGCCAGGCGCTGGAACTATCCGCGTTACCGGAAGACACCGAAGGACAGACCCGCTACAACCTGGCGGCCCTGCTGGTGGGGCAGGGACGTTATCGCGAGGCTCTGCGGGCCATCGAACCGGGTTTGCACGACGGGTCGGTAGAGATCGCGGAAGCCTATTTTCTGGCCGCGGTCGCCCGCTACCGCCTGGCGGAATGCGAAGCCGCCGTGCCCCACGTCGAGCGTGCCCTCGACCGGTCGGGTGATCCACCGCGCGCCTGGCAGGATTTGTTGGTGGCGTGCCTTCTCGAGCGCGAACGCTACGTCCGGGCGTTGCCGGTCTTGCGTGACCTCGTCGCGCGTTACCCCGGCGACGCGGTTTACTGGCGGCAACTGGCGTTCGCCTACCAGCAGTCGAACCGGGAGGAAGAGGCGATTGCGGTACTGGCGCTTGCGCAACGGCGCGGCTTGCTGGACGCGCAGGCAATGCGGCGGCTGGCCGGCCTCTATCTGCACGGGGGGATGCCCTGGCGCGCGGTGACGCTGCTCGAAGGCGCGATCGCTCGGGGCGGGATCGCACGGACCGCGGGAAACTGGACCCTGTTGGCCGACAGCCTGCTGGCCGCCGGCGAGGCTGACCGGGCGGTGATACCGCTGCGCCACGCTGCGGAACGCGGAGACGAGGCCGGGTCCTGGCATCGCTTGGGCAGCGTGCTTTTCAGTCTTGGGCGTTGGGAGGCAAGTGTTGAGGCACTGGAACGCGCCGTGGCGGCGACCGGTCCGGGCGAAACCGGAAATGCCCACCTGATGCTCGGGGTGGCGGCCATTCGGGCCGGAGATCCGGACCGCGCGCAAGTGGCCTTGCGCCGTGCGCTCGATGCCACGGAAGCGGGGGGGTTGGCCGGTCAGTGGCTCGAATGGCTGGCCCGCCAGCCACCGTCTGGGGGGATAGCGCTTAATCCGGTGTTTTGATCGCAGTCCCTGCGCGGCCCGTGTTACCGAAGCTGCAGTGGATGAAAGCGATTGGCAGTTTGATGACGCGAACCACTCGCGTTGGGCCCGAGACGGCTCGCAGCAAGCTTCAATCCCGTTTCCAGCACAAAATACCGGGTCCGCCTTCCATGGCAGACCCGGTTGAAAAACGAATCATCCGCTGAACAATACGGTTGTTTCAGGGTTTGACGTAGGAATATCCCATTGCCTGCAACCGGGCGACCTCGGCCACGCCGCTTGGCACGATATCGGCCTTGGAGACGTCGTAGAGGTCTTCTTCCCAATTGATCTTCTTGCCCTTCAGGGTGTTGGCGCAGACCTGGAAACCGACCCCCTGGTCCTTCAGCCCTGAAATCTTGGCCTGCATGTCATCGGTGGCATTGGCGTGCTTGAGCTTGGTGCTTTTCAAGGCATCCGGCTCCAGAAGCAATGCCAGGCCGTTGCCGTGCATGACCACGATCAGATCGAGATTTTCTGCACCGATCGCGTTGATGTGATTCTGGACGTTTCGCATTGCCCCGGCCTGTTGCTTGGGGTTGTCATAATTGACGTGGTACACGACCTTCTGTTTTCCGTATCGATCTTTCTCCGTTGCGGTCGTGACAGTTACCATCATGGCGCTCAGTACAAGCGCGGTCAGTAGTGCTTTCATTTCCTCTTTTCCTCTCGCTCCTTGGTTCGTTGTGGAAGCCTACTGCATCGTTTGTTTGCACAAAACTGGGGCGTTCACCGGACGGACCTCGGGTTTTCCCTAGCGTGGAGGACCGCGTGGATCGGGAGCGTCTTTCCCGGACTTCGCGTGGAAGGTCCCAAGCTGCGCGACCTGGTAGCCCTCGGGGTAGGTGGGTCGTTTGACCCGGGTCAGCAGGTGGGGGTGTCGCCGGGACGGTATCCATTTCAGTACCCGTGCGTGCAGCGTCAGGCTACCGGACGTGATGCTGCGCAGGAGTCTGGAGGGAGGCGTGAACCCCATCGATCTCAGCAACTTTTCGTCCATCAGGGCGTGGGCAATCGGTCGTCCCAGAGGAAGGAGAAACCGGGGCAGATAGAAGCCAAGGAGCAGGTCCCGGGTGGCGGCGCCGATGCGCTGGTTAGACTCCGCATAGCGGAAACGCCGCGCCTCGAAGACCCGGTTGTAGCGTTCGAACCGCTCGATGTCATCCGGGATGTCCTGGATCCCCATGCGTTTTCCCAGCTCCCGATAGTAGTGGAAGAAACCGAGTCGTTCCGTTTCCGAGAGGGGGCGCCAGCCGTAGCGGTCGATCCAGCGTATGGGTTCGAACACGAAGGTACTGAGGACGTACAGAAAATCGCCGTTGGCAATCGGGAAGCGGCCGTGCATCTGGTTCATGCGCTCGAGTGCCGCCTGTCCGCGCGGACTGTCGAACCCGTTTTCCAGGATCTCCGCCAGGATCAGCTCGGTATCGTCGTAACGCTTTCGCGGTCGCCGGGCGAACTCTCCGGTCCTGTCGAGCAGACGGGAGATGGATGGTACGGCGTAGGTGCGGAACAGGGCGAATTCCAGGGCGCGTTCGATGTCCCAGGGAAATTCGTAACAGGTCAGCAGATAGACGATCTCGCGGTAGTCGCGGACCGGATCCAGCACGGAGATCTGCCTGGCGTACTTGCTCCGCATGGCTGCGTTCGGGAAACGTGATTAACTGGCTTGAGTATAGGGGGCCCGCTCAGGTTGCAGGATGCGGACCCAACCGCATGTCAGGGGAAGGGTGTACCGGATTACTCCTTCCCCCAGCCAGGGGTGAGGGGTTGTGCACTGCCGCTCACCCTTGAGGGGGAAGGTCGGGATGGGGGCGTCGCGGGATGGCGCGTGTCGCCGCCGTATCGTTGCGTGACGGCCTATACTTTCTGCATTGCCGGGCATGATCGGGAGGCAACCGTGTCTACAGACGAAATCTGGCCGAACGGTATGCCGCAGGTGGGGGATTCCGCCCGCAGAACGAGAAACGTCACCTCGCGGGATATCGAACGGTTCACGGAGATCAGCGGTGACCGCAATCCCCTGCACTATGATGAGGAGATCGCACGGGCGACCCGTTTCGGCGGCATCGTGGTCCAGGGTGGTGTCACCAGTGCGATGCTGAACGCGGTCGTCGCCGAAGATCTCCCGGGGCCCGGTACGGTGTTCCTTCAGGTGAACTGGCGCTTCCTGGCACCCGTTCGTCCCGGCGACACGATTACCGGGGAGGTGAGCGTGAAGAAGGTCCGGCCCGACAAACCCATCACCGAAATCGATACCCGCGTCACGCGGGATGACGGTACGGTTGTTCTCGAGGGCGATGCGGTCTGCTATACCCTGTTGATCTAGCTGATAACGAAATCCCCGAGCACCCGGCTGCGACGGTGCCTCACCGCCAGTCCAGCCAGAGCACGCCGTCGCGGTACACCTTGTCGTTGTCCTTCAGTCCGGTGGAGACATCGGTGATTTTTCGGTGGACGTTGTTCGCCGGGGCGAGGACGGCGTCACGCCCGAACTGGAACGACTGTTCCCGGACCAGTGCCAGGTATGCCTTGTCGAGCAGTAGCGCCCTCCCTCTCGACGGGACGATCAGATCGGTGATGTCCCGGTCGCCTCCCGGCGCCGCCCGGTTGACCTCGGCCTCGTCGAGTTTTCCGTCCGGAAAGAAGCGCTCGAGGACCTCCCGATTTTCGCGGAATTCGTCTCCTCCGAGGGTCCTGCGGAAATAGACCAGGTACTCGGGTTCCGTATGCCCGGCCTGGGGGACATCCGGGATCCCCTCCAGGTCCTGGTGAGCCCAGCCAGCGTGTCCGGGCAGCTTGCGTGGAAAGGCAAATGACTGATCGACGGTGACGCCGATCGCGCTGTGGCAACCCATGCAGAAGTAGTGCTCCTCCTTTGTCTGGGCGCGCAGCAGTCCGTCCGCGTCTTCGATGAATCCCTGCAGTCGCCACCCGAAGTCGTTGACGAACCCCGTGGTCGGTGAGCCGATGAAGCTCGGCAGGGCGCCATCGTCCGCTTCCTCGTCATCGCCCCGGTAGGCATTCTGCAGCGAGTCCGGTGACAGTTCCCGGAACTTGACCGAGTAGCGCAGTTCCTTCAGCCGTGTCGAGAGCAGCGTTTCCGCATCGGGGTCGATGTAGCGGACCGTGTGCAGGAACTCGGTCCCCTCGGGGTAGAGGAAGGGCCGGACCGGGACTTTCGACGCGCCGCCCACATAGAAATCCGGCAGTCGACCCAGGGTGGAAACGATTCCCCCGGTCTTTCCGTCCCCGTCCAGGTCTATCCCCGCAAGTGCCTCGTCTACCGGTTCGATGGATCGCGGGCCTGTCCGGGCGACGTCTTCGGGCGGAACGGTCATCGCCGCTTCCAGTATGGCCAGGTTGATCCTGTAAATTGCCGTGGAAGGATTTCCCTTCGCGTCGTGCCGGAAACGCTCGGGCAGGCGGACGATTACATCATCGGTACTGCCGTTGGTAGGCCAGAAGGTGCCCGGAAAGGGTTTGTAGCGAAACGCCCGCCAGCCGCTCCCGTCGCGCGCGAAACCATCCTTGTCGAACCCCCGCGCCAGGTCGAGATCGGGGATCCATCCGGGGTAGTCCTTACGGGTCGACAGGTTCTCCATCAGCGGTGTGTAGTTGTCCTCGCGGATGTAGCGGAGGATATCGACGTCGGAAATAGCGGCGATCTGCTCGCTCCGGTCGACGAACAGGTTGGCCCAGTAGTTCTCGAGCGCCGGTTCGCTGAAGTCGTACTCGACCTGCAGGCCGGAATCGTCCAGGTAGTTGTGCCCGCGTCCCAGGGTATGGCAGGTCCAGCAGGGGTTGGCCTTGCCGTCGGTCCTGGTGTAGCACTGGGGCGGTACCGGCGCCTCGGGGTTCTCCAGCGCTCCCGCGGTTCTCCGTGCCTCGGCGAGTGGGTCGTAACCCGTGTCGGCCCGTGGCGTGTCGCCGTATGCCGTGCCGCTCATGAGACACCAGGCAAGCAGGGTAATGCACACAGGTGACGACCGCAGGCAAAGGCGTGAACGCGTATACACGGAACTCGGATTCATGTCTCCTCCCCACCAGGGATACCTTCAGAATGCAACTATTCGGTATCCGCCCCACACTAACCTATCGCTTGACCCGGCCCAGGCCGGCACGGCTCCAGGCAGGCTGATAGGTCACGAAACCAGAGTCCCCGGGACCCGGCCGCCTGCGACCCGGTTGATTCACCAGAAGATACCATTATGCCCCACTGCCCATCGGGCGTTGTCAGCGGCCACGATCCGGCGCGATTCATCGCGGGGGCGGGGGAAGCCCGGACCCTGGCCAAGAGGAGATTGAACGAAAATGGAGATAGTTACGCGACCCGGCGTCTGGCTGTTCACGGCGATTCTGGTCTGGATTTCGGGTTCCGCGCACGGGGCTGGGACGGCAGCGGCCTGCGCCGACAAGTGCGTGCTCGGCGAGACGCGCTCGGTGGCGGGGGAAACCTGGAGCTGCCGGCTCTACTCCACGTCCACCGGTTCCCCGGTCCCGTTGTCGCCGACGGGCATGCACGACCGCGCGAGACAGCACGATGCGTGGATCCGCAAGTACCACCTGCCCGCGGGTTCCATCACGAACACGGTATTTTCCGACACCACCTACACGGACGCCATTGCCTTTCGTGACCATGGGGATTCCGCCGAGTGGACCGGGCTCTACCTCGCAAGTCAGGCGCTGAAGCTGCAGGTCACCGGATCGCCTGATGCGGAACGCCAGGCGGAGCGGCTGGTGGAGAGCATCCACCGGCTCTTCGCGGTGACCGGCATCCGCGGCATGCTCGCCCGTTACGCCGCGCCGCTGAACAGTGGCGACCCGCGCCTCGACGCGATGTACGACCCCGCGCAGCACCGCGATCACACGACGACCTACGACGGGCAGGAATATTTCTGGGTCGGTGATACCAGCCGGGATATGTATCAGGGGGTTGCCCTGGGTTACGGACTGGCCTACGAGGCGCTCGGCTCGCCGGTTCACCGGGAACTGATACGTTCGGACGTGGTAAAACTGCTGGCCGAACTGATTCAAGTTCGCCGTGTGCCGATGCTGTTGCGGGTCAATTTCTACGGCGAGCCGATGGATATTCCCGTCGACGTCAATATGCGGTACAGCATCCCGAATCCCCGCGAGTCCGTCGACGGCCGCGTGATCATGACGATCGGCTCGGACGGGGACCCCCTGAACTTTGACGATTCCAGCATGCGCGGGCTGGTCGAGTTCTGGCCGGACTACGCGGAGGTGATCCGGCAGGTTCCCGGTCTCGGATTTCTGGCCCGGGAGTCGATCCCGAATCCCGAGGTGGCGGTCATGCTCGCCTCGATGTTCCGCGTCGGCATCCTCGTCACCGAAGGCGTGCCCGGCTACGAGGCCGCGCACAGGGCCATTCGCACCTTCTACGATGCCCATATCCAGGAGTGGATCGGCTACATGCGCAACTACACGCGCTTCAACCCGTTCGAGACCGATTGCGGGCAGCGCTACTACGGACTCACGATCGTCTTCGAGCCGATCTACAACCTGATCCGCCTGGAGGACGATCCCGTGATCCGGGAGCAGATCCGCTCGCAGGTCCTGGAGCAGCGGATCTGGCCCCTGGTCAAAGACCACAAGAACGTGTTCTTCAGCTATGTCCAGGCCGGGCTTGCCCCTCCCACGGAGGCCAACGCAAGCATAGCGGAAGACGCCACGGCCCAGCTCGGCCAGTTCGACGCCCCGCCCCAGCCACGCCTTGCGCACGATGTCCGTGCCAGCGGCAAGTATCCGCCGGATACGCAGTGTCCGGGTCAGTCGACGGTCGCCGTCGATGTCGCCGATCGGGCACCGCACGACTTCATCTGGCAGCGCTCTCCGTTCGTGACCACCCAGCCCGGCGAGCCCAGACTGGTCTACCCGACCGTGGACTACGTTTTCCCGTACTGGCTGGGCCGGTACCACGGTTTCGTGGAGGACGACGCGGAGGGAACCTGCCTGCGGTGGTTGCCCGCACCATGACAAGGAGGCCTCGCAGCGTGCAGTCGTTCCGGCCTGAAGGTACGGCCCGGGAGAACCCGGTAAACCCGGTAGTATGGTTTCCGTTCGGCGGTTCTCCCACCGTAGAACATGGCACGGACGCGTTCGTTCGATTACTTGAAATCCTTTACGAGCACGTTGTATCCCATGGATTCGGGGGCGGACTCAAATAATTCGGTGAACTTTATCCACTGCTGCAACGCGGGTTGAGTGGCCGTGTCCGCGTCTTCGCTGCTTTCGTAAAAGGTGATCACCAACCCATGCGTGCCGTCGTACGAGCGCAGGTTGATGTAACCCTTGATCCCCGGGATCTCCATGACCTCCAGCCGGGTTTTATCGACCAGCTTGTTGGCTTGCTCCGCCGTCTCCGGTTTCAGTTCGAATCGGGTCACCCTCGCATGCATGGTATTCACCCCCCTGGGTCTGTGTCGGCTACCCACCCGATGGACATGGCGCTGTGACTGCTGAATCGTACCGCGTTACCCCGCATCCCCGGTTTGGGGAGGCGCTGCGTTTCCCTCGATGTCTGTCATCTGCTCGATCCATTGTTTGATCCTGTCCAGATTAATAGCGGACGACCAGGTTCGCGGCCCGGATGGGGCAGCGGCGTCTATGCCGGGCATTTCGGCGGGTTCCGTAGCGTTCGCATCCCGGGTCTGCGTGGCACGCGGCGTCCCCAGCCCCCAGGCGGGATTGAAACTTCGAGCGTCGGCGGTCAACCGGCGGAAATTCGCGCCGTTGGCACCGATCATGAAAATGTCGCTCTGCTGCACGACGCCCTGGATGAGATCGGGGACGATCTGGATATCGAATGCCAGCGCCTGGCCGCTCGGCGCCCAGGTGGGGCTGCCCACGAACTGCGGCGGCGCGGCCCGGGTCAATTGCCGCACATTGGTGCCATCGGCGTTGATCAGAAAAAGGTCCGACCATCCGGCGCTGAGATCGAGCGCGATGGTCGTCACGACGAATGCGATCTGTTGCCCGCCCGGGCTCCAACGGGTCTGGGTGACCAGACGGATCACCGAGTCGAATACGTCGAACGGCGGCCGGTAGATGACTCGGGCGTTGGTTCCACCAGGATCCATGAGGATGACGAACGACTGCCCGGCGCCGCTCCCGGAGGCGGCGGCCGAGACCAGGTCCCGGACCCATATGGATCCCGCGGGTACGTTGTTGAGAACGAAACCGCCGTCGGTGCAGCTTGCGGTTTGAGACACCCCCTGTGCGGTCACGATGCAACTGCCCAGTTGCCCTCCCACACCTGAAACCACCTGGCCACGTACGGCCCCGGTGGGTCCCGGCAGCTGACCGAGGACGCCAAACCCGGTCAGCACCCGGAGGTTGGTCCCGTTGGCATTGATCGCATAGATACTCATGCCCTCCAGGCTGCGCCCGCCATTGTTGAAATCCCCGGAAAACAGGATCTGGCGGAAATCGCGCGACCAGACCGGGTCCTGCATTCGCAGCGACACGGGAAAGTTCGTGAGCGCCACCTGCTGGGCGGGATTCTGCGCGTTCATCAGCCTGAGGTTCATTCGCCGTTGGCTGATATCCGGCGAGCCGCTGTCTTCGTGAACAAACGCGATCAAACCCCGTGGCACCGGGGCCTGCTGGGCCGCGGCCTGGTGGTCCGGGAAAAGCATGGCCAAAATGATGGCCAGCAGGGTAAGGGTGCGTCCTGGCATCGACATGTTTCTTGCCTCCTGCCCTTGTTTGACCACCAATCGCCCACAGGCGAATTGGATCGCGAAGGGTACAGGAGATTCTAGCGGAGTTTGCCTCATCTCCCCAGCTGCTTCGGAGCATCCACAAGGAAATTGTAAAAACCTACGAGACGTCGTCATCTCGCCGACCTTGCTTACCGAAGAGGGTCCAGATGATCACGGGGTGTCCCTGCCCGAATCCGGCATCCACAGTCAACTCGAATCCTATAGTTTCGGTAGAACGCGACCGAGCGGTCCTTGTCCGTGACGCTCACACCGATATGATTGACCGACTCGATTCCCAGCATGTGGTTTCCTCTCCCTGGATTAGCGCAGTTCGGACCAGTCGACACTGTCCAGCCACCCTGCGAAGGTCTGCCACGGCACATCGTCGAATTCCGCACGCAACGCCGTGATATCGGCACTGTAGAAGGAGGGGTGAACCGACTGCAGGGTGGGTGCATGATTTACTGAAAACCCGTCATCCTACTGGCCAGGCGACTTGATCCACCACAGCAGCTGACGGGTCAGGGGATCTACACTCACAGAGGGATAAGGCGATTTCTGGAAAATGACATACCATCCTGCTTGTCTTTTCGTCCGTCTTCTGTGTTGCGACAACCGTTGCATAGTTCGACGATGCGCCTGTTGTCGCGCCTTGATGACGAACGAAAATCCGGCGCAATCTGGTATGTCATTTTCCGGCAATCGCCTAAATCCGACAGGCCGCCAGGCTTCCGCCCGGTCACGGGCAACTACGCTGCCGGCTAGTGGGCCATTCACTGTCCACGTTCTCGCCGGGGTGCTGGACGCTGAGAAACAGGGTGTTCATGTCGCTGTTGAATGCGGGGCCTGTGGCCTCGGAGTCAGCAGGGCCGGCCGCGATCCGGAACGCCTTGCCCCGGGTTGGAAACGCGATGCCGGGAGCCTTGTTGCGACGTGCCGGGTCCAGGTCCAGGTAATAGAGCGCGTCGGCCGTACCATTGGTGCCGCGGTTACCGTCTGTTGCGAACCACAGGCCGCCGTCCCGATCGATCAGCAGGTTGTCCGGATTGGCGGCGTCGAACGGTCCGTCACCCTGGCTGCCGATCCAGACAGGCCAGAAGGAAAAGTGAAGGGAATCCGCCGGTCTGTCGGAGTCGGATTCGACGATCGTCCAGATCGACCCGACATTATCGACGCGGCGTGCGGTTTCGACCGTCGACCCGGTGGCCGCCTGGGCCAGTGTGCCGTCCTGTTTCAGCCCGACCTTGCGGCCGTGTTTGGTCAGCGCGACGAAGACGCGCCGGCTGATCGGGTTCCATTCCAGATCCTCGGGCCGGTTCAGCTCCGAGACGCCGATTTTGGCCGCGGCGGTGAACAGTGCCCCGAGTACGGTATTGTCGTCGGGGAATCCGCCGATGCCGTTCCAGTGTGTGTCGCGGAGTGCGCGGCCGACGGTGGTGCCCGGCCCCAGGGCGAGGGCATTGGGTGCCGGATCGGTCCCGTTGTCGATGCTCAGACGGACCCAGCGGCCGGTGCCCGGAGCGCCCTCCGTGAAGCGGGAGCAGTTTTCGATAAGGGTGTCGACCCCGGAATACGCCGTCGTGTCGTCGCAGTCCCGGTTGGCGGGATCGTAGCGAGTCAGCCCCGTTCGCACGTCGAGGTCCTCGAAGTGGGCGATGTACAGCGAGCCCTCGTCGAGTAGTGAGCGCACTTCGGCCCGGGTCATACCGCAGACGTAGGGGTGCGTGGAGACGAATTTGAAGATACGCCCGTTGCGCCGGTCATGTCCCGCGTAGACGACCACGGGACTTCCGGGGATCAGGCGGTAGTCGGGACCGACGACGAAGCTTGCGTTCTCCCAGGGGCCCCGGCCCATTGCGCCGATCTTGCGGTGTCCGGTTCCGTCGCCCTCGTGGCGATTGCTTCGGTAGTACCGGTCTGCGGGTTGCCCGGGATCCATCTCGACGACAAAGCCGAAGAGGTCGCGGTTGTGGCGCCGGGTGGCCACCGAGGTGCGGCCGAATTCGGAGCTGGCACTGGCGAGCGCGGTACCGCCGGAGGCAAGGTCAATCTGCCTGCCGGCGCCCCAGACCGGATCGCCGACGATAAACTGGTTGCTTCGCCAGCCCGTTTCGAAGTCACCCCAGCTGTTCTGGACATTCTCCTCGGCGGTAATCACCGTACCCCAGGGTGTCGTTGCCCCGGAGCAGTCGTTGGTGATACCGGTGACGACACCGGGCGCCGGGACCGGGTTTCCATCGTCGAGATGGTCCGGCTCGACCGGTGTGTAGCCCGTCAGCGTCAGCAGGGTGGCATCGGTCGCATCGAACCGGCGTGCGGCAAGGTGTCTCACCAGCGTCCACCGGCCGCTGCCGGGACTGCGGGCGATGCGAATCCGGCTCGCGCCGACTTGTTCACGCTGGGACTCGATGTACGTGTCCACCGCGTGCTGGTCCCAGGCGCTGTCGCGCGTCACATCAAGGTCAAGCACGCCGGCATGCTGCAGAAACCGGGCCAGCGTCAGGTGCTGACCGCCCGGTGCGGCGCCAACCTGCGGTGCGTTGTTGGAAACATACTCATGGTTCACCCAGACCCAGCCGGCGTCCGGGGAC
>JAYENI010000050.1:0-15543 GCA_034722015.1 Pseudomonadota bacterium
GATTCCCCGACGGATCAATATGATCTGCAGCCGTTTGCTGCTCCACGGCGCGGTCGACGAGAAGCACCTGCTGGATGTGGACGACGTACGCGGCGTCCTGGAGGAGCTGCCGATCGAGATGACGGAAAACTCCAACCGGAAGACGCGCAACCCGCCATTGCGGATTCCCGGCAAGGGATCGAAATCGATCAAGAAGTACGAGCGCTGGTACACCGCAGCACGCGGTGAAGGCTCAGGGAAGCAATCGGCAGAGTCGATCGCGGCCAATACGGCGGAGAAACAACTGGATCCGGTGGCGCATGACGCTCTCACGGGTGCGGAATACGATGTAGGCGCTCTCGACACCACGCACACGGAGACCCGGAGGGCCGATGACGAATCCCACTCACCAGGGACTCTCCAAGACATCAAGGCCCCGGTGCGGCTGACAGCAGTCGCGACAAGGGAAATCCCGGAAAGTCCATCTCACTATGATTCTCCGACCAGATCCATGGACGGCGCGCCGGGCCAGGCGGGTAACGAACCCCGTATGTTCTCCAGCGACGAAGTTCCGGGAGATGATCAGTACATAGACGAATGGGAGAGGCTCCGCAGCTCGCAGTCCCGCGCCGGCATGCCGACATGGATCGCGGCCGTGCTCCTGTTCGGCGTGATCTTCGTCGGAACGCTCGCAGTTCTGAACTGGGCAGGGAAAACCGGCGGCACGGCTCAGGATCAGGAGGTCAACGGGCTCGCGATCCCGAAGCAGGAACGTTACCAGGGTAAAGTGACTCGCGACCCGGGAACCGGGCTCGGGCCAGCGCAGCTCGCAGCATCGGCACCGACCGACCCCGAGAATCAGGGACCCGGCACCGAATCCGGGGTAACCCGTAAAGACGGTCGCCCGGTCATCAGCAACGGCGTGGAAGAAGCCCTCAGGACGCGGTCGATGAGTGTCGACCGTCTATCAAGGTCACTCAGGATCTCCCTGGATTCCAGCGAGCCGTTCAAGCAGGACAGCGCGCAACTGCTGCCACAGACCCGCCACTCGCTCGACGAGCTTGCCCGCGTCCTTGGCCACTACGATGGATTCACGGTCAATGTCGTTACCTACTCCGACGGCGGGGCAACCACATCGCCCGGCGAGGCGCCCAAGCTCTCGCGTTTACGCGCCAGGGTCGTTGCCGATTATCTGATCGCGCGCGGTCTTGAGGGTTACCCGATGCGCACCGAGGGACTCCCTGCCGATGTCAGGGTCGGAAGCCAGGGCGACTCCGTGAATTCCGATCAGGTGATCGACATCTATCTCACCCCGGTAGCATAACCCGGGTCGGGCGATACATTCCCGCGCACGTACGCCAGCCGGAACCTGACGGGAAACCATTCGCGGCCTGCCCGGGGTCGACTCGACTCCTGTTCACGGCACGTTCGCGCCAACGCCGGCGCGGACACGACATGCGCGCCCATTTGCGTAGCGGCATCCACGCCTATCTTTCCGAGGAAAGACTGGATCCCGCAAAGGCGCGTCCCCTGTGTACAGACGAAATCAACCTCAGGATACTAAAATCCAGGCAGCGCTTACGCTGACACCTCACACCCGCTAGCTCGACCGTCGATTCCGACCCCCCTGTTGTTCACCGTCAGCTCGCCCCGCGCCCTTGCCACCGGCATTTGGAACTACACTTAATTCAGGAGGACCGTATTTAGTTGCGCGCCTCCGAAACCCGGGCAGAGGGACTTCGAGCGCGATCACGATGCTCATCCAGTCGGCAATTCGAATCGGCGCGATTGCATTGGCGACGTTGCTTCTTCCGGCCCAGGTATCCGGCAGGAACAACGAAGCGGAATATACCGAGATGCGGCGAGAGATGGTCAGCGACCTCAAGCGCTATACACGGCGTTTTGGCGACGAGTCCGGCTCCCCCACCCTCAGTGACGATGTCTGGGCATCGTTGGAGACGGTCCCCAGACACCATTTCGTTCCGGCGAACGAACAGGACTACGCCTACGAAAACCGTCCCTTGCCCATCGGCTACGGGCAGACCATCTCGCAACCCTATATCGTGGCCCTGATGACCGACCTTGCCCGGGCGGACAAGGATGACGTCGTTCTGGAGATAGGTACCGGGTCAGGATACCAGGCCGCCGTTTTCTCGAGAATCGCACGCCATGTGTACACGATGGAAATCGTGGAACCATTGGCCGAGGCCGCCGAAGAGCGCCTCCGGAAACTTGGCTATACCAATATCACGACGCGTAGCGGTGACGGCTACTACGGCTGGCCGGAACACGCGCCGTATGATGTCATTCTGGTGACTGCGGCTTCCACGAGCATCCCGCCCCCCCTGATCACGCAACTAAAGCCTGGTGGGCGGATGGTAATTCCCGTCGGTGAGGTCTTCTTCACGCAGCAACTTCTTCTACTCGAGAAGGATGCCGAAGGTAAGGTCACGACACAGCACATACTGCCGGTGAGATTTGTACCGCTCACTGGCGAACACTGAGCCCCGGCGTGGCCACTATTTCGGGTGAATGGCCGCATGGCGGGCCCGACCGCATCGGCCCACCAACCGGTGGTCTGTATCCCGGTATCGGCCTGATCTCTGCCGCCGCGCTGGGCTACGAAATCCTCTTGATGAGGCTTTTCTCGATTGCTCACTGGCAGCATTTCGCCTACATCATCATCAGCCTCGCACTGCTGGGTTACGGCGTCAGCGGAACCCTGATTACACTGGTCCGGGAACGGACGGCGATGCGGCCCGTCGTATGGCTATCCGCAAACGCGCTGTTGTTCGGCATGACGTTACTGCCTGGATATGTCCTGGCGATGCGGGTGCCGTTCAATGGCCTCGAGATCGTATGGAACCTGGACCAGATCGGCTGGCTGGCCCTCCTGTACTCCCTGCTTGCGATTCCGTTCCTGTGCGCTGCCAATTGCGTCGGCGGGGCACTGGCTATCTACCCGGCACACGCGCCCCGCGTCTATGGATGGGACCTGGCCGGCGCCGGCATGGGCGTCATCGCCGTCGTCGCCGCAATGGTCTGGTTCCCGCCACAGTGGGCACTGAAGGGTGTCGCAATCGCCGGGATCGCCGCCGGTGCATACCTGTGGCGACCCTGGCGGCCGGGCATCGGTGCCACGGGCGTTGTGCTGTGCGTCGGGATCAGTCTGGTACCCGGAATGTGGCTGAGTCCGGTCGTATCGGAGTTCAAGTCCCTGCCCCGGACCCTGAACATCAAGGGTGCAAACATCGGATTCGAGTCATTTTCGCCCTGGGGGATGCTCACTGCGGTCGAGAATCCTGAAATCCCCTTCCGCCACGCACCCGGGATGAGCCTCGCCACCGTCAACGAACCGCCTGCCCAGGTGGCCGTCTTCACCGACGGAGACGGTATGACTACCATCACCCGGTACGACGGGTCACGGGAACCATTGCGTCATCTCGAACAACTTCCGTCGTCCCTGCCCTATGCACTGCTCGACAAGCCCGATGTGCTGGTACTGGGCGCGGGCGGCGGTACCGATGTCCTGCAGGCGCTGTTCTACGATGCCAGGCACGTGGACGCGGTAGAACTCAATCCCCGGATGTCTGAGCTGGTTCGTTATGGATACCGCGAATTCTCGGGACGGATCTACGAACGACCGGACGTAAAGGTCCATATAGCCGAGGCCAGGGCATTCCTGCGGGAAAACGAAAGGCGTTACGACCTCATTCAGATCGCCCTGCTGGATTCGTTCGGGTCATCCAGTTCCGGGACACGCGCGCTGGACGAAAACTACCTGTACACCGTAGAGGCATTTCAGGACTACCTCTGGCACCTGAACGATCACGGCATCGTTGCCGTAACTCGCTGGCTCAAGCTACCGCAGCGGGATTCCCTCAAATTGATCGCCACGGCTCGCGCCGCCCTGGAGGAGACGGGAGCATCGTTTCCGGAATCACACCTCGCTGTAATCCGTGGCTGGCAGACCGTTACGCTGCTCATATCCCGTCGACCGTGGCTGACATCGGACCTGGAGCGAATCCGCCACTTTGCGGATACGCGACGCTTTGACCTGGCATGGCTACCCGGCATGCGGGCGGAGGAAGCCAACCGATACAACCGGATATCCCGTCCGACGCTGCACGATAACGCAAGGGCGCTGCTGGAAGGAAACGCCGAAAGCCTCCTCGGGGCATACAAGTTCGACATCTCGCCATCGACGGACGACCGTCCCTATTTTTCCAATTTCTTCCGGTGGCGCCTCCTGCCCGAACTGCTGGAACTTCGTGAACAAGGCGCGCTCGTGCTGCTGGACTCGGGCTATCTGGTACTGGTCGCGGCCCTGGCTCAGGCCATACCCCTTGCCATCGTACTCATCCTGCTGCCACTGCTGCTCCTGCACCGCCGGCAACGGTCCGGTGTCGAAAATGTCCGGACAGGTCTTTATTTTCTGCTGCTCGGCCTGGCATTCATGTTCATCGAAATGGCCTATCTGCAGCGGTTTGTCATGTACACGGGCCATCCCGTCTTTGCCGCGGCATCCGTCCTCGGCAGTTTTCTCGTGTTTGCGGGGCTCGGAAGCGTGACGGCATCGCGCCTCCATGCTGCAACTGCGGAACTTGGGATTAGTGCCATCGTGCCCGTGGCATCGGTCATTGCGCTGCTGGGACTGATCGATGCCGCCGTCCTGCCGTGGCTATTCACCATTGGTATGAGCGCTCCTTTCGGCATCAAACTCCTGATCGGCGTCCTGGCGGTATCCCCGCTCGCGTTCGCCATGGGCATGCCGTTTCCGCTCGGCATGATCCGGCTTGCGGAGGTCTCACCTGATTTCATCCCATGGGCCTGGGGGATCAATGGCTGTGCATCCGTTCTCGGCACCCTGGCCGCGCCTCTCCTGGCGATCCACCTGGGCTTCAACACGGTAATCGTTGTCGCCGCTGCACTTTACATGGCGGCGGCACTCGTGCCCTGGGGTCGGTTTCAGAACGGACCGGCCGTTCATCCGACAAGCTGATCGCCTCAGTTTTGGGGCGAGACCTTATCCCGGGTAGCCAGGCGGCCAGCGGACCGCGCAGCCTGCCTGGCGTCTGAAGCTTGACCCGATTGTGCTAGTCTTTAAGTCTGGACAAGGCCCCTGACAAACGAAAATGGACGCCATCGACATCATTCTTGCCCCCACCGACCTGTCGGAATCTTCTGTGACGGGGGTACGTTACGCACTTGATCTGGCGGCCACGGTGAAGGCGAGCGTCATCATTTTCCACGTCGCCAGCTACGAGGATGAATTTCCCTATCCGATTGGGATCGGCGACGTCCCGGCGGCCTACGTCCCTCCCCAGAGTTTCGATGACTACATGCGCGACAGCAAACAGGCGCTGGAGAGGTTCGTCGAAGCGCATTTTGCCTCACAGACAGGCAACCTGGAGGTGACGCTCGATCTCGACGTCGGAAACGCGGACACGCTGATCGTTGAGAAGGCGGATCAGGCCGGTGCGAATCTCATCGTCATGGCGACTCACGGACGCAAGGGCCTGGAGCACATGCTCATCGGCAGCGTGACCGAACACGTGGTGCGCCGCGCCAGGTGCCCGGTCCTCTCGGTTCGCGTGACTTAGGCGATTTCCGTCAAATGACATACCATCTTGGCTGGATCGAACCGGATCGCCGTACGTGCGCCACGGGGGAGCATCGACGAAGGTACGGCTGATCCACTGATCAGGCGGAGTTGATGTATTCCCGCAATGCTTCGGCTTCCTGCTCGATCTCCGCGATCCGCGCCTTGACCACGTCGCCGACGCTGACGATACCTTTCAGCTCCCCTTCTTCGACAATGGGAATGTGCCGTACACGTCTGCCTGTCATCATCGACATGGCCTTGAACATGGTGTCTCCGGGAGCACAGGTATGCAGTTGCGGTGACATGAGTTCCGAGACACGTTTCTCGAGCACCGACTCACCGTAGGTCGACAGGCCGAAAATGATGTCGCGCTCGGAAAGGACGCCGCTGATCCGACCGTCGCCATCCTCCGCGACAACGGCGCCGATCTTCTTTTCGACCAGCAGATTCAGTGCGTCGGCGACGCTGTCCTCCTGCGCGATGGCGGCGACGTAGTCCCCTTTTTCGCGTAGTACCTGAGAAATTTTCATATCCCGCCTCCCGTTCCTTGTGAGTATAGACTCCGGATGTGGAAGTTTTCCCGAATCAACGGGTGACCCGCTTCGTGGCATACAGAGCCGGAGGTGGCCTCGTCGTTGGCGGGGATACCGGCATTTGGCGGGCATCCGGGACGCGGTCGGTCCGCAGACTGCATCATGAACAGCGACCGCGAGTCACGATCTTTCGCCAGGCCGAATCACTTATAATTCCGGTTCAGGTATCCCTCGAAAACGAATCCCGTAAGGATCATGTCGAGCCCCGGTCACATACTGATCATCGACGACGACGTCTCCCTGAACCAGATGCTCACCCTGCATTTCGAGGACCAGGGACATGAGGTTTCCAGCGCGCTCGATTGCGCCCAGGCCCTGGAAAGGCTCGCAGAGCACGAACCCGACATCGTGCTTCTGGACCAGCAGTTGCCGGACGGAAATGGTCTGGACCTTTTGCCCCGACTGCTCGAACGTGATCCCGGCCTCGCAGTGGTCATGATGACGGGTCAGTCGGACCTGGAGATTGCCATCGAGGCCATCTCCCGAGGCGCACTCGACTTCGTCCACAAACCGCTCAAGACCGACGAACTCAATCACGTCGCGAATCGGGCGCTAAAGCAGCGCAGCATGGCCAGGCAGGTGGCCGCGGCGCAAATTCGACCCGAAGCCGTGAAGGCGCCCCCGCGTCTGGTCGGTGGAAGCCACAGAATGCTCGAGGTCGGCAAGGAAATCGCGCGAGTCTCTCCCACCGGCACGACGGTACTGATCACCGGCGAAAGCGGGACCGGCAAGGAACTGGTCGCGCGCGCGATCCATACACACAGCAAGCGAACCGGCCCGTTCGTCGCCGTGAACAGCGCGGCGATTGTCGACACATTGCTCGAAAGCGAGTTGTTCGGTCACGAGAAAGGGGCGTTCACAGGGGCGACGTCCCGCAAGGAAGGAAAGTTCGAACTGGCGAGGGACGGCACCCTGTTTCTGGACGAGATCGGTGACCTTCCACTTTCGATGCAGGCAAAGCTCTTGCGCGTGCTGCAGGAGCATACATTCGAGCGTGTCGGGGGAAACCAGCAGATCCCGACGAACGCTCGCATCGTCACCGCGACCAACCGGAACCTCGACGAGGACGTCGCGCAAGGCCGCTTCCGGCAGGACCTCCTCTACCGCTTGCAGGTCTTGAGCATCGAGATCCCGCCGCTGCGTGAGCGCCGTGAAGATATACCTGCCGTCACGACCGCACTGCTGGAAAAGATCGCTATCGCGCTGCACAGACAGCCACTGGAGGTCGACGACTCGGCGATGAATGCGCTTCAGGCTTATCACTGGCCGGGAAACGTCCGAGAACTGGAGAACGTACTGACACAGGCCGCGGTTCGCACGGTCTCTCCCCTGCTCACCCGCGAACTGGTCGCTCCGGTACTCCGTCCTGCCCCGATCGGGGAGTCCCGGCCAGCGCCGGACAACAATCCCATGTTCAGCCTCGACGAGGTTGAGGCGCGGCACGTCCAGAACGTCCTCGACCACGTCTCCGGCCACAAGGGAAAGGCATGCGAAATTCTCGGCATTTCCCGCCCGGCGCTCGACCGAAAAATCCAGAAATTCCAGCTGGCAATAAACAAGTAGTTCTTGTTCCGCGGCGTCTTGGCGCTCCCGATGACCACGGGTAACGACCGGGAAGCAGCAGGCGCCAAGGGCTGCCTCGACCGTCAGACCGCCTTTGCACGGGCGCCGCCGGCCACGTTTCATTCGAAACAGGCACTACCCGAAAATGTAACGATTCATTCAGGGCCTACCATGAAAGTTAACGATTCGTTTTGACGACAGCCAGCCCGATGACACTGTAACAAATTGTTTTAACTATAATAATCATTTTGGCACACTCCTTGTATTAACAGTTCGGGAAGCAAAACCACTTATTCGGACGAGGAGAAATCAATGCTGGCCATTCAACATACCGGAACTGCTGCCGTATCAACGCGAGGGCGCAAGACCGATACACGGACGGAGCGATTCAACTCACTCGTCGAACTGCATTCTTCCTACCTCTACCGCTATGCCTACTGGAAGTGCCAGAACCGTGCGCTTGCAGACGACCTGGTTCAGGAGACCTTTCTCAGGGCATGGCGACACCTTGATCAGTTGAAGAACCCCGAAACAGCCAGAAGCTGGCTCACAACGATTGTCCGCCGTGAGTTCGCCCGACTCTTCGAACGCACCAGGGTGGAGATCGATCCCGATGCCTCTCCCGACAACGTCGCCGCATCGATCGATCACGACACGCGCCCCGAGGCATTTGCGCTACGTCAGGGCCTGCGGAAATTGCCGGAGAAGTATCGCGAGCCCCTGCTGCTTCAGGTTCTCGGTGGGTTCAGCCTTGCGGAGATCGCCACGATCATGGGCGTCTCCACCAGCGCGGCCACCACCAGGCTGTTTCGGGCGCGGGAAAAGATGCGTCGGATTCTGACCGTTGAAGGGGAAAACAGGGCCGAAGATGCCGGTGTTGCGGTACGTGGCTGAAATACCTTGCACCGAGCCTATACCAGTGACATCCAGGAAGATCATCGACCCCGGGCGAGCGATGCACCCGGGGCATGACCGGAAGGTCCCACTGAAAAACCGCGCACGGCCCCGTGGATCGGCGGGCCGCCTGCTTATCGTAGACGACGATGACTCGCTGTCGGCGATACTGGCACTGCATCTCCTGGATAACGGTATCGAGGTAACCCGGGCCGAGGATTATTCCCGGGCGAGGCAACTGTTCAAACCGGGTTCATTCGAATTCGCCCTTTTGGACTACCAGTTGCCGGATGGATCGGGCCTGGAACTCGGTCTGGAACTACGACGGGAGGATCCCCGGATCCGGCTGCTGGTCATGACCGGCTGTGCGGAAAGCGGCCTGGAGCGCCAGGTCGCCGAGTCCGGGATCCAGACCTTTCTCCGCAAACCTTTCCTGGTGCGCGATCTCGACACGGCCCTGGCGACCGGACGGCTGGCCCGCCCCCTCGGTCCTCCCGCGTAACCGCCGGCGCCCTGTCTGCCTCTTCGGGCGGGAGCAATGGCAGACGGTGGCTCGAACACACCGGTCCGCGCATCGTTCCAGACCTCATCATCCTGGCGCAGGCGCCGCCATGCAGGGCGCCCGATATCGGTCCCGCATTGGGGTACGAAACATCGTATTAAACCCCGTAGCCATACGGAAATTCCTGTAGCATAATCGCGCTACGGCTGACGACCGGTCCCGGAAACTATAAAAACTGAGGCTCTCCCGAACCTGACACATAAACCATCCGTGAAACGTTACGCGTGCCCTGCCGGTTTTGCAGATGCGTGTAGCCCGGAGAAATGGCTGTCAGGCGTTCGAGGGGTTTGACCTGTAAGGTCATACAAGGACGTAACGATCCTGTTCACAGGGGATCGTGGAAGCGTTCGATCCGTGTCGCCGGCTGTATTCCCAAGGGGGGCATCTCGATTCCAAATCAGGTAATTCATACCCGGTTCTCAGTGACCCCCGGCATCTGCCTCGCGAGGCTGCGGCGCGCATTTCGCGTCGCGTTCCGCCTGCAGTTCGTCCGCTCCATCGGGTGAATCAATCTGTTAAAGGAGAACTGACCTTGAGCAAAATAATTGTTGTCACTTCCGGCAAGGGCGGCGTGGGGAAGACGACTACCGCCGCTGCAATAGCGACTGGCCTGGCACAAAAAGGGCACATGACCGCAGTCATCGATTTCGACGTCGGGCTGCGAAATCTCGATCTGATTCTGGGTTGCGAACGTCGCGTGGTTTACGACTTCGTCAATATCATCAAGGACGAAGCCCGACTGAGCCAGGCGCTGATCAAGGACAAACGCACTGACAACCTCTACATACTCCCGGCTTCGCAGACACGTGACAAGGACGCGCTGACCCACGAGGGCGTGGGGTCCGTGTTGAATGACCTGCAGGAGCAGGGTTTTGACTACATCGTCTGTGACTCACCGGCCGGCATCGAACACGGCGCGCTGATGGCGCTCTATTTCGCGGACGAAGCGTTTATCGTATCGAACCCGGAGGTCTCGTCCGTTCGCGATTCCGACCGTATCCTCGGCATTCTGCAAAGCCGCTCCAGGCGGGCCGAAAAAGGTGGTGAACCAGTAAAGGAGCACCTGATTCTGACACGGTACGACCCGCAACGCGTCGACAACGGTGACATGCTTGCAGTTGACGATATTCTGGAGATTCTTGCCGTCCCCCTGCTCGGTGTGGTTCCGGAATCGAAGAGCGTGTTGCAATCCTCCAACTCGGGGGTACCGGTCATACTGGACGAGATCAGCCCTGCCGGCCAGGCATATCAGGATATCGTCTCAAGGTTCCTGGGAGAGGATTTGCCGCACCGTTTCATGCGCGTCGAGAAAAAACCACTGCTTAGAAGATTGTTCGGGTGACACAATTATGAGATTGCTGGACTATTTTAAGAGTACACGAAACAACAATTCCGCCAGTACGGCCAAGGACCGCCTGCAGGTCATCATCGCCCATGAGCGACAGGCACTGCGCGGACCTGACTACCTTCCCGCCCTGCGTCGAGACATACTGGAAGTGATCAAGCGATACATACCCGTATCGGAAAAACAACTGGAGCTTCACGTCGAGCAGGAGGCGGGATACGAAGTGCTGGAACTCAACGTTACCCTGCCGGACGAAGAGAAGATTGCGAGTTGAGTGGCCCGGCCCCGACCCGAATGAGGTGTCGGGGCCGGTAAACTGCCGCAACAGGAACTGACGGTACAGGAAATGATGCGATTTATCTTCTCGACCCTTGCCTTACTGATTCTACCCGGACTCTGTACCGGGGCACCCCCGGAGAAGATCGGCTCAGCCTGGGTATACCGCTCGGACAGCAACTTCGAGTTCGCCAGGGAGGACCTGGCAGGCGCCATCGAGGGAAGAGGCCTGGTCATCAGCTATGTCTCCCACGCACAAGACATGCTGTCGCGCACAGCGGGTGCGGTGGAAGGATCCGCAACGGTCTACGGCGATGCCGAGATACTGCTATTTTGCAAGGCGGACCTGTCGCATCGACTCGTCGGGGAGAACCCGCATAATATCGTGCTCTGTCCCTATGCCATTGCTGTCTACACACTCGCCGGGGACCCGGAGACCACCTACCTGTCGTTCCAGGCACCACCATCGGACAACGACGCATACCAGCCGATAGAGGAATTGCTCAAGGCTATCGTGGAAGAAGCGACAGGAGGATAGTCCGGGTGTCGAATGACGAGGGAACGAACCAAAGATACAGGCGCTCGAGCCTCAGGACTTCGCACCGCCATCCTGACTACGGGTCATTCTGGCGAGCAGCCTGAAAACAGCGACCTTGATCCCGACCAGGATTGCAGCGAATCCGATCCCGACCCACAGAACGTTTTCGACGATCCAGGTCGTCACCATCCCGAATTCTCACTACAACAGGGCCCGGACCGGAGCATTCCCCCCGGACACAGTTCGAGCATGGCCGCGATTACCGTCATCTGCTTGTTGTAAAACCTCAGTTTTCGCCGAGTCCCACGACTCAGGTTACCTTCAGGATAACCTGAATACCGTGACAGTAAAATCCGACAGTGCGATGCGAGACCACGTTTAATGACCGGCATCAGACCAAACCACCATCAGAGAGCAAAACCAAATGTCTGAATTTTCAGGGAAAATCGTCCTGATCACCGGTGCCGCCGGCAACCTGGGAAAGGCTGTTGCCGACCGTTTCCATGCAGAAGGCGCCGGCCTCGTCCTGGTCGATCTGTCGACCGAACGCCTGGGGCAGGTCTACGGAAAAACGGAACCACCACAGGACCGGCGCCTGCTCGTGTCCGCAGATCTCACCAGCGAGGAGAGCGTATCGGACATGACGCGGCAGGCTGTTGACGTGTTCGGCCGAATAGACGTCCTGGCGAATATCGCCGGTGGATTCACCATGGGACCACCGCTACATGAAACGCCGATAGTCGATTGGGACTTCATGATGAACCTGAATGCGCGGACCATGTTCCTTGCTTCACGCGCCATTATCCCCCACATGCTGGCCCATGGCGGAGGGAAGATCGTCAGTGTATCGGCTCGGGCGGCCAGGGTGGCCAAATCCGGTATGGCACCCTACTGTGCATCGAAGGGCAGTGTCATCACGCTTACCGAGTGCCTTGCGGCTGAGCACAAGCACAACAATATCAATGTCAATTGCGTTCTGCCAGGGACTATCGACACGCCCCAGAACCGCGACGCCATGCCGGATGCGGACTTTACCAGGTGGGTAAAACCGGAGGAACTCGCCAGCGTGATCGTGTTTCTGGCGTCGAAGGAATCCCACGCGGTTTCGGGTGCATCGATACCTGTCTACGGCGAGAGTTAGGTAACCGGGCGATAGGCGGTGACCGGGACACGGGCCCTGCTGAGGCCCGGTCCGACTCAAGCGAGACGCTGCGGCATAACGGTCGTCAGGGAACGACGACGACGTCACCGCTTTTCAGCGTGATATTCTGCTGAAGGTTCTTCCCCTTCTTGACGTCCGAGTAGTCAAAGGAAAAAACGATTTCCTTGCCACCGGTCCTGCGCAGGATACTGATGTTGTCCTCGTTGGCGAAGGGTGTCACTCCTCCGGCGAGTGTCAGCGCCTGAATCACGTCGATATAACGCCCCAGGGTAAACTGGCCAGGATTCTCGACCTTGCCAATCACGAAGACCGAATATCCCGCTATGGTCTTCACCGAAACCGTTACAACCGCCTCGGGAATGTAGCGCCTGATCTTGCGTGTGATCTCTGCTTCCACCTCAGGCACGGTCTTTCCAGCCACCTGCAGATTGCCCGCCAGCGGGAACGATATTCCACCGTCAGGACGCACCGTCACTTCACGTTGAAGTTCTTCCTCCTTCCAGACCGAGATAAACAGAAGATCTTCCGCACCGATATGGTATCCCTCATAGACTTTGGCAGGCGAGCCCGATTTTTTACTGGCCGTGCTTGATCCGCCCGTCGTCGCACCGGTACCCACGGCAGGCGTCGAACTATCCGATGAATTCGTCGGAACGGTCTCGCAGGCGCTCAGCGCCCACACGACGAAAACCCCGGCCAGCAGCCGGAAGGAAGCGCTGATTGTCGATGCAAACATTCTACGTGTACCTGTAGCCTGATAGAGCGCCCAAGTGTAACGACTTTGCGCGTTACCCAAAAGCGCGAAAAACTGATAATGCGCGGCGAATCACACGGGGCCCGCCATTGTACAGCACCTTTCCGGACAGTACCTACAGCCTCTTCAACCGCACCGATCACTCACGATTTCGTCCTTCGGCAACATTCTGCGAACATGGCGGGGAGGGTTTGCCACAAGGCAGCGTCGGTGTGCACTGGTAGAGAGAGGCCGGGAATTTCCGGCCGGGACCAGGGCAAAATCGATGAGGGTAGTCTAGGAGCCCGTCCGAGAATGGAAGTTCTACTGCGGAAAAGCCTCGCTGGCCGGATTTCACGTTCGTTCTCGTCTAATAGAGGCGGCTATTCTCCTCGGCCGTGGCATATTGCGCCGCCTTGGCCGTATTCCACATCAGCATGGCGACTGTCATCGGCCCGACACCACCGGGGACCGGAGAAATTGCAGCGGCAACGTCTTTTACGGCGTCAAAATCCACGTCGCCGACCAGGCGGTAACCACGCCTGGCGGAGGCATCGTCAACGCGGTTGATGCCGACGTCGATGACCACCGCGCCCGGCTTGACCATATCCGCGGTCACGAATCCGGGCCGTCCTACCGCCGCAATCAGGATGTCCGCCTGACGCGAGAACGTCGCGAGGTCCCGCGTACCGCTGTGGCAAACCGTGACCGTTGCATTCGCGCCGCGACCTTTCTGGACCAGCAGGTTCATCATCGGCTTGCCGACGATATTGCTCCTGCCGAGGACCACGACATGCTGCCCCTCAATCCTGACATCCGCCCGCAGGAGCAGCTCAATGATCCCGGCCGGTGTGCAGGAGCTGAAGGAATCCAGCCCGATCACCAACCGACCGATATTGACCGGGTGAAACCCGTCCACGTCCTTGACGGGATTGATCTCTTCGATAACACGATGAGAATTGATTTGCTCCGGCAGTGGCAACTGGACCAGGATTCCGTGCACCGATTGATCGCTGTTTAGCTCCGTGATGAGTTCCAGAAGCGCAGACTGGGACATATCGCCCGGAAGTCGATGCAGAACCGACCGGATTCCAACCGAATCACATGCCCTGCGCTTGTTTTTCACGTAGGCCATTGAAGCGGGATCGTCCCCCACCAGTACCGCGGCCAGCGTGGGTTCGGTCCCACTGGCGTTCAATTCAAGTACCCGCCCCCTGACTTCATTCAGAATGGCGTCCGCGGTTGCCTTGCCGTCTATGATTCGAGCCGTCACCTGATTATCCCTTCCCCCGTCCTGCCGAACGCCAATCAGTATTCACCCCATCCCCTTCGCCTTCGCCAGGGAACCCGGGGAATGACCAACCCCAGTATCAGACTCCCCAGCGCCACAGCGCCTCCCGCCAGAAACCAGTTGCGCCTGGCATCGTGCTGCAACACCTGGATTTCGTTCTTCAGTTCACTAACAAGCACCTGACTGGATTCGAGTTTATCCTTCAACTGCTCGTTACGCTCGGCGATCTGCAGCGGATTCGCCGCACGCTCCCTGAGCGACGCCATCTCCTGTATGAGCGACTGATGACTTCGTGTCACTTCCGAGACCCGCTCCTCGAGAGCATCCCTCTCGAACTCCAGCGCCTCAATGGTTCCAGATACGTCTCCGGAGGCTTCGACCAGCTTGTCGTATTCACCCTGAAGGGATTCGAGACGCACCCGGGCGATCGGGGAATCGAGCAGAAAGCGGGTGGGAACCCAGGCGATCCTTCCGTCCGGCACTTTGATGCGCGAGAACCCGTCTTCGTCGGACTGCTCGAGTTGTACTTCCGTACCACTGTCGAGGATGGTTACTATCTTGAATTTCGTCCCCTTCCCCTTGCGGACCGGAATCTTCGCCTCATCGGTAATAAATCGTACTGAGTCAGCAATGGCTGGATTCGCCATCAGCGTCAGAAACAACAGAAAGGTTGTCAACTTCACCATAAAACGATGCCGAAAACCTGTGGAGACGAGTTGCCTGAAGGGTAGTGGACGCCGATCGAGACAAGCGGCATTGTATAGATCGTGCCGGTAACAGAAAAGGGGCGGGATTCCGTCATCGAAACCTGCGCGCGGTTAGCCAATCCTGCTGGAATGGGATATCCTAGCTGAGCCGGATAACTACCAGAACAATCGGCCTTCCGTCCATGGGCCTCTCGGACTCAAGTTCAGTTTCGCGAACATGGTGCCTGAACACAGCGCCTTGTCCTCCTCGGCGCGTAGCGATGCAGCGGTGCCAGCACGTCCAGCCGATCCCTGA
>JAYENI010000051.1:0-15451 GCA_034722015.1 Pseudomonadota bacterium
ATGCGGACTGGCTGGAGATCGAACGCCTCGAGCACAATCTCGGCAAGGTGCACGACACCCCGCGGGTGCGATTCCGGGTATCGCGTTTCGGGCAGGACGGAAAGACCCCGCGCGTCGCCCCGGTAGAGCTCGAGATCGCTGCTTCCCTCCTGCGCCGCCCTGGTCTGGGAAAGGACGTCACCAACAAGGCGCTCGGCGGATTACCGGGCGTTCAGAAAGAGGGTTGCGACGGCATCATCACCTCGGCCCGCTTCGTCGTTCACCGCGCCCCGAAACATATCAGGACGGTGTGCCTGGAATTCTTCGACACCGACCTGCGTCGCGCGACCCCGGCAATCGTCGAACTCAAAGGTTTTCTCGACGCCCTTCCCGATGTCTCGCTGTCCGGACTGGAGCATCTGGACGAACGCTATCTCAAGGCGGTGAAATACTCCACCAAGGCGGCCCGACGCGAATTGCCGAAGATGATGCTGATGGCCGATGTCGCCGGCGACGACTCCGAGGCCGTGGCAAGGGCCGCCTCGGAGATCGTACGCAGGGCGGTGGGCCGCGGCGCGGAAGGCTTCGTTGCCGTCAGCAGCGAGGCGCGACGTCGTTTCTGGGCCGACCGGACCCGCACCGCGGCGATCGCCGCGCATACCAACGCCTTCAAGATCAACGAGGACGTCGTCATCCCGCTGGAGCGGTTGGGTGAATACACACTCGCGGTCGAACGCATCAATATCGAGCAGTCGATCGGCAACAAGCTGCGCATCTGCGAGGCCTTTCTGGAATACCTGTCGGGGGACATGCATGAGGTCCGCGAGGCACCGGACTACGCAGAAAGCGAGGAACATGCAGAGATCGTGGCGGGCAAGGTCGGTATGGCTGCAGAACGCGTCAAGACCGTACGAGACCTGTGGCAACGCGTAAATGACAATCTCGACGCGCCCGCAGGCAATTTCGTATCGGACCTGGGTCCGGAGATCGCATCACGGATCCGCGAAGGGGACACACTCCTGGATCTCGTGCAGCGCCGAGACTACCGCATCTCTTTCCGAAACTCCGTTGCAGGACCGCTGAAGGAGATCTTCGCGGGTCTTGACCTGCAGGCCGTGTGCGAAAAACTGGAGGCTATCCACGGCGGTATCCGATCCTCCAGGCTGTTCGTCGCGCTGCACATGCACGCCGGTGACGGGAACGTCCACACGAACATCCCCGTCAACTCCAACGACTACGCGATGCTGAGGGAGGCGGAGCGCATCGTCGAACGGATCATGACCATCGCCAAATCGCTGGGGGGCGTGATCTCGGGTGAACATGGCATCGGCATCACCAAGATGCAGTTCATGGACGAGGCCGGGATCCGGGAATTCGCGGCGTATAAAGACGAGGTCGATCCGCAGGGTCACTTCAACCGGGGCAAACTGTTGCCCGGTTCCGGGGTAGAGATGGCGTATACCCCCTCGTTGCGGCTCGTCCAGCAGGAGGCCCTGATACTGGAGGCAAGCGCACTGCAGGCGCTCAACGACGAGGTCAAGGATTGCCTTCGTTGCGGCAAGTGCAAACCCGTGTGCACCACCCACGTACCACGCGCCAACCTGCTGTATTCACCGCGCAACAAGATACTGGCCACGGGACTTCTGATCGAGGCCTTTCTCTACGAGGAACAGACCGGGCGGGGCATCGCCCTGCGGCACTTCGACGAGATGAACGACGTGGCGGACCACTGTACCGTGTGCCACAAATGCGAGAACCCCTGCCCGGTAAACATTGATTTCGGCGATGTTACCGTCCATCTGCGCACGCTTTTGAGAGAACGGGGCAAGAAGCGCTTCAACACCGGCACCTGGGCCTCGATGCAGTTTCTCAACGTGACCGATCCGACCGCCATCGCGTTGATGCGCGAGGTGATGATCCGGTGGGGCTATGCGGCACAGCGCCTGGCCCATCGCACGATCAGACGCTGGCTCGCCGGGGGAGGCCCGCCGCCGGCCACGACGGGAAAGACCCCGATCCGCGAGCAGGTCATCCACTTTCTCGACCGTCCGATGCCGGGTGGGCTGCGCACCGGGACGATGCGCTCGCTGCTCGGTCTGCAGAACTCCGATCACGTCCCTATCCTGCGCGATCCGACGGCGACCGATTCCGAGAGCGAGGCCGTTTTCTACTTCCCCGGCTGCGGCTCGGAGCGCTTGTTCAGCCAGATCGGCCTGGCCTCACTGGCCATGCTCTATCATCAGGGGATACAGACCGTGCTGCCCCCGGGCTACCTGTGTTGCGGCTACCCCCAGACAGCCAGTGGCGACGCGTCGCGCGGAAAGTCGATCTCGGTGGCCAACCGGGTGCTGTTCCATCGCATCGCCAACTCCCTCAACCACCTCGACATCAAGACGGTGCTGGTCAGCTGCGGGACCTGCATGGACCAGCTCATGCAATACGAATTCCAGCAGATCTTTCCGGGATGCCGCCTGCTCGACATCCACGAGTTTCTCATGGAGCGGGGCGTTCGATCCAACGGAGAGGCCGGCATCCGGTACCTGTACCACACCCCCTGTCACGACCCGATGAAACAGCATGACGGAACCCGGGTCGCCAGTGAATTGATGGGCGAGGAGGTGCGCCACAATGACCGCTGTTGCGGGGAGTCGGGCACCTTCGCGGTCGCCCGCCCCGACATCGCCACCCAGGTCAAATTTCGCAAGCAGGAGGAGATACTGAAGGACAGCGCCGAACTCGGGGCAGGGGGTGGCGAAGCCGTAAAGATCCTGACCTCGTGCCCGTCCTGTCAGCAGGGCCTGGCCCGCTACACCGAGCGCACTGGCGTCGAACCGGACTACATCGTCGTGGAACTCGCCCGTCGAAATCTGGGCGAAGACTGGCAAAAGGACTTCATCGCGCGGGCCGCAGGCGGGGGCGTCGAGCATGTGATGCTTTAGCGACTGTGTTAAAGAGTCCCGGGTGAGTGCCAGCCAACGCGGAATCGGGCGAGTCCGCGTAGTTTACGCGCAGTAAATGCGTATTAGGAGCCTGATTTTAATACCGAATGGTACTACCGTGTCTAATACACCAGGTTCAGCATCAACAGGGACACGACGAGAAACAGCAGGGTCATGATGCCTCCGGCGCGCATGAAATCCGCCACCCGGTAGCCGCCCGGCCCCATAATCAGTGCGTTGACCTGGTGCGTGGGGATCAGGAACGAGTTGGACGTCGCGATCGCCACGGTGAGGGCAAACACTGCCGGGTTTCCGCCCGCGCCGATAGCGATATTGACTGCCAGCGGCACCAGCAGCACCGTGGCGCCGACATTCGACATCACCAGGGTGAATAGCGTCGCCAGAATCGCGACCGACGCCTGAATGACCCACAGGGGCATGTCACCCACCACCGTCAGGGTCTGGTCTGCAATCCACTTGGCGGTACCTGTCGTCTCAACCGCCAGTCCCAGCGGAATCAGGGACGCGAGCAGGAATACGGTCTTCCAGCTTACCGCCTCGTAGGCCTCGTCGATGGTCAACACGCCCGAAAGCACCATGCCGATGGCGCCGGTCAGCAGCGCGACCGAAAGGCGAATGTCCGTGAACAGCACCAGGGTGAGTGCAACGGCGAAGAACAGACCGGCCCATACCACCTTGTGCGGCCGTGTCTCCTCGTGCGGATACTCGGTTGTGACCACGACGAAATTCCTGTCCGATTCCAGTCTCGCCAGCGCGTCCCAGGTCGTGTGCACCACCAGCGTATCGCCGGCCTGCATCGGGAGATCGCGGATGCCCTCGCCCTCGCGCAAGGTTTTCCCGGCCCGGTGCAACGCCAGCATGGAGATGCCATAGGTCTTGCGCATCCACACGTCACGCGCGGTCTTGCCGATCAACCCCGAACCGGGGGGTACCACGACCTCGGCGACACCGGATTTCGTCGGGGAAAGGGCCTCGGCGAACGCCTCGAAATCCTTACGCACCTGCAGACCGTAGCGACCGGCGAAATTCCTGCAACGATCCGGGGAACTCACGATGCCTACGGCACTGCCGGCGACAAGCTCCACATCGCGTGCAAGACTGTTCACCCCGATTCGAAGATCGTCGCCACCGCGCAACATGGCCACGATTCGCACACTGGCTGCCTGCTCCACGTCGTTCAGTGACTTGCCGACCAGTTCGCTGTCCCCCGGGATCACCATTTCCTTCAGGCAGTAGTCCATACCATAGGTTTCCTGGAAGTAGTCCATCGACCCTGTGGCCTTGCTCCACTCCGTTTTCGTATCGGGCAGCACCCAGCGACCCGCCAGCACGAAATAGGCGATGCCCGTAGCGACCAGGGCGAGGCCGATCGGCGTCACGGAAAAAAGCGACCAGGTATCCATCTGCTGCGCTTCGGGCAACGCCTTGTTGGACGTGAGAATCAGGTCATTCAAAAGAATCAGGGGGCTGGACCCTACCAGGGTCACGGTACCCCCCAGGATCGCGCAAAACCCCATGGGCATCAGCAGCCGGGACATGGGAAGCCCGGAACGGGCCGAGATTCGACTCACCACGGGCAGGAACAGCGCCGCGGCCCCGACGTTCTGCATGAATGAAGAAATGACGCCGACGGAACCGGAAATGATCGGGATGATCCGCCCTTCGCTCGCGCCACTGACCCTGAGAATAAAGGTCGCCACCTGGCTCATGATGCCGGTCTTGTCGAGTCCGGCACCAATAATCATGACCGCGATGATGGACATGACCGCGTTGGAGGCGAAACCGTCGAACAGGTGCCGATTGTCGACGAGTCCCTGTTCGAGGCCCATCTGAGGCGCGAACAGGGACGTGAGCCCGAGCAACACCATGATGGTAATGGCGGCCACGTCCACACTGACGATCTCGAACGCAAACAGATAAACCGTCAGCAGCAGAAATGCACTTACCCAGGCGATTTCGACCGTGGGAACCACCCCGGCCATATAGATCGCCAGAACGCCGAATACCAGTGCGGCAACGATCTGTCTTCTGTTGACGGCACGGTCCTTCATCAGGCGTCCTTCGTCAGCGATTGAAGTCAATGTCTCGTCTCCGCAATGTTCACTTGCGCTCGAACCGCGAGTGATTCAGTCCGGGGCGCTCCCCTGACGGTCCGCCGACCAGCACGCCGGGGGAAACCGTTCGCAATATAACGTGCCGGGTTCACGACATCACCCGAGGATCTTGAAGGCAGCGGCATCGTCGGTGGTGACATGGCATCACCGTCGCTATACTTTGCTGTTTATCCTAATGGTCGCTGGTCGCCATGGCGCAATTCGACGTTTCGACATTTCAGGGCCTGATTCTGGCGTTACAGTCATTCTGGGCCCGCCGCGGTTGCGCCATCCTGCAACCCTATGACATGGAGATGGGTGCAGGCACGTTTCATCCCGCCACGTTCCTCAAGGCGATCGGACCGGAACCCTGGCGCACCGCCTACGTCCAGCCGTCGCGCAGACCGACAGACGGTCGCTACGGCCAGAATCCCAATCGACTGCAGCACTACTACCAGTTCCAGGTACTGCTCAAACCTTCCCCGGACGACATTCAGGAACTCTATATCCAGTCCCTGCGCGAGCTCGGTATCGACCCCCTCGTTCACGACATCCGTTTCGTTGAAGACAACTGGGAATCCCCGACACTCGGGGCCTGGGGACTGGGATGGGAGGTCTGGCTCAATGGCATGGAAGTCACCCAGTTCACTTACTTCCAGCAGGTCGGAGGACGGGAGTGCAGGCCGGTCAGCGGCGAGATCACCTACGGACTTGAACGGATCGCCATGTACCTGCAGGAGGTTGAAAGCGTCTATGACCTGACCTGGACCCTGGGTCCGCAGGGCATCGTGACCTATGGAGACGTATTCCGCCAGAACGAGGTCGAACAGTCGACCTACAATTTCGAGAAGGCCGACGTGGACACCCTGTTCGCCACGTTCGATGCCTGCGAGCGCGAGAGTCTGAAGCTGATCGAAAGCGGGCTCGCCATACCGGCATACGAACAGATGCTGCGCGCCTCGCACACGTTCAACCTGCTCGACGCCCGCCATGCCATCTCCGTCACGGAGCGACAGCGCTACATCCTGCGGGTGCGCACACTGGCCCGCAAGGTCGCCGAAGCCTACTACGACGCCAGGGAAAGTCTCGCGTTTCCCCTGCTCGAACCTGACGCGGAGGCGACCGGTGTCGGAGCATAGGGACCTGCTCTTCGAGATCGGAACGGAGGAACTCCCTCCGAGGGCACTTCGCTCACTTTCACGCGCCCTGGGGGAAGGCTTGTCCCAGGCGTTTCGCGAACTGGGCCTCGATTTCGAGGCGCATCGCGTCTTTGCCACACCCCGTCGACTCTCGGTCATCGTCAGTGCCCTGTCCACCCGGCAACCCGATCGACCAGGTGAGCGCAAGGGACCCTCCGTCAAAGCGGCTTTCGACGGCGAGGGGAATCCGACCCGCGCCGCGGAAGGCTTCGCCCGGTCCTGTGGTGTCGCCGTGGCGGACCTCGAGAGACTGGAAACGGACAAGGGGGCGTGGCTCGTGCATCGCTCGACGCAGGCCGGCGCCCCGGCGACGTCGCTGATACCCGATGCCGTGCGAAAGGCGCTCGACGACCTGCCGATACCGAAACGCATGCGTTGGGGCTCATCGGACGAGGAGTTCGTGCGACCGGTCCATTGGGTGGTCCTGCTCTTCGGAGAGGAGATCGTGGACGCGGAGATTCTGGGGGTGCGGACGGACCGGTTCACCCGGGGCCACCGTTTTCACCATCCCGCCCCGATCGCGCTGGTCGGTGCGGGGGACTATGTGTCCACGCTGCGAGGGACCGGGCGCGTCGAACCTGACTACAATGCCCGCGAAACCCGGATACGCGAGCAGGCGGAGTCGCTTGCCGCGGACCTCGGCGGTCAGGCCCTGATCGACGACGATCTGCTCGATGAAATCGCGGCACTCGTGGAACTGCCGATCGCGCTGTCCGGCAATTTCGACGCACGTTTTTTACAGGTGCCGCACGAGACACTGGTCACGACCATGCAGGGAAACCAGAAGTACATTCCCGTCGTCGACCGCGAAGGCAGGCTGATGCCCCATTTCATCGCGGTCTCCAATATCGACAGCCGGGAGATGGTGAGGGTTCGCGAGGGAAACGAACGCGTCATCCGGCCGCGCTTCGAGGATGCGGAGTTTTTCTGGAACCAGGACCGAAAGACCCCGCTGTCCTCCCGGCGCGAGGCGCTGGGCAACGTCGTCTTCCAGAAGCAGCTCGGGACGTTGCTGGACAAGTCGGAGCGCCTAACGAAATTGTGTGCGTCTATTGCGTCGGCGGTGGGTTCGGACCCCGACAACGCCAGGCGCGCGGCCGAGCTGTGCAAGTGCGACCTGATGACCGACATGGTCGTGGAGTTCCCGTCCCTGCAGGGGATCATGGGCCGCTACTATGCCGGGCACGACGGCGAATCCGACGAGGTCGCGATCGCGCTGGACGAACAGTATCTGCCTCGCAAGGCGGGCGATGCCCTGCCGGAAACCGGCACCGGTCGGGTGCTGGCCCTGGCGGACCGGCTCGACACGCTGGTCGGCATTTTCGCCGCGGGGTTGCGGCCTACCGGATTGAAAGACCCCTTCGGGCTACGCAGGGCGGCGCTCGGCACCCTGCGCATCATCATCGAGGGCGGATTACCTCTTGACCTTCTTGACTTGCTGCGACAGGCGGCCCGGGAATTTCCTCAGGCGATGGCGGCGGACGAGGCCGCGGAAGCGGTATTTGAATATGCCCTGGACAGACTGCGTGCCTACTATCTCGACCGTGGTATCGCATCCGATGTCATCGACGCGGTACACGCCAGGCGCCCGACGTGCCCGCAGGAATTCGACAGTCGAGTCCGGGCCGTTGAGGCTTTCCGCCGGCTGCCGGAAGCGGACAGCCTGACTGCGGCCAACAAACGGATTCGCAATATTCTCAGGCAGGCGGGAGAAAGTGTGGAAGGCTCTGTGGACGAGGCCCTGCTCGACCAGGGGGCGGAAACGCACCTGTTCAGATCGCTAAACGACATAACGCACAGCGTCGACCCGCTCTTCGCCAAAGGTCTGTACCGGGAAGCCCTGACGATGCTCGCAACCCTGCGCGCCCCGATCGACGCGTTCTTCGACGAGGTCATGGTCATGGCAGAAGACCCCGGCCTGCGTAACAACCGTCTCGCCTTGCTGCACCGGCTCTCCGAACAGTTCCTGCGCGCGGCGGACCTCTCCCGCTTGCAGGGCGCCTCACAGCACGCCGCCAAACCATGAAACTGGTCATCCTCGATCGCGATGGCGTGATCAACGAGGATTCCGACGAGTATATCAAGGCCAGCGCGGAATGGATTCCGATTCCGGGCAGTCTCAATGCGATCTCGAGCCTCAACGCGGCGGGTTATCGCGTTGCCGTGGCCACGAACCAGTCCGGTATCGCGCGCGGCATGTTCGATATCGACACGCTGCACTCGATGAATCGTAAGATGGCCTCCCTTCTCAGACGATTCGGCGGTTCGGTAGACGGCGTCTTTTTCTGCCCCCATGGTCCGGAAGACAAATGCAGCTGCCGCAAGCCGCTGCCCGGACTCTTCAGGCAAATCAGCCGGCGCTACCAGACCGGACTTCGCGGCGTACCGGCAGTCGGCGACTCCGCACGAGACCTTGTCGCCGCGCATGCCTCGGGCGCCAGCCCCGTACTGGTGCGCACCGGCAAGGGGGAACGCACCCTGGCCGCGGGCGACGTCCCGGACGATGTCCCGGTTTACAACGACCTGGCCGACTTCGCGGAAGCGCTGTTGTCCGGGGACAACGATTCATGAGAGGTCACACCGGCAAGGCTCGAGGGATCGCGCTGGCGCTGCGATCCCTGGTTTTCTCGGTCTTTTTCCTTGTCACGCTGTTGTTCTACGTCGTCATTATCGGCCCCTTTCTCCTGCCATTCAGATTCCGGACCCGCTACCGGGTCCTTTCCAGCTGGGCAGACATCAATATCTCAGTACTGAAAAGGGTCTGCGGGGTCGACTTTCGGATCTCGGGCCTGCAGAACATGCCGACCGAACCCTGCATCGTGATGTCGAACCATCAGTCAACCTGGGAGACCCTGGCCGTACAGGGTTTTCTCCCTCCCGTGGTCTGGGTCATCAAGCGGGAGTTGTTGTGGTTACCTATTTTCGGCTGGGGGCTCGCCATGATCGAACCCATTTCACTCAATCGGGGGTCCGGAAGGTCGGCGGTGGATCAATTGGTGAGCCAGGGGCGCGCCCGCCTGGACGCAGGGCGCTGGATCATCATTTTTCCGGAGGGGACGCGTGTGGCGCCCGACCAGCACAAGCGATACAAGATGGGCGGGGCGATTCTGGCAAGCCGAAACGACGTCCCGATCCTCCCGATCGCCCACAACGCCGGCTACCTCTGGCCACGCAGACACTTCGTGAAGTACCCCGGCGTTATCGACGTCAGGATCGGTGAACCGATCACCACCACCGGCAAGACGCCGGAGGAGATCAACAGGGAGGTCAGGACATGGATCGAAGCGGCCAGGGCCGAGATCGGCGCGCCCGGCACGAGCTAGCGATTGAAGGGGCGGTTAGCAGGCGCCGTCATTTGACGGACGCCGGGACCCGTGTCGGAATGCGACCTCAGGGACAGGGGTTCGAATGCCTCTCGTGGATTGACTCTATTGCGGCCAAGACCTCATCGCTCAGTCGAATTTCGGCACTGTCAATGTTCTCCGAGAGCTGTTCGACACTTGTCGCGCCAACGATATTGCTCGTCAGAAACGGGCGGCTGTTGACGAACGCCAGCGCGAGTCCGGCAGGCGTCAGGCCGTTTTCCCGCGCCAGCGCGACATAACGGGACGTTGCCTGCGTACCCCGGGCGTTGCTGTAGCGATCGAAGCGTTTGAAAAGCGAGAGTCGCGCACCCGGTGGACGGATGTTGCCGAGATACTTCCCGGACAGTACACCGAACGCGAGCGGCGAGTACGCCAGCAATCCCAGCCGCTCCCGATGGGCAATCTCGGCCAGGCCGACCTCGTAACTTCGGTTCAGGAGATTGTACGGGTTCTGGATGCTGACGATCCTGGGGTATCCACGGCTTTCCGCCAGTGCGATATACCGCATCGCGCCCCAGGGCGTTTCATTGGACACCCCGATCTGGCGAACCTTTCCCCGCTCGACGAGCCCGGACAGGGCCTCCAGCGTCTCCTCGATCTCGATCGCATCCTCGTCGGCCCGGTGAACGTACCCCAGTTTCCCGAAGTAGTTGGTATCGCGATGCGGCCAGTGAACCTGATAGAGATCCACATAGTCCGTCCGCAAGCGCCGCAAACTGCCGTCAAGCGCCGCTGTGATATGTGTCGCGTCAAGCCGTGGCCCGCCGCGGATGTAACGCAAGCCACTCGAGGGACCTGAGACCTTGGTTGCAACAATGAGGTCGTCCCGGCGGCCTCGCTTTGCCAGCCACGACCCCAGGTACTCCTCGGTGCGCCCCTGAGTCGCCTTCCTGGGCGGTACGGGATACATCTCCGCGGTGTCGATGAGGTTGATTCCCCGCTCGACCGCAAGCGAGATCTGGTCGTGCGCCTCGGACTCGGAGTTCTGCTCGCCGAAGGTCATGGTGCCAAGGCACAGCCGACTGACCTCCGGGCCGTCCCCGCCCAGTCGTGACATTTCCATAGCGGGGCTACACCGGTTTTAGGCGCGTTTCTTTTTCAGGATGTCGTGGATGACGGGTGTCAGCACCAGTTCCATCGCGAAACCCATCTTGCCGCCCGGTACCACCAGGTTGTTGCGCCGAGACATGAAAGAGCCCTGTATCATGCTCAGGAGATAGGGGAAATCCACCCCGAAATGCGTCGGGTCCTTGAACCGGATCACAACGAAACTCTCGTCAGGTGTGGGGATGTCCCTTGCGATGAAAGGATTCGAGGTGTCGACGGTGGGGACGCGCTGGAAATTGATGTCCGTCAGCGCGAACTGCGAGGTAATGTACTTCACATAGTCCGGCATGCGACGCAGGATGGTGTCGACAATGGCCTCTTCGCTGTAGCCACGTTCCGCCGAATCCCGATGGATCTTCTGGATCCACTCCAGGTTGACGATGGGAACCACACCGATCTTCAGGTCGACGTGTTGCGCCACGTCGACCTCGTCGGTTTTGATGCAGCCATGCAACCCTTCGTAGAACAACAGATCCGTCCCTTGCGGAATGTCCTCCCAGGGCGTGAATTCGCCGGGCTTCAGACCCTCATAGGGCGTCGCCTCTTCCTCGCTGTGCAGATACAGGCGGCGTTGACCGGAACCCGTTTCGCCGTAAGTCTCGAACAACTCGGCGAGTTTTCCAAACAGGTTCGCCTCCTCCCCGAAATGACTGAGGCAACGGTTCTCCGCGTCCGCCTTGGCCAGCGCCTCGCGCATCTCGACGCGGTTATGGCTGTGAAAACTGTCTCCCTCTATTACGACAGGATTGATCTTCTCGCGAAAAAAGATGTGTTCAAAGGCACGCTTGACGGTTGTGGTTCCGGCGCCGGAAGAGCCCGTGACGGCAACGACTGGATGTTTTGTGGACAATTTCAGGTCCTCCTTGGGGAAACGATGCCTTGCGGCCGGCCAGGGAATCCCCTGAAGCGCCATGACCAGCCCTGGTTTTGTTCTGGGTGCCCCGGGAATTTGCGGCGCCGGGTTCGGGGGCGTCCCGCAGCACTCGTCCCGAGGGCACGAAACCCGGAATGGTAGTGCATCGGGCGGGAATTGGGTAGCTGGCGCATAGAGATAGACTGCGCGTCCTGGAACGGACCCTTGTGGCAGCATACGACCGGTCACGGGAGACACAATCCGTTTCAATCCATTCAGGAGACAATCCGATGAAAGTCCCCGATACGGTGGCCCGGCAGGGCCATGGATTGCCGGGCGATCAGGTAACCTCGGCCCGGATCAGACCCTGGTATAGACCAGGTCCCTGACGGTATGTCCCAGGCGGGCACCCCGACGTTCGAATCTTGTGAAGGGGCGATCGCCGGGCCGCGGCGAAAAACGGCCTGGACCGGCGCGATTCCTGTAGCCGTCCGCCGCCTCCATGATCGCCATCATGTGGATAGCGTATTCCTCCCAGTCCGTTGCCATGTGAAACACGCCAGCGTCGCGCAGCGCCCGGTGGACCAGGCGGACGAACCGCGGTTGCACAATGCGACGCTTGCGGTGACGGTTCTTGGGCCAGGGATCCGGAAAGAACAGCAATACGGCGTCCAGCGTCGCGGCGGGCAGATTTCGCTCGAGCAGTTCGACAGCATCGCCGGAATACAGCCTGACATTCGTCAGGTGCAGTTCCTCGATCCGCCGCAGCAGACGACCGAGCCCGGGACGATGCACCTCCGCGCCGAGGAAGTTCCTCTCGGGATGTGCCTCAGCCAACGCCGCCATCGACTCTCCGTTGCCGAAACCGATCTCCAGGGTCAATGGCGCCTCTCGTCCGAAAACGGCTTCGAGATCCAGTGGTGTGTCACCGCAATCGGTCCCGTAAACCGGCCACAGTCGTTGCAGGGCCCGTTTCTGTCCGGGAGTGAGGCGGCCCTCACGCCTGACGAAACTTTGGACGGTTCGAGGACCGGGAGCTCCGTCGTCCCTGTGCGCGGCGCCCCCCGGGAAATCCGCCACTACTCGAAGAAAACGCCGTCGGTGGGTGACGAAGCCGAGGCATAACGCTTGCGCGGCATGCGCCCGGCGAGCCAGGCCTCGCGTCCGGCCTCTACGGCCTTGCGCATGGCAGAGGCCATCAACACGGGATTTCGGGCCGCGGCAATGGCGGTGTTCATCAACACCCCATCGCAGCCCAGTTCCATCGCCACGGCTGCATCCGAGGCGGTGCCTACTCCGGCATCCACCAGGACCGGGGAGCTGGCGTTCTCGACGATTTCGAGAATATTGTAGGGATTGCGAATGCCGAGACCGGACCCGATGGGTGCCGCCAGGGGCATGACCGCCGCACACCCCATTTTGTCCAGCTCCCTGGCGACGATCGGGTCATCGTTGGTATAAACCATGACGTCGAACCCGTCATTGAGCAGTGTCTCGGCCGCCTTCAGCGTCTGGGCAACGTCGGGGTAAAGCGTCTTCTCGTCTCCCAGCACTTCAAGCTTGACCAGCGAGTGTCCGTCCAGCAGTTCCCGCGCCAGTCGGCAGGTGCGAACGGCGTCGTCTGCCGTGTAGCAGCCGGCGGTGTTCGGCAGGATGGTAAAACGGTCCGGAGGCAGCGCGTCGAGCAGATTGGGTTCAGAGGGATCCTGCCCGATGTTACTTCTGCGAATGGCCACCGTGACGATCTCCGCGCCGCTGGCCTCCACGGCCGCTCGCGTCTCGGCCAGGTCCTTGTACTTGCCCGTACCCACCAGTAACCGGGACTGGTAGGCGACTCCGGCAATTTCGAGAGTATCGGTACCGCCGGAGGGTTGCTGCTGCAATGAAACAGTCGACATCTTTACTTCCACAGGTCTGTACACATAAAAAAGGCTCCGCTCAGCCTCCACCGATTGCCTGGACGATCTCCACCCGGTCACCCGCCCTGAGCAGGGTCTCGGGGAACAGGCCCCTCGGCACGATCTCCAGATTGATCTCGAGGGCAACCCGCCGGCTCGCAAGATCCAGCGACGCCAGCAAGGCCTCGGCGGTGAGCCCGTCCGGAACGTCGCGACGTTCGCCGTTCAAACTGATTTCCATACGAAACCCCGATCCTGATCGCAACAGCAGGCATTTTACATGATTGCAATGGGTCGTCATGGGTGGAATGCAGACATCTCGGCATGTCCTGCGCCTTTACACATACGGCATCCGGACAACGGGGCCAGGGCAATTAATTCAGTTGTATCTGGTGACAGTGGATAGACCCTTTCTGTAGAATCTGCGGGCCGCGAAATTCCCGGGCGGGTGTTGTTCAATGGCAGAACCTCAGCTTCCCAAGCTGATGACGAGGGTTCGATTCCCTTCACCCGCTCCACTTTGGAGGGTGTCGCAAAAGTCTGGGTTGTGCTTCCTGGCAAGGCAAAAAACGCGCGCAGAAGCGCAGTTTACACGTAGTAAATGAGCATTCGAGCACGTTTTTAACGCCGCCAGGGAGTGCAAGACGGGCTTTTACGACACGCTACTTTGACGATCGTCAGACTGGAGAGCAGCCTATGTCCCTGATCGATGTGTTCAACGGCGACGCTGACGGCATCTGCGCGCTTCAACAGATTCGTCTGCATTCCCCGGCGGAAAGCACTCTGGTCACCGGCGTAAAGCGTGACATCAAGCTGCTTGACGGGCTCGATGCCCAGGCAGGCGACGAAATTACCGTCCTCGACATCTCGCTGGACAAGAACCGTTCCGGCCTGGTCCGGCTGCTCGATTCCGGCGCCCACGTGCGTTACTTCGACCACCACTTCGCCGGCGAAATCCCGGAGCACGAGAATTTCGATGCCCACATCGATACCTCCCCTGACACCTGCACCAGCCTGCTGGTCGACGACGACCTCAACGGCGAGTACCGCGCCTGGGCCGTAACGGCCGCATTCGGCGACAATTTCCACGACAGCGCCCGCCGCGCCGCGGAACCGCTTGGCTTGGGTGAGGACAAGCTGGAGCTGCTGAAGGATCTGGGCGAGCTGATCAACTACAACGCCTACGGAGGCGCCGTAGAAGACTTGCACTTCGCTCCCGCAGACCTCTATCGCAAATTACGCCCCTACGTGGATCCACTCCAGTTTATTCGGGAGGACGAGGCCTTCGTCAAGTTGCGAGACGGGTACGCGGAAGATAACGCACAGGCCCGGAGTATCGGCCCCGAACTGGAATCCGGCGCGCGCGCACTCTTTATCCTGCCCGCCGAACCCTGGGCGCGTCGCGTCAGCGGAGTCTTTGCCAACGAGCTTGCGCGGGCCAATCCGCAACGCGCCCACGCCATGCTGACACGACTGCCCGAAGGCGGGTTCGTCGTCAGCGTCCGCGCCCCGCTGTCCTCCAAAACCGGAGCGGATGTGCTCTGCCGTCAATTTCCGACCGGCGGTGGGCGCCAGGCCGCGGCCGGAATCAATGATCTGCCGGAAGATGCCCTCGAGGAATTTGGCGCCCGGTTCGCCGAGGTGTTCCCCGGCACCTGAAAGTTTGCGCACCGAACTGCAGTCAGCGCGGCATATCGCACTGTGCCAAGGCAGAAAAACCCCGTGCCGAAACCAGTGTCCGCCCTTACTCTTTCCGCACTCTCAGCGCACCGGGGACGAGGCAAGTCTTGCGGGCGCCAACCCGCGCTCGGGACAGTAGCGGCAAATCCATTTCTGCCGCTTCACTCCCCATTCGCTCTGGCCGGAAACGGGGAGGCACACCGTCTTCGGCAAGCGCGTCGCGCCAGATGTGCGTGTAATCTATACCCTCCGCTGACCCGCCATTTATTAGACAACATCTAATAAATGGGTATACTGGCCAATATGTTAGGCGTTCA